>RFOZ01000019.1 GCA_009926405.1 Cytophagia bacterium
TTGGAGGGAATCGGATGGGTTGGGGTTCCCGTACGGTTGAGGGTTTTCCTGGATTGTATTGACTGGGGAAGCGGATTCGTTTCGTTCGGTAGGTTCTAAGAACGAGGCAATCCCCAAAGCGGGGTTCTGGTAGGTGCGAACCGCGCCGGCCAGAGACCAGGCCAAAACAGGAACCAGGAACCAGGCCTTTAAGAACCAGGCCCGGACGCTGAGGGCTCGAAGAGGGTTTTTGGGCAACATAGGCTCCAAAACAGCCTTAGAGGCTATGCAATACGGCTTTGATTAGGCCCTGAGAGTCCGAGGGCGCGTTGGTTTGGGCCAAAATGGTCTGTAGACTTTTTTCCATGGCGGGGCGTGAAAAACCCAAAGCGACAAGGGCTAATAACGCTTCTTCGTGGACTTTCGTACGGGATGCCCCCGTCTGAGAGGCCGCGTTGGTGGTTTCGTCGGAATCCAACGCCGTTACCCGGTCTCGAAGGTCCAGAACCAGCCTTTGGGCGGTTTTGGGGCCTATGCCCTTGATTCGTTGAATTTCGTGAACGGCGCCACGACGAATGGCGTCTTGTAATTCCAAAGGGGAGGTTGAACTCAACACCATGCGAGCGCTTTGTGGGCCGATTCCCTGCACGGACAGGAGATGTTGAAACATTAATTTTTCGTTGGCTTCGGCAAAGCCAAACAGCACATGGGCATCTTCACGAATGCTCAAGTGGGTCAGGATTTTACAGGTTCCCTGTTCGGGTAACAAACCGTAGG
This sequence comes from Cytophagia bacterium, assembly GCA_009926405.1. Lineage (GTDB taxonomy): Bacteria > Bacteroidota > Bacteroidia > UBA7662 > UBA7662 > SYHX01. The sequence goes on from RFOZ01000019.1 coordinate 757, forward strand.
TGTGCAAGGATATATGGATTTCGTAACCAACCCCGCCGACATTCAGCAAGAGGAGGGTGGGGCTTTTGCGAACAATTTCGCCCTGAAGAAATGCTATCACCGCCTTCGGATTTGACCGCAAACATACGATTTTAGCATGTTTATGGAACAAAACAAGGGGCTGGGAGCTAATTTTCAGCGTATGACAAAGCGCTTTACCTATCGAATGGCCCTAGGGGCCGTTCTTCTGCTGTTTTTGGCTTTGGGGGTTTTGAAAAGTGCTGCGAACCCTGTTTTGGAGGCCTTTGGGGCCGAAATGCCCACCTTGACAACCGTCAAGGCCCCGGGGGTTATGTCCATTGTACCGCCGTTGGTTGCGGTTTTGATGGCGCTTTTGTTGAAGGAGGTTTATATGTCTTTGCTTTTGGCGGTCTTGAGCGGTGCCTGGATATTGGCTCTGGAGCAGCAGGGATTTCCAGGCGGAATTTTGAGCGGATTGGTATCGGTGATGGATCGCTATGTGATGGGCGCTTTGTACGACCGGGATCACCTTTCGGTTTTGGTTTTTTCGATGTTGATTGGAGGGATGGTGGCCTTGCTGTCCCGGAATGGTGGCATGCAGGGTGTGGTTGTTTTTTTGTCGAAGTATGCCAATAATACCCGTTCAGGTCAATTGGTTACGTGGTTTTTGGGCATTGTTATATTTTTTGACGATTATGCCAATACCCTCTTGGTTGGTAACACCATGCGACCGGTCACCGATCGGCTTCGTATATCAAGGGCCAAATTGGCTTACCTGGTGGACGCGACGGCTGCCCCGGTGGCTTCCATTGCCTTTATTTCAACATGGATTGGGGCCGAACTGGGCTATATCAAGGACGGTTTAAAAAACATTGGAGATATTGATATTGCTCCGTATCAGGTTTTTATGGCCTCCATTCCCTATTCGTTTTATTCCTGGCTAACGCTGGCGATGATGTTTATTTTGATTTGGAGGCGGCGGGATTTTGGGCCGATGTTGACGGCAGAGCGAGCGGCACGGGCAGGCCGGGATTTTACGGGGGCCGGGCGATCCAGTGGTGGCGAGGGCGCCACAGGGGCTGAATCAGATGTTAAAGCAGTCGATGGGGACTCGCATGAATTTGATATGAAAGAAGGTTTGAAGCCTCGGGCCTGGATGGCCCTTGTACCGGTAGCAACGGTGGTTTTTGGGGTTCTTGCGGGTTTGGTCGTTACCGGATGGGATGAGGCCGTATGGGCTGATTCCACCAAAGGGTTTTGGGTTCGCTGCTCTACGATTATCGGCCAGGCCGATTCTTTCAAGGCTTTGTTGTACGGGTCTTTTGCAGGCTGCGCGGTGGCCTTGGGGCTTACATTGGGCGCTCGCAGTCTCAGCTTGCAGGAATCCGTGGAATCGGTCGTTCAGGGGTTCAAAACCATGTTGCCGGCTTCTTTGATCTTGGTATTGGCTTGGTCTTTGGCCATGTTAACCGAGGAATTGCAAACCGCTACTTATATAAGTCATCGCTTGGTGGCCCTCCAGTGGTCTCCGCTTTGGTTGCCTGCCTTGGCTTTTGGAGCAGGTGCCTTGGTTGCCTTTAGTACAGGAACCAGCTGGGGAACCATGGCTATTCTCTACCCCTTGTTGCTTCCGGCCGGTTGGGCCATGCTCAAGGCCCAAGGTTGGGGCGTTGAAGAATCCTTGCCGATTTTTTATCAGTTGGTGAGTTCCATCCTGGCCGGTGCGGTATTGGGGGATCACTGCTCACCGATTTCGGATACCACCATTATGAGTTCGTTGTCGTCTTCTTGCAATCACTTGGCCCACGTGCGCACCCAGATGCCTTATGCATTAATCGTGGGGGTTGTTTCGGTCGTGCTGGGTTTGTTGCCGGCGGCCATGGGTTTTTCCCTGTGGTTGATTTATCCCCTTTGTTTGGGAGTCCTTTGGTTGGTGGTGGGCGCTTGGGGTCAAAATACAGAAACCAACGACTGAACCAATCCCGGGATGCGGCTCGCATTGATTCAACCCAAGTGGGGGTCCATGCTTTAAATTTGCCCTCCTTCCCTGCGAAGCACCATCGTCTTTTTAGAACCTCTTTCCATTGTCCATCGTTGTTAACAACCTAACCCGGCATTACGGCGCCCAAAAGGCGGTGGATGCCTTGAGTTTTGAGGTCCGCAGCGGTCAGGTGGTTGGATTGCTGGGCCCCAACGGAGCCGGCAAATCGACCACGATGAAAATGCTGACTTCGTACCTAAAGCCGGACGGGGGCTCCGCCTTGGTGGGAGGAAAGGACGTGGAGAAAGAGTCTCTTGAAGTGCGACGGCTCCTGGGATACCTCCCCGAAAGCAATCCGCTATATACCGACATGTATGTCCGGGAGTATTTGCTTTCAGTGGCTGCTTTTTATCAATTGGACAACCCGCATCGACGGGTCGAAAAGATGATTGAGCAAACCGGTTTGGGACCGGAATCGCATAAGCGCATTGTTCAGCTTTCCAAGGGTTACCGTCAACGGGTTGGATTGGCTCAGGCGTTGGTTCACGATCCACGCGTTTTGATTTTGGACGAACCAACGTCCGGCCTGGATCCCAATCAATTGGTAGGGATACGGGAGTTGATCATGGGCCTTGCGTCCGACAAAACCGTTTTGTTGAGCACCCATATCTTGCAAGAAGTCGAGTGGATGTGCCCCCGGGTTTTGATTATTCACAAGGGACGATTGGTGGCCGATGATACCATCCAAAACCTACGTTCCCGCATTGGCAACGGGGGCTTGGAAGTGGAATGGGATCGTGAACCGGATTGGAATCAATTGGCTAGCCTTTCAGGGGTTCGTGCTTTGAATCGTCGTACAGCCCAAAGTTGCGTTCTTGAGGCCGGGGAGGGCGTTGATCTCTCGGCGGCGGTGTTTGATTGGTCGGTGGCCCAAGGCCTTCGGGTGGTTCGGATGGAAAAACCAGCCGCCAAGGATTTGGAATCTGTCTTTAGGGAATTAACGGCCGCCAGGCCCCAAAACCTTCCTGCATAATGTGGGCTATTTGGCGTAGAGAATGGAACGGCTTTTTGAACAGCCTGGTAGCCTACATCGCCATGGTTGTTTTTTTGTTGATAACCGGGTTGTTTATCTGGGTTTTTCCGGATTATTCAATTCTTGAATTTGGCTATGCCCAACTGGACCAACTCTTTGTTATAGGCCCGTGGGTTTTGATGTTTTTGGTTCCGGCGGTGACCATGCGGTTTTTTTCGGAGGAAAAGCGAAGCGGTACGGCCGAACTTTTGTTTACCAGGCCGGTCAGTACGACCGGTGTGGTATTGGGTAAGTTTTTGGCGGGCTGGGCCTTGGTTTTGTTTAGCGTTTTGCCTACTTTATGTTATGTTGCGGCTCTTTATTATTTGGCCGAGCCGGTCGGTAACCTGGACTTGGGAGGAATTGCGGGTTCTTACTTGGGATTGATTTTGCTGGGCGGGGTTTTTGCGGGAATTGGAACTTGGGCATCCGCTGTTACGGAACATCCGGTGGTTTCCTTTGTTTTGGGGGTTTTTCTGTGCTTTTTTATGTATGCCGCCTTTGATTCCCTGCGGTTTTTGCCTCTTCCCAATACGGCTTTGTTGGTCATCGAACAATTGGGCATAGGTGCCCATTTTGAGAGCATGAGCAAGGGTGTCGTGGATTTGCGCGATTTGGTCTACTTTGCCAGTGTGGCTATGTTTTTTCTGTTCTGGACCCGAACGGTTCTGGACCAACGGACATGATCAGCAAAGTCTTGAACTCTGTGCAGTCGACGGTACGGCTTTTGCTGGTACTGGGAGCCCTCGTCTTGGTCAATCTATTGGTTTCCTTTGTGAACCTTCGTTTGGACCTTACCGAAGAGCAGCGTTATTCATTGCATCCGAATACCCGTTCCTTGATGAACAAATTGCCGGATGTTGTTTTTGTGCGGGTTTACCTGGAAGGCGATTTCCCCCCTGGTTTTCGAAAATTGCGGAATGCCGCCGAGGATTTGTTACAGCAAATGCGAAGGGAATCCGGAGGCAAACTGGAATTTGAATTCAAAGACCCATCGGCTCAGCCGGACCAACGAACCCGCGATGAACTCTATCAACAGCTATACAAGCAAGGGTTGCAGCCTACTGATTTGCAGGTAAGGGGCGAGGATCAATCGCTGCGCCGTCAGGTAATTTGGCCCGGCGCGATGGTTTATTACCGGGGGCAAGAGAAAGCGGTTAATCTATTGTTAGGCGGCGGCTCCGGGTCTTCGCCGATGCAGGTTTTGAATGCCTCGGAGGAAAACATGGAATTTGCTTTGGTTGATGTTATTGATAAGATCATTCGAATCAAAAAACAAAAAATCGCGTTTAGCGAAGGCCACGGGGAATTGGAGCCGGCTTTGGTTTCGGATTTTGCGAAGAGCCTTAGCGAACACTACACGGTAACGCGTTACGATCTCAACAAAACCGAAGCGGTTCCTGCGGACATTGATTTGCTCGTGGTGGCCAAGCCGTCTATTTATTTCAGCGATTGGGCCCGGTACAAATTGGACCACTTTGTTATGCGAGGGGGTCGGATATTGTGGTGTTTGGAGGGCGTGGGAGCATCCATGGATTCTATGGGTTCCGAAAACGCTTTTATGGCGATGCCGTTGGAAACGGGTTTGGAAGACCTACTCTTTCGATACGGCATTCGTATCAATGCGAACCTGGTTCAGGACTTCAGGGCCGCTCCCATACCGATTGTGTACGGTTCGATGGGGGGCCAACCCCAAACCAAATTGTATCCTTGGTATTATTATCCTTTGGTTATTGGTGACGGACAGCATCCGCTTTCGCGGAATTTGGATCCGGTTTTGATGCGATTTGTGAGCAGTATCGATACGGTAACCGCACCCGGTTTGACCAAAAAGATTTTGTTAACCTCCTCTGATCGAAGCCGGGTGCTGGCCTCTCCATTGCGCGTGCATTTGGGTACGGCCACCGAGGCCCTCGAAGAAAGTCAATTCCAAAGGCAGCCACTTCCCTTGGCGGTTTTGTTGGAGGGAACTTTTTATTCGGCCTACCGCAAGCGAATTCTGAATGATTTTGCGTTGAGGGCGGTGGATTCCTTGGGTATGAATCCGATGGATAGCATTCGCAACGGGCGAATGATTGTTGTGGCCGATGGAGATATGTTACGAAACGAGGTTAGACCGTCCACGGGGGATATCTATCCCTTGGGGCTGGATCGATTTACGGGTCAGCAATACGGGAACCGAAACTTTGCTTTGAACACCGTCGCTTATCTGCTGGAGGATCAAAGTACGATAGAGCTCAGGGCACGCAAAATCAGTTTGCGTCTTTTGGATGGAAGCAAGCTTAAAACCCAAAAAATCTTCTGGCAAGTTTTTAATTTAGGCTTTCCTTTGGTTTTGTTGCTGGTTTTTGGGGCCTGGAGATTTTATATCCGCCGCAGACGCTATACCCGCCCATTGGTGGACTAAACGGGCCTTTCATGAAAAAAAACCTACCCTATTTTTTGGTCTTCGGCGTTTTGGCGCTTTTGAGTTGGATGGTCTGGCGTCAGCGAAGTGCCGGGACGCTCAAGGCATCGGAGACGGCTTTTGGAATTGAGGATACGGCCTCTGTGATTCGGATTTTTATGGCAGACCGCAAAGGACAACAATTGACATTGGAGCGGCAACCCGGTGGGGCATGGACTCTTAATCAAACCAAAACTCCACGCCCGGATGCTGTACAAACTCTTTTGGAAACCATTCGCCGTTGGGAGGTCAAAACCCCGGTACCTCGTCCGGCAGTTCAAACCGTATTCCGTAACCTTGCCACGTTGGGGGTGAAAGTGGAGGTTTATTTGGCGAACAAGGAAAAGAAAGTGTATTACGTGGGTTCAGGGACCCCGGATATGCGAGGTACTTACGCCATGATTGAGGGTTCCGAATTGCCCTATGTTTTGCATTTACCGGGCTGGGAGGGTTATTTGAGTACCCGGTTTTTTACAGACGAGGAAGAAATGCGCGAAAGGGTGCTTTTGCGCCTTCGGCCCGATTCACTGGAACGCCTGGTTGTGGAGTACCCATACGAGCCCGAAGAGAGTTACGAATTGCTACGTCAACCGGAGGGTGGGATGAAATTGAGAGCCTTCGACCCAAAGTCTGGTCAAAGCGGCCAAGAATTGAATTTCAACCCTGCAGCGGTGGTTTCTTTGTGGCAGGGTTTTGGGTTTATGCCGGTGGAGGGCTTTGAAAACAATCAACCCATGCGTGATAGTGTCCCAAGCCGTGTTCCCGAAAAAATGCGGGTCCGGTTATGGGAAAAGTCCGGGCGATTGCATTTGATATCCGTTTATCCCAAAAGTCAGCTGAACCAGTTGGATGTGGTTTTGTTGAATGTTGCACCCGATTTGGACCGGGATTATTTCTATCATCACGGGATGAACGAATTTGGGGTTTTACAACGGAGGGCCATTCCGTGGTTCTATGCAAAACGAAGCCAACTGACCCTCGGCTCTTGAGTAGAAAATCGTAGGGTTCTTGGATGGGAAATCCTATTTTTGGGGAAAAATTGAACAAAAGCACCCCAAACCCCCCGCGGACATTCTAAATTGCCTCTTGAATCTTCTTCATCCCAAAGCCAACCCATGAAATTCATTGTCTCCTCCTCTGCCTTGCTACGTCAGCTACAAGCCGTGCAGGGTGTTATCCAAACCAACAACGTTCTTCCCATCCTTGATCATTATCTCTTTGATGTTGATGGGCGACAATTGACGATTTGCACCACGGATCTTAACACCACCATGCGGACCCGGCTTGCGGTCGAAGGGAATGGTCAGGCCAAGGTGGCGGTACCAGGAAAGATTTTGCTTGAAACCCTGAAGACCCTCCCGGATCAGCCGATATCCTTGGCCCTAGATCCCAAAACATACGCGGTAGAGCTGCACACCGACAAGGGTAAGTTCAAATTATCCGGTGAAAACGGTGAGGAGTTTCCAACGCTTCCAGAGATGACGGGAAATCAGCGCTTTGAGCTGCCATCGGACGCCCTGTTGACGGGTATTTCCAATACGCTTTTTGCGGTGGGCACCGATGAATTGCGTTTGGCGATGACCGGGGTCAAAATGGAATGCGCAGGAGACACCTTGAGTTTTGTGGCGACCGATGCTCACAAATTAGTTCTTCACAAACAGGGTGGCATTGAGGTTCCCGCCTCTGCTGGTTTTATTGTTCCCCGCAAAGCCTTGAATCTGCTTAAATCCACACTGCCCGGTGATGCCTCTCCGGTAAAGGTTTCTTATAACAATACCCACGTTGCCTTTGCTTTTGGAGATTTGGAGTTGACCTGTCGACTCATTGACCAAAAATATCCTGATTATCAGGCTGTTATACCAAAAGATGGGGGTAGCCGACTCCTCCTTCGTCGCACCGAATTTTTGTCATCCCTGCGTCGTATTTCCATCTATTCCAGCAAATCGACTTATCAGGTCCGTTTGTCAATCAAGGGCAACGAGTTGCAATTGTCTGCGGAGGATCCGGATTTTTCGAACCAAGCCTTGGAAACCTTGGCTTGTGAATACAACGGCGCCGATATGGAGATTGGATTCAATGCCCGTTTTTTGGTTGAGATGCTTTCTACTTTGACAGGAGACGAAGTTCAGTTTGAACTGAGCTCATCGAGCCGCCCCGGGGTTTTGCGTCCCGTCCATCAAGAAGACCAGGAAGACACCTTGATGTTGTTGATGCCGGTCATGTTATCGGATTATCGGGCCTAGAGAAACCTTTATCGTCCGGCTAGCCAAGGCAGAGGATTGACTTTGGCGGTCCCTTTCCAAAGCTGGAATTGGAGGTAAGATTCTCCGTTCTCCGGGCGCACATGAAGGCGGCCGATGGTTTGTCCGGTCTGAACTTTTTGGCCTTTACTGACCTGGGTTTGATCAAGGTGGGCGTATACCGTGAGGTATTGTCCGTGCCGAATAATTACGGTTTTCTGCATACCGGGGATGTTGACCACGGCGGTGACTTCACCTCGAAAACAAGCCCTAACGGAGGCCCCGGCTTCCGCTTTGAGCGTAATGCCATCGTTGCGAATGCTGATATTCTTGAGATGTGGATGCGGATGGAATCCAAAGGTTTCGTTTACCATGGCTTTTTGGAGAGGCCAGGGAAGGCGCCCCCGGTTTTCTTCAAAGGCCTTACCCAACGCTTTGGCTTCGGGTGTTAACTCTAGCAGAGCTTGGTTACGTTGGGGTTGTTGGGCCTGGCCTTGGTTGGGTTTGGTTTTGTCGTCCGTTTTGGCAGCAGCTTGGCGCGCGGCTTCAATTTCTTTACGGATGAGGTCTTCAATGTTTTTTTGGAGGCGGTTTCGAGCAATTTCCTGGTTGCGTAGTTCTTGTCGTAATTTCTTTTCGTCTTTTTGAAGGGCCTTGACGACTTTGTCTTGTTCTTGACTTTCCTGTTTTAGGGCGTTTTTGTTTTCTTCTTCACGGGCCTTGAGTTCTTCCTTACGTTCCTTCTCGGCTTGAAGGATTTCACCTTTTTGATTAAGTTCTTGCTGTAGTTCAACGATAGCGGCGGCCTGTTCTCTTCGAAATTGGTTGTATTGCCGCAAATGCCAGGTTCGTCGCAGGGCTTGGTTGACATCGGTGGCCGAGAGGATTAACAAAGGCGTGGACGAAGCCATGATTTGGCGTTGGTATTGGCGAAGGAGCAGGGCGTATCGTTCCCGCAATCGTTTCAAATCCACCTCCAGGGATTGCATGACGTTTTGGACTTCGCTTATCTGGACTTCTTGGCGAACAATTTCCGCATTGTAATTGCGAATGATTTTTTCGCGGTTTTGGATTTGATTTTTTAACAATTGCAATTGCTGCAAACCGGATTTACGTTTACGCCGAACTTCTTCTAATTGTTGACGCGTTTGGTCTATTTTTCGGACGAGCTCTTGGCGTTCTTGTTCCAGTCCCGCTCTGGATGCGGAGGATTTGGGCTTGGACGATTGGGCTTGGACACAATACAGCCCGATGATTCCATAACACAGGACGATTAGGCTTATAAAAAATAAACGGTTGAGACGAAAAGGCATGATTTAGAATCCCAATTTCAGTTTGCGGTAGTCCGTTGGAATTTTGATGGGTGGCAAAGCAACGGCTTCCAGGGCCGGGGTCTTCCAATGCATTCGTAGCAAAGCTTTGTGGCCCGGAGCATGGAGAGCGAGGCTCATTTTGGAAGGCAAGGCAACCGATGCCACTTCGATACTTTGGAGGTATTCCACATCCAAGTTCCCCCTTCGTGATTGCATCGAAAGGTGGTGGATTTTGGCAGGGAATTTTCCCCAACGAACCGAAACGGTCGAAAGGGAGCTATCCACGCCTTTGGTAAAAACCAAGCTGTCACTGCCTGCTTTTGGGTACTCAATCCGGGCTCGTTGAAGGCCCTCAATAAGCGAGCCATGACCGTGCAAAAGAGCATCTTCAAACCATCGGTAATCCAGATCCAGTTGAAGAGATTTTTGGAGCTGATCCCAAGTTCCACTCCAATAGTTTTTGGAAGGACGGCTAATCATCCAAACGCTGTCGGGTTTTAAAATCAAACGGATGACCTCGATGCCCAAGGCAGGCCGTACACTCACCCAGATCCACTCGCCTTGTTGGACCATCATGCTGACCGGCGAGGCAAAATCGTATTGATTGTAAGCGATGTTCCAGGTGCCTTCCATTTTGACCCCCTGATTTTTGAAATCGTTACGTCCCCAAAGACGCGTCCATGCACCCGATGGGGGGCTAGGTACGATTACCGATGGGGCGACTTGGTCTTTTTTGGGTTGTGGAGCCGTTGGCTGGGCTGAACGCCGGGAAACGCAGCCAATACCAACAAAAGCGATTACCCACCAAGTGTAAACGAGGAGGAAAGGCCTTCTGATATGAAGACCCGTTTTAGGGCCTAGCTGGCAGTCCCGAGCGCAGTTTGGATTGGATATCAAGATTGCCTTCATCAATTTGGAGGGCCTTGCCCCATTGGGCCTTGGCGGCCTCTGTTTGGTTGTTCCGGTACAAAATATCTCCGTAGTGATCCAACATGGTAGCATTCTCGGGACTAAGACGCAAGGCCTTGGTCATGGGCTCGAGAGCATCGGCGTATCGTCCCATGGTGTAGAGTACCCAAGCATAGGTATCCAAATACGAAGCATTGTCTGGTTCGATTTCAAGAGCCTGTTGGCTCATCATCAACGCACGATCCAGTTCTTGGTTACGAAGCCCCAAATAGTAGGCATAATTATTGAGAACCAAAGCGTTGCTCGGTTGAATCTTGAGGGCATCCCTGTAGTTTTTGTCAGAGAGAAGATGGTTTTGTTGTTGGTGGTATAGATCTCCTAACAAAATATGCATTTGGAGCCGAAGGTCGGTTTCGTCTTCGGTGGTATAACCCAAGCCGCTTTGCAAGAATTCGATGGCTTCAATCTTTTTGTCGTTTTGACTGAGAGCAATGCCCAAAAAGAAATAATTAAGCGCCTGTCCTGGGTGCCGTTCCAAAGCAATCCGTGATTTGATTTCAAGGGTATCCATGATTCCCAAATCCAGAAGCGCGGAAAGGTATTGCTGCCAAACAATATAGGGCAAGGGATCGCCCGTTAGTTCCAAGGCCTTGCAATAAGGTCCAAGAGCCTCCCTCGGCTTGCCTTGTCGAATCAAGGCTTCGCCTAAAAGGGCATGGACCATGGGCGCGTTCGGGTAAAATTCCAGAACACGGCGAAGCTTCTCTTCTTTGATGGCCGAAGAGTCTCCGACCCTTTCCAGACTACGAAAAACCCCTTGAAGAATTTCTTCGGTGGATAAAACACCGCCTTTCAGGGCTTCTTCAAAGGCTTCTTCGGATTTTTGGGTCTGACCCAAGGCATCGTAGAGTTCGGCAGATGCCAAAAGCAAGCGGGCCCTGTTGGGGTTTTCGGTTAAAGGCAGGGCTTCTTGCAGAAGGGAAAGGGCTTTATGGTATTCACCTTGTTCGCTGAATGTTTGCACCAAGCCGAGGCGGTGCCCCAGCTCGTTGGGATAGAGACTAACCAGGCGTTGAATTTCTTTGATGGCTTTTTCTTTTTTCCCCAAGAGCAGCCAGATGTTTTTCTTTTGATCCAGAATTTCAGGTTGCGGTCCAAGTTTTTGTTCAATGGCATCGGCGCAATCCATGGCCGCGTTGTAAGATTTGTTTTGGATATGCAGGTTTGCTAAATTTTCGAGGGCTTCGAGCGAATGTTCGTTGTCCATGGCAATCAAACGGGTCCACGCTTCTGCTGCTTCCTTGGGTAATCCGTTATTTTGATAGACTTGGGCCAGGAATTGGAGGTACCAGGGGTTCAGGGGGTCCAATTGGACGGCTTTTTGGGCCAAGCGCTGTGCTTTGGGGCCATCTCCACGCTGAAGGGACATTCTGGCTATTTCGTAGGCTGTTACCGCCGAATGGGGGTCTAGAGCATAGGCTCTTCCAAAAAACTGTTCGGCTTGTTCCCATTTGCCAATTAATTTGGCGGTGGTGCCTTCAAAGAAATAATACTGAAACTGATTCTGTTGTGCTTCGTTGAGAATGGTGGGAGGAGCAGGCGCCGTAACACGGGAACGTGAGCAGGATAGTCCGGCAAGCAGGACGGCTAGCCATAACACAATTAGCGGCATACAACTTCGCTATGGTCGCTAATGCTAAGTTCCAGCGCCGGTCCCGGGGCGGAAGGCTGACCATAACCCCGAATCTTGGCATGGGCACCGGTCATGGAATTGCGCAGATGCACACCATGGATATGAGCATGCTCTCCCAGTAGGCTGGATTCTACAACCGCGTTTTCGATGGTGGAGCCGCGTCCCACCGAGACATGGGGCCCCAAGAGAACATTCTTCAAACGACAATCAGGACCGATGTAACAGGGTGGAATGATTTGGCAACTTTCCAGGATTGCGGTAGGGTCCACCAAGGTTTCGGTCCCCCTTTGTTGCAAGTATTCCAGGTAGCGGCTGTTGGTGTGAACGGTAGCATCCTTGTTGCCGCAGTCCAGCCACTCGCTGACCGTGCCCGGCAGAAAAGCCGTTCCTTTGGATTTCATGTTCTCCAGGGCCGATGTCAATTGGTATTCGCCTTTGTCCATCATGTGATGATCGATAAGGTATTGCAACTCACTGCGCAGGTAGGCCCCGTCCTTGAAATAGTAGATTCCGATGATGGCCAGATCCGACACAAATTCTTCAGGTTTCTCATGAAAGGCCCGGATGATACCATCTTGGTCCAATTCCACCACCCCAAATGCACGGGGGTTTTCGATTTTTTTGACCCAAATAATCCCTTCCTTCATGGAGTCCAGGACAAAGTCGGCTTTGAAAAGGGTGTCTGCAAAGGCCACCACCACGGGACCCTCCAAATGTTCTTGGGCACATAGAATAGCGTGGGCGGTGCCAAGTGCTTCTTTTTGGTAATGAATGCTTCCAACCGCACCCAATTGTTCGGCGACCTTGAGAAGTTGTTGTTCAACCGCCGGCCCAAACAAGGGAGACGTGATAAAGGCAATTCGGTGGACAGGCTGATCGCAAACCCGAACGATATCCTCCATAAGCCTTTCAACAATTGGCTTGCCCGCGATGGGCAACAGGGGCTTGGCTGTTGTCAGGGTGTGGGGCCGCATTCGCTTGCCCAGGCCCGCCATAGGGACGATAATATTCATTTTCTTAACAAATCAAAAAGGCTGATGGTCGTCAAAATGCTGGGATGATTTGTAGAAGATGGCACGTTCAACGATCCAGCCCAAATTTACGAAAAAGCGGAACGCCAAGGACATAAACAATCAAAAGCAAGAATTTAACCCCCAAGTTGCTCCACCCAAGCCCTGCCGGAAGGCATGAATCAAGTCCGTACAAGAACAAAGCCCATATCCCCAAGAGCAGCCAGCCTTTCCAAGGATAGGGTACCGGGTTATAACGACGGCCTGCGATTATACTGGCACCAAACATGGAGGCATAACAGGCTAAAGTCACCCAAGCCGAAGCGGTGTACCCGAACAAAGGGATGAGGAACCAATTTCCTGCAACGGTCAGGCAAGCAGCTCCCAAGCCAATCCAGAGCCCCCAGCGGGTTTGATCAATGGCTTTGAACCATATGGAATGGTTGTAATACCAGCCCAAACAGAGATTTGCCAACAAAAGAATGGGGACCACCGGTAAACCTTCATGATAAGCTGGGCCCACAAGTATTTTGGCCGCGTCCATCCCCAAGGTAACGACCAAAAAGAGGCCCCATCCAATCAAGCTATAATACCAAAATACCTTGCCCATAGAAGGGCCATCGTCGATTTCATTCCTTGAATCAACCGAGGTTTTTCGAAAGAAAAAAGGCTCCGCTCCCATGCGGAATGCCTGGGTGTAGAGACTCATCAGGACCGCCAATTTGTAAACGGCCCCGTAGACCCCAACCTGCCACATCGCCGCGGACGGTGTTCCGCCCAGACGGTATTTGAGCAGAACCCTGTCCAGCGTTTCGTTGAACATGCCGGCCAGACCGGCTACGAGCAGGGGCCAGGCGTAGGCCAGCATGGGGCGCAGCACGCGGCTATCAAAGTCTCGTAGGGAAGGCAGCCCTCGCATCAAGACCAAAAGGGTGATACCGTTGGCCACCAGATTGCTGAGAACCACCCCATCCAGGGAGGCAAACGATATTGTGTTACTGTATTTCGGTTGAAGGACTAAAAAATAAACCTGAAGCCCAACCAAGATGAGGATATTACTAACCTTGATGCCGACGTAGGACCAGGACCGGCCCTTTTGGCGTAGGCGGGCAAAGGGCAAGGCCGATACCGCATCCAATGCAAAAATCATGGAGAACCACCGAACAAAATGAGCCTTATCGGGATGACGAAGGTTTAAAGCCAGCGTATCGGCATTCATCCATAACAACGCACTCATAATTAGCGAAGTGAACAGAACCGCATAAAATGACGTGGCGTAAACCGCGTTCTCGTTCGCATCTTTTCGATTGACAAAACGAAAAAAGGCCGTCTCCATGCCGTAGGTATAAACCACGGCCAGCAACGCTGCCATGGCATAAAAATCGGTGATGACCCCGTAATCCTGGGGCTCAAACAATCGGGTATGCAGGGGAACCAGAAGGTAATTGAGAAGCCGACCCACCACCGTGCTTAGACCATACAAGGCGGTTTGGGAAGCCAGGCTGCGGAGGTCGTTAGAGGATTGTCTCAAAACGGGTGGTTTGGGAATCAGGACCAAGGCGGTAGCTGGACCAGCAGGCTGTCTCGGTGTTCACGAAAGGCCGGTAGATCCGCTGGATTCATGGGTTCGGCCTGGGGTCCCTGCAGGCGTTTGGGGTTGACTTGAACACCGCGGTTCCAAAAGCGAAAACACAAGTGAGGCCCGGTGGACAAACCCGTGCTGCCAACATAGCCAATGACCTGGCCTTGGCTAACTCGGCCACCACGGCGAACCCCGGAGGCAATGCGGCTAAGATGCAGGTATCCGGTTGCATGTTCACGCGAATGCTGAATCTTGACAAAATTTCCATTGCCACCTCGGTAACCCGCCTCAAGCACTTGGCCATCCCCCACACTGCGCACCGGTGTTCCTTTGGGGGCCGCATAATCAACCCCCAAATGAGGGCGCAGGTATCGTAACACCGGATGCAGCCGACTGGTCGAAAAGCCGGAACTAATGCGGGTATAGTCCAAGGGGGCTTTGAGGTAGCGTCTTTTCATGCTTTGACCCTTGGCGTCAAAGTAATTATTGCGGAAACGAACGGCGGTATAGATTTTGTCCGATGCCCTAAACTCGGCAGCCAAGATTTGGGCAGGGCCGAAGGGTTGGCTATCCACAAGGGTTTCAACATAGTAAACACGGTAGCCATCGCCCTTTTGTAATTGAAAAAAATCCACGGTCCAATCAAAGGTTGCCGCCAAAGCCATGGCTAATTCAGGTCCCGCCCCGGCATCGGTGACCGATTGGTACAAAGAGGACTGAATGCTTCCGACCAGAGGCCGAAAGCGGGTGGTAACAGGCTTGCGATGGAGATAGGTCCTCGGCATGGAATCCCGGAGATCCATGACCAGGGTTTCGACCCGGTTCTTTACAAGCAGCCAATACAACACAGGCCCACCGCTGCTATCCCGCAGGATTAGGCACTGCTGACCACTTCGTAGTTGGCGGACATTGAAAACAGAATCCGGCTGACTAACCAGGTGATTGACTACAGGATAGCCCAGACCCAGGTTTTCGAATAGCCCCGAAATCTGATCCCCGTTCTGTATGGTTACCGTATCGGTGTACAGGGTGTCCACTCGAATACCAGCGGTGTAAACCGGTTGCGATAAGGGGGTTGGTTTTTGGGGGGCGGGACCAAGGTAACGCCACCAAAGCCAAAGACCCAGCAGAACCAGAACGATACCGGCGAAAATCCAAACGAAACGAGACGTACGAATCTTCATAACACCATGGTCGATGGTCTGTTATGAAGAAATTCGGCGCAACGGGGATAGATGTGTTTGAACCAAAATGTAAAATCCTGCGGGCGCCTTTCCATCCAAGCCTCCAGTTCAGCGAGGGAAATCCATAGGGCCGCAGCTACCTCGCTTGGATCAATGCGGAAGGGCCCGTCGCTGTTTCCCAAAAAAACATGATCCAACTCGTGCTCGCTAAGACCGTTCTCAAATTCGGTCTGGTAAATAAACCAAAAGGGGGATTCCAAAGGGCAGTCCATGCCCATTTCTTCCACCAAGCGACGATGAGCTGCAGCGTGGATATTCTCACCGGGCAAGGGATGACTGCAGCAAGTATTGGTCCATAACCCCCCGGAATGGTATTTGTCTGGGCTGCGCTGTTGGAGGAGCAGCTCCCCAACGCCGTTAAAAACAAAGACGGAAAAAGCTCTGTGAAGCAAGGCTTTTTGATGGGCCTCGGTTTTGGGAGCCAAGCCAATTTCACGGTCTTCCCGGTCCACCAAAACCACGAGGGGTTCTTCGTTCAAAGCCATGCCGCAATTTATAGCCAAACGACCCACGAGCCAAGGTCAGGAGAACAAGGTGCGGGCCATGTCGGCGAGGGAATGCTGCGGAAAAGCCGGAGGTGGGGCCAGGGTTTGAGGTGGGTTGGGTCCATACACCCCCTCAAAAACGGCTGTGCGTAGTCCGTAAAGAGGGCCATCCTTGAGCTGCAAACGGAGGGCGGCAGGACTGGCCAAAGCCTGCGAAACATCGTTCACAGGGGCGGCTGGGACCCGGTGGGCTTCCAGGATTTCCAACCAATAGGCCCGCCCATGGCGAGCAAAGCAATCTTGGAGCTGTCCCAAAAGGTTGGCTTTGTCCATGAGGCGGCCGGTAGGGCTGGCCCAGGCAGTGTCGGGTTGGAGTTGAAGGGCTGTACAAGTACGTTCAAATTGGGCGTTGTTGCCAACAGCCAGGGTCAGCCATTGCCCATCCTGGCATTGAAAGGTGGAGCCGTAAGGGACAATGTTGGGGTGTTCGGAACCCATGGGCCGGGCCTCGACACCTCCCATCCACCAGTTGGTCGCCTGATTGCTTAGAGAGGCCAGGCCCGCATCTAGCAAAGAAACCCGCACTTCGCGGCCCATTCCGTCCTGTCCTCGCTGCAGGAGGGCTAGCAGGAGGGCCTCTTTGAGTTGATGTGCGGCCAAGACATCCATGAGGGCCACCGGCATTTTGTGCCCTGGACCCCCGATAGGGCCGTTCATGGAAACATAGCCACTTTCGGCCTGGACCAAGGAATCGTATCCCGGCCTGGAAGAGGAAGACCCGTAGCCATTGATTCGAGCTGCAATGAGCCGTGGATTCAAAGCATGCAAGGCCTCCCAATCCAGACCAAGGTCCTTTTCTTGGTGCGGTAAATTGTTGGAAATCAAGACATCGGCCTCCGACAACAATCGCCGGAATACCTTTTTTTCATCGGGGTCGGTGAGCAGGGATCGTAGGCTGGCTTTGCCCCAGTTGACCGAGCAGAAGTAAGCCGATCGACCCTGGGACGGGTTTTCCTCGGGCAGGGTCCATTGCCGGGTAACATCGCCGGAAGGCGGTTCCAGTTTGAGAACACGCGCTCCGCATTCGGCCAGGAACATGCCCACAGCCGGCCCTGCCAAAACCGTGGCCGTTTCCAAAACCCGAAGGCCCGCCAACGGCCCTCCGGTCTTTGGTGCCGCACCTTGTTCCGCGGTGTGATCCGCGGAATGATCCGCATAGGATCCCGCGGTGTGTTCCACGCCCAAGGCCCTATCGTAACAACGATCAAAAATGGAGGAGAGATCCGTCGCCATAACTCAAGAAACGATAACCCTTGTCCAGGGCGTGTTGGTAAATATTTCGCCAATCCTTGCCGACCAGCGCAGCAACCAACAACAACAAGGTGCTCTGGGGTTGATGGAAATTCGTAATGAGACCTTGAACCATTCGCGCTTTGTAAGGCGGAGCCAGCATGAGTCCAGTTCGACCGGTCAGTTCAGAACATTGATTTTTTTGGGCAAAATCAAGCAGGATTCCCAAAGCGTCCTGAGCCGATAAATCGGTTGTTGGGAGATCGTAGGGATCCCACTGATGCACTTTTGGGAGCGTTATTTTTGAGTCGATGGACTCTGTAGGGGTTGTTTTTTGGTGGATGCGGACCGCGGCCCAATAAAGGCTTTCGAGTAGGCGCAAAGAGGTGGTTCCTACCGCATAAACCGGCCCTTGGCTACGGTAAAGGGCTTCCAGGGCCTCTGTACGAATCGAAATCCGTTCGGTATGCATGGTGTGTTCGGCCATTTGGGAAGCCTTGACCGGCTGAAAGGTGCCCGCACCGACATGCAGGGTGACCTCGGTTGTTAAACCGCCTTTTTGTTTAATTTGTTCCAACAACAAAGGCGTTAGATGCAAACCCGCCGTAGGTGCCGCCACGGCTCCGCGCTCCTTGGCATAGGTTGTTTGGTATCGTTCACGGTCCAGAGACTCGCTGCTGCGTTGAAGGTAAGGCGGCAAAGGAACTTCGCCAACAAGATCCAACAATTCTTCCAGGGACTGTGGGCTGTCTGGCCCGGCATCCGGATTGGGTTGCCATCCAAAGTGGACTTGCCATTGACCATCCTTGCTTTGTCCGCGTTCCAAATGCAGATTTCCTGTTTGTAACACCAGATCAAGAATGCCACTTTTCCAGGCGCGGTTGTTGCCGATCAGGCACCACCAGGTGATTTTTTCTCCGTCCCCCGGTATCGCTGGATCGGGTTCCAAGAGCAAAAATTCCAAGACAGAACCGTTGGGCAAAGGCCAACGGAGGCGCGCAGGTACCACCCGGGTATTGTTGAGGACTAAATGGACTCCTTCAGGCAGTCCATTTGGTAGGTCCCCAAAGGATCTATCAAAGATGGAACCGCCTCTGTATTCTAACATCCGTGCCTGCTCTCGGAATTCAGTGGGATACAAAGCAATACGCTCCTGGGGCAAGTCATACCCAAAGTCGGAAATCCGTAAATCGCGGGGATGCACGGAGATGCTGTGCTGGCCGTCGGAGAGGCTGTTTTCGGCAGGCATGGTTGGAAGAGTTTCGGGAAAGGTAAGTCTCCGCAAAAAAACAAACGGCGAAAGGCCGAATTGCACGCATTTTTGTTTTCCTATTGAAACCGCTGAAAATGTTAAAAATTTCAAAACTCTATTTTTTGGGCGCCATGGCTTTTCTGCTTGGTAGTTCTTCCTGTCGTTGGGGTATCGACTTGGAGGCCTGTTACCGCCTTCAGGAAGGGGATTGGCGAGGCCTCATACAAACCGAAGGAGGGGATTTGCCCTTTTTGTTTCGTTTGGAGCGCCAAGCAGGACCCAACAAGGAGCGTCCTTCGGATCGGCTTTTCAAAGCCCGATTGCAAGACGGCGATACGTGGGTGGAATCAAGTGCAGAGGTCCGGGGGGATAGTTTGTACTGGAACTTCCCGGTCTATGAATCTGTTCTGGTGGCTGCAGTCAGCAGTTTGGGTGATACGCTGAGGGGTTTTTGGGTCAAAACCAAAAACGATACCTCGGTGATGATGCCCTGGATGGCCACCCGCGGTGGACAGTACAAATTTGCATCGCGCAATGCAGGTTTGCCGGCCGAGGTGGGGGCTCAATGGAAGGTGGACCTGGGGCCTGGTACCCCGGCTCTGATGCCATTGACCCAAAAAGGCCCAGAAATCAGCGGTACCCTGCGTACCTCAACGGGGGATTATCGATACCTCAGCGGGATCATGGACGGGGATTCGTTGTGGATGAGCGGAATGGACGGCGGCAGTGCTTATCTGATACGGGGACACCTGGCTCAGGATGGCTCCATGCAGGGTCAGCTTTACGCGGCGCGGGGGCCGGGCCGACCTTGGACCGCGGTTCGGGATAGCGCTGCGACCCTTCCAGATCCTTACGGGTTATCGACCTTGCAAAACGCACAAGCCCCGTTGGCCTTTGAATTCAAAGATATCCAAACAGGTCAGGTCGTCCGCCCCGGCCCCCGCGCC
>RFOZ01000020.1 GCA_009926405.1 Cytophagia bacterium
GCGGCTCACTCGCTATGGCTCTATGTTATCAAGGCCCTTGTGCCAACGGGTCTTTCTGCTTTTTATCCGTACCCACCGGAGTTGGGCCAAGGCCTGCCGGTCGTGTACACCGTGGCCGCTTTAGGGGTTCTTTTGCTGCTTGGATTCCTCGTCTATTCAAGGCGTTGGACCAAAGATTACTTTATGGGTATGGGTTTTTTCGGAATTACCATTGTGCTGGTCCTCCAAATTGTCACGGTGGGCAATGCCACCCTACGTTCCTTATATTGGATTGTTTTTTGTGTTAGGGAAAATTTGGGAGTCATTCAGGAATCGCTCGGCCCATGGAAATCAAGTTGTTTGGAACGGGGTAGCCATCCTTGCTATTGCCATAATGGCCCTGTTGGCCTTTCGAAGGGTGGAAGTTTGGAAAGATGACGAGGCCTTGTTTTCGGATGTTATCGAAAAATACCGAAAAATACCCGAATGCACAGTTGGCTTACAACAACCGAGGATGCTGTTATTTGCGTTTAGCCAACGTAGCATCCCGCAAAGAAGAATTTTTTAACAAAGAATACCTTGCCAAGGCCTTTCAGGATTTTGATCGTTTGATTCAAATCAATGACGGTTACCGTGCTGCTTATCATAACCGAGGCCTGGTCCGCTTTTACCTGAAGGATTATTCAGGGGCGGTGGAGGATTATTCAAAGGCTCTGTCAAAGGATACCACCAACAAAGGAATTTACTTTGACCGGGCTACATCCCGTACCGAAATGGGGGATCATGCCGGGGCCCTTGAGGATTTTGATCTTGCCATCCAACATAAAATTCGACTGGCCGAAGCTTTTTTTAATCGGGGCAATACCAAGCGCAAAATCAATGACTTGGAAGGAGCTCTGGCCGACTACAACCGTGCCATTGGAGCCAAACCGGATTTTCTGGAAGCTATCCAAAACCGCAGCTTGCTTCATATGGTTTTGAAGGATTATCCTTCGGCCCTCAAGGATTTGGATCGCATTCTGGAATTGAAGCCCGATGACCAGGTTACGATTCAAAACCGTAAGGTCATCAAGGCTCTGGTGGACTCGTTGGGGGGCAAGGCTTCCTAAAGGGCGATTTTCGGGGGGATTTTCGCTACCTTTGGTTCGCTTGGCGGTTTTTGGCGAGAGCCAAAACGAAGAGGGAACTCCGGTGCAAGTCCGGGACAGTACCAGCTGCTGTGAGGCCTGTACAGGTTTCGAACAAGGTGCCACTGTGGGAGTCGGACAACGGCCAAACGGGAAGGCGTTCGAAATGGGCCAAGTCAGAAGACCTGCCGCTATAGCAAGAGTACCGGGTTTTCTGGATCAAAAACCTAGGATAACATAGGCTATACCTCGAAAGGGGTGGGGTCGTGGTTGGTCCTGGTTTTTTTGGAAGCCCGCATAAAAGGCAAACCATGGGGCACTGGCTCAAGTTCGGTATCGTTTTTTGGGCCTTCTTTTGGGCCTCCTGGAATTCGTGTGCTTACGCGGCTGCTTTGGAACAGGACACGGTGCGCCTCAAGCCCTTGGTATTGAAGGAGGTCTCGGTTCGAACTTTTCGGTGGAACCGGCTAACCGATTCGGTTTGGCATAAAACCATGCCGCTGGCTTCTTTGGCCGATGTTATGGGTATGCAGGGGGCATGGGTGACGCGACAATCGTTACCCGGGGGGCTCAGTACGTTGGCTTACCGGGGTGGGGGTGCTACCCACAACGATTTGTATTGGGGCGATTTCAGTTTGAATCACCCCATGAATCGTACGACGGATTTGCAGTTGGTACCAATTTGGCTTTTTCAAGGTTTGGCAATTGATAACGGGGGCGATGCTCTCCAAACCGGGGGATACGGTATGGGAGGAGGCTTGGGTTTGGCTGTGTTAAACAGCCCTCGTGTGGAGGCTGTCGCTTCGGTGGGAACTTTGGCCGATAAGGCTTTGGGTTGGGGATGGTCAACGGCCAAGGCGAAGTGGCGGAGTCAAACCCGTGGTCTCGTAACACGAAACGCCAACCGCTACGCCTATCCCAACAGGGCTTTGCCGGATGCCCCCGAAACCATGATGCAAGGGGCTGATTTTGGTCAAGAAGCTTTGATGAACCAAACCCAGGTTCAAGGTCGCCGGGGTCATTCCTACGAAACCGCTTGGTGGTTGCAAGGAACCCGCCGAGGAATCCCCAACTCCATGACGGCCCGACCCGGTTCTGCCCGTCAAAACGATAGCTTAGCCCGTTTTCAAGGCAAATGGTCTTGGCAAAAAAACCGTCGTTTTCTATACTGGTCTTCGGTGGCCTTTCAACGGGATTTGAATCGTTATACCGATACCCTTAACGGTGTTTTTGGTTTGCACCAAACCAACAGCTACCAGGCCCGTGGGGGACTAAACTATCAAAAACGAGGCTGGGCACTGCGTCCCGTGGCCTTATGGGATCGATACCTTGCGAAGTCCTCCCAATACACCGCGCCCTTGGTCCAAGAGCGATGGGCCGTGATTTTGCCCTGGGCCTTGGATCGTGGGCATTTTGAGTTTTCGGGTCAAGTCAAGGCCGAGGTTCTGGACGGGCAACTTTTGCCGGTCGCAACTTTTTTGAGAGCCCGATGGGTGAGGAACAAGGCGGCTTGGTGGATGGAGGCCCGGACCGCTGTCAATCCTCCTTCGCTCAACGACCGTTTTTGGGTACCCGGTGGCCGACCCGATTTACGCCCCGAAAGAGGGCGACAGCTCGAAGGTGGAGGCCGCTTCTTTTGGGTTCGTCAACGATCCAAAATGGATGTTACCGTGCTTGCTTTCTGGAGGGATATGCGGGAGCGCATTCTTTGGCAGCCTATGCCCACCACGGCCTTTTGGTCTCCGATTAATGTGGGGGTGAGCCCCGCTCTGGGTTCGGAGGTTCGTGCCCAGGGTTGGGGATCCTCCGCCGTGGTCAAAGGTTTGGCATGGACTTGGCAATTGGATTACAGCCTTCAACGGGTTTGGAGTGCCCTTGAACAAGGCAATAGAACGCAGTGGCCCTTTGTGCCTCTTCACCGATGGGCCGCTCAAGGCAGCCTGCAAAAGGCTTCTTGGTCGGTGATGGGTCAAGTTCAGGGCGTTTCTGCTCGTAACACGCTAACCGATGGCTCGGAAAGCCTTCCCGCTTATGCGCTGCTCACTTTCGCCGGATCGTACGAAAAAGGAGGACATCGTTTGTCCCTTCAAATTCGCAATTTGACAGGAACATTGTACGAAGAAGTGCCTTGGTTTCCACGGCCCGGTCGCAGCTTCCATTTGACCTTGTACACCTCCATTCCTTCATCGCCTTCACCAACTCAAAAAAAATAAACCATGCAAAAGTCATTGCCTACCAACAAATTAACGACTTGGACCTGCCTCGTATTTCTGGCCGTACTCAGCACCTTGACCTCTTGTCAAAAAGACCCTGTCACTCCTCCTACCTCCGCATATAACAATGGATTTTGGGTGGTTAACGAGGGACCTTTTGGTTCCGGAACGGGAACCTTAACCTGGGTTGCAAGGGACGGTAGCCGAACCGAGCAGGATGTGTTTGGACGAGTGAATCAACGCCCCTTGGGTAACATTGCTCAAAGTATGCTCATTCACGGAGGTGTGGGCATGGTGGTTCTCAACAACGCCGGTCGTCTGGAATGGGTCAATCCCGCAACGATGCAGTCGTTGGGTTCCTTATCCGGCTTTGAGCTACCTTCTGCCGTGGCCTTGGATCCGATCAGGTCCAAAGTTTACGTGAGCGAATGGGTTCGCTTTGGCGGGGCTGGTCGGGTGGCTATCCTTGATTGGGGTAGTCGGCAAGTTTTGAAGCGCATACCGGTGGGACCATTCCCCGATGCCTTGGCCTTGGCCGGGCAACGCCTGGTGGTGGCCAACGGGGATTCTAATACGGTGACTTTGGTCGATACCGAGGCGGATACGGTTCTCAAAACAATCACGGTCGGAGATCGCCCCAACAGCCTGGTGGTTTTGGGCCAAACGGTTGCGGTCCTGTGCGGTGGTAAGCCGTCTTGGCTTGGCACCGAAACACCGGGATCCTTGCATCTGTTGCGCTTGTCGGATGGGGAATCGCTGGCTCAATTAACCTGGGGTCGCAGCGATGACCACCCCAAGGACCTCTTGCTCACGCCTGACGGG
Source organism: Cytophagia bacterium (assembly GCA_009926405.1). Lineage (GTDB taxonomy): Bacteria > Bacteroidota > Bacteroidia > UBA7662 > UBA7662 > SYHX01. The sequence goes on from RFOZ01000020.1 coordinate 4,142, forward strand.
GAGACCCTCCTTTATCAATTGGAAAGTCCGGTACGCTCCGGTCTCCATCGAATCAGTCTGCCCCTAAGTAGCGGCACGATCAATCCAACCCAGCCTTGGTTGAATCGTTTGTTTTACCATACCGCCTTCGATCCACATGGGAGTCGTTACCTGGTCACCACCGATGCCGGTGATTTTGCATCGGCCGGTAAGGTCTTCCGGTGGAATTCCCAGGGCGTTTTGGTGGATAGTTTCGCCACGGGCATCGCGCCGGGGCATGTGGTTTTTGTGCCCTAGAGCAGGGGCAGGTAATTCTCGGCCAGCATACAGCGGGCTGAACCGCCCCCGATTTTTTCGATGGTGGGTATGGATACCGAAATGATTTCGCCATCGGCTTCTACCCGTTGTTTTAACTCATTTCCCCAGGCTTGGACTGCAGTTTCGGAAGCGATCCAGCAGCGATGACCTGCAGGATGTTGCACTTGAAGCACATTGGCCCCAAAGGAATCGATTTGTGCAGGACTCAACAAGAGGACCTCTCGCCCGCTTTGCGCCAGACAACGAAGGATTTCTTCCCGGGCCGTAGGATTCATCGCATCATGGGCCACGAAAGCAAGGTTTTGGCCCAAGCTCATCAGGACATTGGTATGGTAATACGGCATTCCGCGGGCATCCCTGGTCTCAAACCCCCAACCCTGGTAACCCATTTCACTACACCAACGCTCAAAGAGATCGGGACTCGTCCTGGTGGAAAAGGCTGCATATGCCCAACGGTTGGTATGATCCAAAACCAGACTGCCGGTGCCTTCCAAGCACATCCCCTCCTCGGCCCAATCACTCCAATCCGATTCGTAGGCGACCCGGTACCCGGCTTCAATCAGAAGGTGGGCCAGATCTTGGCGTTTTTCCAGGCGTCGGGAAGGGGCCTCCATCGGGAAATGGATCAGCCCGCCGTCGGGCAAGGTGCAAAATAAATTGTTAAGAAAAACCGCATCCGGACAGGGAACTTCCTTCCGATCCGTCAGTACCGTCACTTGAAGCCCTGCTTCCAGGAGGCGGCTATGCATCGCATCAAATTCCCGTAGGCCTTGCTGGGCCGTGAGATCAGGTAGGCTTTGCGGTTGAGATTTTTGAAAGGCGTTGCTACTGCTGGTTTCGGAATTCCACCCAAAATGCTGAGGCCGTAACATTAGAAGACCCGGTGCCATGGCGCTTCGTTGCAGGGCCTACTTAAGTCCACCGGTGATCCCGGCCGATACCCGGACCACCCAAGCGCGGGGCATCAGGCCGGTGGATGCTGCCATGACCGCATTCATCCAGCCATGGACGGCCACGGCCCTGCCGCGCATCATGGCCTGGTACCCGTACCGAGCCACAGAAGCCGAATCGGGGATGCGTTTGCTGGAAAGCATCGAGGGAGCGGAGGATCCGGGTCCCATCATGGCTCGTCCAAATCCGCTTTGGGTGGGTCCTGGGCAAAGGGTAGTTACGGTGATACCGTGCCGGCGTAATTCCAGGTGCAGTGCTTCGGAGAAATGCAATACAAAGGCTTTGGTTGCAAAGTAAACCGCCATGCCCGGTCCGGGCTGAAAGGCGGCCGTTGAGGCCACATTCATGATTCGTCCCCCGCCCTGTTTCACCATATCACTGGCATAGAGCCTGGTTAGGTGAGCAACCGCCCTTACATTGAGATCAATCATGGAAGCATCTCTTTCCCAGGCATTTTCAACAAAGGGCCCGAAACTCCCAAAGCCGGCGTTGTTTATTAAATAATCGACCCGTATCCCAGCCGCTGTAGTACTTTGATAAAGTCGATCGATATTCGCCGGTATGCTGAGGTCCATTTCATAACAATGAACTTGAATTTGGTGAGCCGTCACCAATTCTTCGCGGAGCTTTTGAAGTAAATCAAATCGACGGGCGACCAGAATCAAATCATGCTTGGCTGCCGCATGGATGCGGGCCAATTCCAATCCAATGCCTTCGGAGGCTCCGGTAATCAAGGCTGTTGCCATGGGTTAGGGGGTTGAGGTGGTCCTAAAGGTATTAAATTTGGTGCTATGATGACTTCTCAACGACTTCGTTTCCCCCGCTTTTTGGTTTCCCTCCTCCTTGCTGGCGCGCTGTACGGGGGTCTAACCCTCGAAACGGCCGCCCAGGCCCCCAGCCGGATCCGCGATTATACCGATGCCGATATTTACCTCAAAGGTGTTTTTGGACCCGACTGCATGATGGACGAGTATGGCAATTTGCGGATTAACGGCCAGGAATTTGGGGGGGGGCATGTGGTCTTTCGACTGAGCGATGTCCGCATCCGTATGGAAGAAATCAAGGAAGGGACGGCCTGTCCATCGCCTTGCCGGCAACGCGTTATCCTCCGATTTGATTGCCGCAAACAAGCTTGTATTTCCAATTACCAAGCCGGGGGCAGCATCCCCTGGCCCGCAACCATCTCTTCCTACAAGCTGGAATTTGAGGACCTGCGCAAAGGCCGCAAGATGTTTTCGGTATTTCTAGAAATGCAACGCTTCGTACGCCAAAGTAATTTGGCACCAGCGCTTTAGGTTCACCGCCCCCTGGCCCGCGGCCCCCTTCGTTTCTTGGATCTGGGGTGAATCGTTCGTCAAGCGTGGTTACATGTTCCGGCGATAACGGCCTCCTACATTGTACAAAGTATCAGTGATCTGTCCTAGCGAACAATACTTGACAGCCTCCATCAGAACATCAAACAAATTTTCTTGGCGTAAGGCTGCTTCCGAAAGTCGTCGGAGCCATTGGGAGGCTTCGACGGGGTAACGGCTGTGCAGGCTTTGAAGGGTTGCAATCTGGGCCTCTTTTTCGGCCTCGGTGGCACGGATGACCTCCCCGGGGATCAGGGTTGGCGAACCTTCTTTGCTCAAAAAAGTATTGACACCGATAATCGGCAGGTCACCGTTGTGTTTGAGTGTTTCGTAATGCAGCGACTCTTCCTGAATCTGATTCCGTTGATACATGGATTCCATCGCGCCCAGAACACCCCCTCGTTCGGTGATGCGGTCAAACTCCATCATGACGGCTTCTTCAACCAGGTCTGTTAATTCTTCGATAACAAAGGACCCCTGCAAGGGATTTTGGTTAAAAGCCAGACCGAGCTCTCGGTTGATGATAAGCTGTATGGCCATCGCGCGACGCACCGATCCTTCGGTCGGAGTGGTGATTGCTTCATCAAATGCATTGGTATGCAGGGAATTGCAGTTGTCATAAATCGCATACAAGGCCTGCAAGGTGGTTCGGATATCGTTGAAATCAATTTCCTGGGCATGCAGTGAGCGGCCGGAGGTTTGGATATGGTACTTGAGCATCTGGGAGCGCTCATCGGCCCCGTATTTTTCGCGCATTGCTTTGGCCCAGATTCGGCGAGCCACCCGACCAATCACGGCGTATTCCGCATCAATCCCGTTGCTAAAGAAAAAGCTGAGGTTGGGTGCAAAACCGTTGATGTCCATCCCACGGGATAGGTAATACTCCACGTAGGTAAAACCGTTGGCCAGGGTAAAGGCCAGTTGGGTGATGGGGTTGGCACCGGCTTCGGCAATGTGGTACCCCGAAATAGATACCGAATAAAAATTTCGGACGGCATGTTCAATAAAGTACGCTTGAACATCCCCCATCAAGCGCAACGAGAATTCGGTCGAAAAAATGCAAGTATTTTGGGCCTGGTCTTCTTTGAGGATATCGGCTTGGACCGTGCCGCGTACTTGGGTGAGGGTTTTTTGTTTTATTCGCTGATAGTCAGTGGGATCCAAGACGGCATCGCCCGAAATCCCCAACAGCAGAAGCCCCAGGCCGTTGTTGCCTTCGGGGAGTGTGTTGGGGGTATTTGCCTGACCCTGACCATAGGCCCGGTAAGCGGGCCAATGCTCGCTTCCGGCTTGAAGGCTTTTTAGTTTTTGACGGACGGATTCTTCCAAACCCTGCTCAGCAATGAATTTTTCGCATTGTTGATCGATGGCTGCATTCAAAAAGAAGGCTAGCAGGACCGGAGCCGGTCCGTTAATCGTCATGGATACCGAGGTGGCCGGATTGCAAAGGTCAAAACCGGAATAAAGTTTTTTGGCATCGTCCAAACAACAAATGCTGACGCCGGCGTTGCCGATTTTCCCGTAGATATCAGGACGACGATCCGGGTCGTTGCCGTACAAGGTCACCGAATCAAAAGCCGTACTTAGTCGCTTGGCCGGCATTCCCAACGACACATAGTGAAAGCGTTTGTTGGTCCGTTCGGGACCGCCTTCCCCGGCAAACATGCGGGTCGGATCTTCTTGTTCTCTTTTGAAGGGAAAGACTCCGGCGGTGTAAGGGAAGGACCCCGGTAGATTTTCCTGCCGAAACCATCGTAACAAATCTCCGTAATTGGCGTACCGAGGCAGGCTGACCTTGGGAAGTTTGATGCCCGAAAGGGTTACCGTGTGGGTACTGACTTTGATGGCTTTGCCCCGGACCGGGTAACTGAATTCGTCGGCCATGTAGGCATCGCGCAAAGCCGGCCAGGTTTCAATTCCCCGAATGCTGTGACCGTGTAGGCCTTCTTTGACCTTTTCCAAGGCTTTGGATAGCGATTGTTGCGTTAGGCTTGGGTTCTCTTTGGTTTCGCCTTGGTCTTGAAGGATACGGATGCTTTGTTCCAATGCGTACCATTCGTCGGCCCGTTGGGCCTGTTCTTCGGTATCGCGGTTGTAACGCCGGATGCTGTCGGTGATTTCGGAGAGGTAACGGGTCCGGGACGGGGGAATAATGTAGATTTTTTCAGAAAGTTCCCCGTCTTGAACCCAGGGTTGACGGTCCACTTTGAACCCACAACGGGTTTCAAGCAGATTCATTAAGCGGACAAATAGGCGGTTCATGCCCGGGTCGTTGAATTGGCTGGCGATGGTGCCTTCCACCGGCATTTCCGATGCGGGGGTATCCCAAAGGTTGTGGTTGCGTTGAACCTGTTTCTTCACATCCCGCAGTGCATCTTGACCTCCCCTTTTATCAAATTTGTTTACCGCAATCAAATCAGCAAAATCCAGCATGTCGATTTTTTCGAGCTGGGTAGCCGCTCCGTATTCCGGAGTCATAACATAGAGCGATACATCGCTGTGATCGATAATTTCGGTATCGCTTTGGCCGATGCCGGAGGTTTCCAGGAGGATCAAATCAAAGTCCGAAGCCTGTAGCAAGGTTAGTGTATCCCGAACATGCCGGCTGAGGGCCAGGTTGGATTGACGGGTTGCCAGGGAACGCATGTAGACCCGGGGATGGTGAATGGCGTTCATACGAATTCGATCGCCCAGGAGGGCGCCCCCGGTCTTGCGTTTGGAGGGGTCCACCGAAACAACGGCCACGCGGGGTCCCACGGTGGGATCCAGCGGGTCCCCGGTTTGGGTAACAAAGCGGCGGATAACCTCGTCAACCAAGGAGGACTTGCCGGCCCCGCCGGTTCCGGTGATGCCCAGAACGGGGGCTTTTTGGATACGCCGGTTGGTTCCGTCCGCGTTCAGGGTTTGGATAAGTTCTTCAAAAAGTTTTGGCTCGTTTTCGGCCATGGAAATGGCTCGCGCCAAGGCCGGGTCCGATCCTTGACGGATTTGTTCGGCCAGGGTAGGCAGGTCCTTTTGGGTTTCTTGGACAACCGCAAAATCGGATTGTTGCAACAAATCGTTGATCATGCCTTGCAAGCCCATGGCCCGACCATCATCGGGGGAATAAATACGGTTGATTCCGTAGCGATGGAGTTCTTCGATTTCGACGGGAAGGATGGTACCACCTCCACCCCCAAAAAGGCGAATGTCCGGGCGGCCCCGGTCCCGTAATAAATCGTAGAGGTATTTGAAAAACTCCAAATGCCCCCCCTGGTAAGAGGTGATGGCAATGGCCTGGGCGTCTTCTTGAACGGCGCAGTCCACGATTTCGGCTGCCGACCGGTTGTGCCCCAAATGGATTACTTCGGCACCGCTTTTTTGGAGGATACGGCGCATGATGTTAATGGCCGCATCGTGGCCATCAAAAAGGGAGGCTGCGGTGACGATTCGAACCGGGAACCGGGGTTGATAGACGGGAATTTCCTGCATGGCTGCCAAATTACAACATGGTTAGGGGCCGGAGGTTTGATAAGCCTGCTCCTAAGCCCTACTTTTGCTCCGTGCCTCGCTATTTGTTAACCGCCGCCCTGCCCTATGCCAACGGGCCTGTTCACATTGGTCATTTGGCCGGATGTTACCTGCCGGCGGATGTTTATCATCGCTATTTGCGGGCCAAAGGCGAGGATGTCCTGCTGATTTGCGGTACGGATGAACACGGGGTCGCTATCACATTGCAGGCCCGCAAAGAGGGGGTCCACCCCCGGGATTTGGTGGATCGCAACCATGCCATTATTCGGGATGCCCTTCAGGGTATCGGGGTGGAATTCACTCATTTTTCTCGAACATCGGGGGCTGCCCACCACCGGGAGGCCACCGCTTTTTTTGAGGTTCTATACCGTGGGGGATTTTTGAAGGAGCATGTAACGCGACAGTTTTATGATAATTCAGCCCAGCAGTTTCTAGCCGATCGCTATTTGGTGGGAACGTGTCCTCATTGCTCTTTTGACGGGGCGTACGGGGATCAATGCGAAAAATGCGGTAGCTCTCTGAGCCCCGATGAATTGCTGCAGCCCCGTTCGGTGCTCAGCGGAACGGAACCGGTCATCCGCGAAACCAACAATTGGTTTCTTCCCATGGATGAATTGTTACAACATCCAACTTTTGTTGAATACACCAAGCGAATCCAAGGTTGGAAGTCCAATGTCCGAGGTCAATTCATGTCTTGGGTTCAACAGGGACTGCAGCCCCGAAGCATGACCAGGGACTTGGATTGGGGTGTGCCTGTTCCTTTGCAAGGTGCTGAGGGTAAGGTGCTTTATGTTTGGTTTGACGCCCCCATTGGGTATATTTCAGCGACCCGTGAATATTTTGAATCCCAAGGCGAACCGGATCGGTGGGAAGATTATTGGAAAAACCCTGATACACGATTGATTCACTTTATCGGGAAAGATAACATTGTATTTCACACTCTAATTTTCCCCATGATGCTGGCGGCACACGGTTCCTATGTGCTGCCATGGCAGGTTCCGGCGAATGAGTTTCTGAACCTCGAGGGCCGCAAAATCTCAACATCCCGTGGATGGGCCGTTTGGCTGCATGAATACCTCCAGGAAATGAGCGGCCGTGAAGATGAATTGCGTTACACCCTGTTGGCCAATTTGCCTGAAACCAAAGACGCCGATTTTTCTTGGCAGGATTTTCAAAACCGCGTGAATTCGGAATTGGTCGCCATCCTCGGCAATTTTGTCAATCGGGTGGTGGTTTTGACTCACAAATTGAACGAAGGTCGTTGCGGCCCCTTGGAGGCCATGGACCCACCCAAGGAAGGTTCGTCCGAACGAACCCTGCGCGATGGGTTGGCTCTAAGTCGTTCCGAAATTTTGGAGGCCATGGAGCAATTCCGTTTGCGGGAGGCTTTGGCCGGTGTCATACACCTTGCTCGTTTGGGGAATCGTTACTTGGCCGAAACCGAGCCGTGGAAATTGCTCAAGACGGATTCCGAGGCGGCTTTGAAGGTTCTTCGAAGGGGTGCCGAAGTAGCAGCCGAATTATGCATTGCTTTGGCGCCCTTTTTGCCTCATGCAGCCAATCGCCTTTCAACGCAACTGAATTGGACTCCTTCGGAGGAAGAGCATAAGAACTGGTGGCAAGGGCTCGCCAAGAGCGTTTACCTTCAAACGGGCCATCCATTGGCTCCCCCCACCCTGTTATTTACACCCATCGAAGACGCAACGATCCAAGAGCGTCTTGCCAAACTTCAAGCCATGGAATCCAATTCGACTGAATCACAGGCATCATCCCAGCCTGGTTCATCATCCCCTTCCACAACCGAAACGGGGAAGGTCCAACCTACCCAGGAACCGTCGATGGTCGCTTTCGAAGATTTTGCGGCCATGGACCTGCGCCTTGTCGAAATCCTCGATGCCAAACCCGTGGCCGGTGCCGACAAGTTATTGGAAATACGCGTTGATTTGGGCAGTGAACAGAGGACCGTGGTTTCCGGCATTGCTCAGCACTTTGCTCCGGAGGCGCTCAAGGGTTGTCAGGTTCTCATGCTGACCAACCTCGCACCCCGCAAAATCCGCGGCGTCGAGTCCAGGGGTATGCTTTTGCTAGCCCAAAACAGCGATGGCCAACTGATTTTGGTCGGTCCTCAGGGCCCCGGGACTGCACCGGGCGATCAGGTACGGTAAGTGCAGGGGAGGATAGGCGCTGTTAGGTCGCTGATTTGCCTACGTTTTGGAGGTGGACATGCCGGAATTCGGTTGGCGTTTGGCCGGTTTGGGTCAAAAAGAGCGAAGCAAAGTAGGATGGGGAGCTAAATCCAGCCTCTTTGGCAATTCGTGACATGAGACAGCGACGATTTTCGGGCCAATTGCGGATCAGCTCGCAGGCTTTGCGGATTCGTTGCTGGACCAAGTAGGCTTTGGGTCCATGGCCCCAATGTTTTTGGCAAATTTGTTGCAATCGAACATTGCTGATACCGCATAACCTGGCCAAATCGGGAATATTGCAGCGAGTATCCGAGGAGTGTTCTTCTACGCAACGAGCAAATTGTTGAATAATTTGTTCTTCTGTCAAACGCGATTCTTGCATTCGCTTTTGGCGTTTGATGGTTTTGGTAGCCTGGGTGCAATGACGCAGGGCGTTGCGAATGGCTTTGATAACAACCGCGCTATCTGGAATCCCCTGCCACGATTTATCCAGGGCTTTGGTGCGCATACGCATTGTGGTTGATGTCCCTGTTCCCTGCCATTCCAGTACCAGGGTATGCCCCTGGTCCAGGGCAACCTGAAGGGCATCGTTTACACGATTGGTTTCCAGCAGCACCACGCTGGTCATAATGGGTTCCAGCATATTGGTTTCCAAAAGAGCAAAGTCCCTGGCTCCTCCGTGTCGATGCTGCCATAACCACTGCAGCCATCCAGGTAGGTTTTTAGAAGCTCCCGTTGTTTCAGGGTTAAGGGATTCAAGCGAAGTTAGCCGGGATAATTCCAGGTATAGGAGATATTTCATAGAGGTAACGCGTTACCTAAAAAATTTGCGGGGTAACAAAACAAAATTGAGCCAATTCCCGCGCTCATCTTAGAATTATACCCTCTACAAAAACCCCTACAAATGAAGAAACGTCCTTTAAAATTCCCCTAAAACATCATGTTTTGACACGCCTTGTCAATACATAAGTTCAAAAGTTCTTCGGTATGGTCTGGCCACGCTCTTGGTGCGGGGCTTTCGCTTTTGAGCCAATTTCGTAAATCATCGATAACGCCCGAGGTCAGGCCCAAAGAGGTTGGATGGCCCAATCGGCGCAGGGCTTCTGCATTGCAAGCCTGCTCGTATTGTTGCTTCATGGGGATCACCCATAGTTTTTTACCCAGAAAAAGAGCTTCGGCGGGGGTCTCAAAACCTGCGCCACAGAGCACAGCTTCTGCATGTTCCAGATGTTTACAAAAAAGAGTATTACTGGCCGGATGGATGATAACGCGTCCGTACCGGGTGCTGGTTTTTTGCCTTTTGCTAAAAACAACCCAATTCCTTGAGGAATCAACCTTTTGTAAAAAAGCCACAAGCAAACGGTCCTTGTAGGCGGGGAGGTAAACCAACGCTTCCCCGGAGTCAAAGCTAGGACGGAGCATTCGAATGCCGGGTCGAATGACCGGAGCATGGATAAAGTCGTCGTATGGCTCAAAGTGCAATCCTATCGAGGCAGGGCAGGGGGCGTAGTGCTTGAACATCCATTCAGCAACATACTCCTCCAGGTTAAACCCCTTTGAACGGGGCCTGGGGGTAAGCTTGGACAAAAAGGATGCCTGGTGGCTCAATGACACCATGCGACTGTAACCTTGATGTCGTGCTGCCAGGGCGGAAACCGGCTCGAAATCATTAATCACCCAATCGTATTGATCCAAGGGAAGGGCACGGCTATCCCTCCAAAGGCGGATTGGACGCTGAATTCGCAATGTTTGGTACCAGTCAATCCCCCCGTTTTGGCCAAAAACAAAGCCAGCGCCGTTGAATCGATAGAGAACAGGGTGTTCAACCGTGACCTGCACATCCCATCCGGATATTAGCAGGTCCAGTTCACCCCTTTTTTGCAAGGCCGGGATGAGGGCACCTGCCCGGCTAAGGTGACCGTTCCCAGTGCCTTGGACAGCGTAGAGTATTTTGATTTTACTCAAGGAGTTCCAAGGCGTGTTGAGGTTGAAACCGTGGCCAACGAAAAAATTTCTTCGAGAAGGGGGTGGGGAACAGCGTTGGGGATGGTTGACATGGGGGGGTCATCGGAAGCGGTGTCGGTGATCTGTTGAATTTCGTCTGGTCGGGCAGCGTAACGGTGCAAAGTCCATTGCCCCAGGTGGTATTCCAGGGCGGTCAGGTTTTCGATCCAATCTCCAGAATTCAGGTAGGTGACTGTTCGGGCATCTTGGCCTGGTGGTGGCGGGGCGGAAGAGGTCATCGTTTTGATGACGGGTTGATGGATATGCCCGCAAATGACATAATCGTAGCCTCTCTCAATGGCCAAATCAGCGGCAATTTGTTCAAAATCCGAGATAAAACTGACGGCGGTTTTGACCCCGTCTTTGATTCGTTTGGACAAGCTGATTTTGTCCCGGCCAAGCTTTTCAAGAACCTGGTTGACAAGGCGATTGAGGACAATTAAAAGGTCGTATCCGTGGCCTCCTAAGCGGGCTAGCCACTTGGAATACTGCATGCTAACATCAAAAACATCTCCGTGAAAAAACCAAGCCTTGCGCCCGTCGATTTCCAGAACCAACTTATCGCGCAGGTAAAGGTTGCCCATACGATAATCGCTGAATTTTCTTAGCATTTCGTCGTGATTTCCGGTGAGGTAATAGACGGGAACGCCTTGCTCAGCAAATTTTAATAACTTTCGAATCACCTGCATGTGGGATGCCGGCCAATACCGCTTTTTGAATTGCCAAATATCGACGATATCCCCGTTCAACACCAGTGTTCCCGGCTGTACCTGATCCAGGTAGCGGAGAAGTTCCTTCCCGTGGCATCCATAGGTTCCCAGGTGCAAATCCGATAAAACCAGCAGGTCAATCATGCGCTTTCCCATCGTGTCTAGACTGTGAACGCAGCGAAATTCGCAATTCAATGTAAATACAACATGAATTTTGGTCTTTGGACCCGGTTTGTATGCTATTTTGGGGGTGTGAATAAGGCTAAAAATGCTCGTTGATGAGGCTTTTTGACCCTTTTGGGAACCCTCTGCTTATCAAACGGTTGATGTTTGGGGTCTTCGGCTCTTTTTTCTACATAGGTTTATGTGTCATCAACCGCCTCCGTATCGAAGGAAGTGATAAGATTCGCAAATTACCAGCCCAGAATGTTCTCTTTGTTTCCAATCACCAGACCTATTACCGGGATGTCATGGCCATTTTTCATTCGATATGTGCCGCCAAGTGGGGTTACGGGCGGCGTTTGTGGGCTCCCTTTTATTTGTTGTGGACCCCGGCCCGCTTGTATTATGTGGCGGCGACCGAAACCATGAAAAAAAGCGGGCTCTTGCCCTGGCTGTTCAGCCTGGCGGGGGCCGTTACGGTCAAGCGTTCCTGGAGAGATGCCGGTCAGGAAGTTCAGCGTCAGGTGGATGTTTCCGAGGTGGATAAAATTTACAGGGCTTTGGATTTTGGATGGGTTCTTACGTTCCCTCAGGGAACAACCAAGCCCTATGCTGAAGGCCGAAGGGGCGTCGCTCAGATTATTAAGGACCAACAACCGGTGGTGGTTCCGGTGGTTATTGACGGATTTCGTCGCGCTTTTAACAAAAAAGGTCTTTTACTCAAAAAAAGAAACGTAGACCTAACGGTCACCTTCAAGGATCCCCTTGAATTGGACTATACAGCGAGCAAGGATCAGATTATTGCCCAAATCATGGACGCCATTGAGCAGAGCGATCGCTACCGTTTCCCCCATTATAGTCCTTCCCTAAAGTAAAGAACTCTTCTTTTTCGTGGGTGTGCAGGGTGATGAGGCCCGCACGTGTCAATTGCAAAAGCATACGATGGGCACGGCCAGCCGATAAATTGAACATCTTGCGGCATTCCTGAACCTGAATACGGGTGTGATTGCGTAGGTATTCCAGGAGGGCTTGTTCGCGGCTTCCAAATTCCAGGAGGGGCTCATTTTCATCCTCGTCTTGATTTTGTAACATCTTGATGCTCATGGGAGAAGCTAACAAGCATTGGTCACCGCTGCGGAGGTACACCTCCCATACACCCGCTTCGCCTAGGTTTCGAACCGGTTTGTCTTTTGCCTCTGCAATCCGAACCACCAAAATTTCCTTGAGGCCAATCCGAACGGTGGTAAAGTGGAGCTGAACCTCCGGCTGGCAAAAATGCCGAGCAGCTCCCAAGAGCATTTCACTTTCATCGGCGGCACGAATGTTACGAAGGCTGCGGTTATCTCGAACGCCAACCAGCAAACGCCCGCCTTCTGCGTTGGCAAAGGCCGCCAGTGTGCGGGCAATTTTGCGTGAGGAAGTAATGGTCTCCTTGAAATCCTGGCGACGATTTTCGCCCTCTTCGATCCAACGATACAGCTGCACGGCGGTGATTTCACTTTCCTGATCCCATGGGTTAGGGGTCGTATGGTGGCCGGGCAGGGATTTCATTCGTTCGGTTGGATAGGGTATTCGGGCAGCTCCAAGGTTGGTGGGTTCACAGGAACGGTGGCCCTGAATTACAGGAGGGATTCGGGGTTCCAAAACAAACGCTCAAAATCGCAGATCCGGTCTTCGACGACTTGAATATTTTCGGCGGCCAGCAGATCGGTCATGGGTTTTTGAGGGTCAAAGTGATGTTTTCCGCTGAGAAGCCCGGTTCGGTTGACCACTCGATGGGCGGGTACCGCGGGTTGGATAGCATGGCAGGCATTGAGGGCGTAACCCACGGCCCGAGCACTGCGCCCGCTACCCAAAAAGCGAGCAATAGCCCCGTAGGTGGTGACGCGTCCGGGCGGTATGAGCCGAACGACCTCGTAAACGCGCTCAAAAAAATCCTGGTCCATACGGTCTTGCATGCAAAGTTCAAGGGTCGAGCTTTATGTTTAACCCATGTCGTGGATTTTGGGGAATACCGATCGTCTGATGGATGCTCGCTTTGCGGCGGCGGCTGGTGCCGAACGTTTGGTTTTGCAAATGGATGCCGCCGACCCGGGGGCTTGGAACGAGATCAGCGGTTGGGTCGCCGGCTTGGATTTGTGGTTGCTGGCAACACCTGCATTGGCCGCGGTCGGTCCAGGATTTAACGAGCATTTTTTGGAATGCAAGGGTATTTTTTGCAGGGATTTGGTTGTTTGGGATGCAATGGAAGGCCTGTTCGATGGCCCAGCGATGCAAGACCTGGGTTGGGCCTTCGAGTTGAGTCCTGATGTTTTGGGTCGTATTCGGAGCCGTGGTGGATGGGGACCCCGTAGACCGGATTGGATGGTTATGGACCCGTGGGCGGTGGAGCCAGACGATACCGCCTTGATAAAAACGGGTTCAGGCCCTAATATGCCTTGGTTTGCCTTGGTTCCGGTGAACCAAGAAGCGGATGAGGGGAGTGTTCAACGGTTGAGTCAGCGGTTGGATGTTTTGGCCGAAAAAACTGGTTCGGCCTGTGCAGGCTTGTATTTCCAGGCCACGCCCGGTCAGGATGCGGATTATGTTAGGGTGGAGGATTGGGTGCAGGCTTTGGAGGATCGATTCCTCTAAGCCCATCGTGCCCGAACATAATGAATCGGCATGCCTTGGGCCATGTACCGTGATTCATAGGTTGTGAGAACCGAAAGGGTTTCTTGTTCTTGTAAATTTCGTTGGGCTATTTTATCGGGATGATGAACATCCCGAATGCATTGTTCAAGCGTCAGTCCGTTGTCTCTCCATGCTTCCAGGGTGTAATCAAACAAAGGTGCGTTATCGGTTTTGAGATGCAGCAGCCCCCCTTTTTGTAACACTTTACGGTATTTTTTTAGAAAGGCCGGACTGCTCAGTCGTTTTTTTTCACGGCTTTCGCGGGGTTGGGGGTCCGGGAAGGTGATCCAGATTTCGGAAACTTCGCCTTCCCCAAAATACATTTCGATGTCCTCCAGCCTGGTTCGCAAAAAGCCGGCGTTGTTTAGGCCAAGGGCTTCGATTTGTTTGGCACCATGCCACATCCTTGCTCCTTTGATATCCGCCCCCAGCCATAGGCCGTCGGGTTTTTTGGAGGCTACGCCCACCGTCCACAGGCCGGTCCCGCAGCCCAGCTCCAGGATCAGCGGGGGCTCTTGGTTTTGGGAAGGTGGGATTGATAGCACTTCGGGGTTTTGCAAGCGCTCCCGCCAGGTCCATGCCGCATCCGGGGGATGCTCCCAAACCCGGGGCATGCGTGCCATTTCGGCAAAATGCAAAAGCTTGCGCCGTGACAAACGGAAATCAGGAAAAGGGCTTTCTATCCAAGGCCCTACGATAGAGCCTTACCGTGTTTTCGAGACCCAAATACAAAGCATCAGCCACCAAGGCATGCCCGATGGAGACTTCGTGCAAGAGCGGGAGCTGGGTGTGCAAGAAGGCAAGATTGGATAAATTCAGATCATGACCCGCATTCACGAGCAGGTTACAATCCAGGGCTCGTTGGTAGGTGGCCAGGTAGGGTTCGATGCCGTTTTTGGCCTCCATTTTTGATTCGTAACAACGGGCATAGCCTTCGGTGTACAATTCAACGGCCTGCGCCCCCAGTTCAGCGGCTTGTTCTGCATGCCGGGGGTTGGGGTCTATAAAAATGGAAACACGAATACCGGCGGCGCAAAGTTGTTGGATGAGCGGGCGCAATCGGTTACCGTCTTGATCCAAATCCCACCCATGATCGGAGGTCTTTTGGAGGGGGTGATCGGGCACCAAGGTTGCTTGGGCAGGACGGACTTCCAGAACCAAATCCATAAAGGACGATTCCATGGGATTGCCTTCTACATTCAATTCCGTACGCAAAGACTGTCGAAGAACCCTAACATCATCGGTCCGTATGTGGCGGGCATCCGGCCGTGGATGAACCGTGATGCCATCGGCCCCAAATCGTTCGCAATCCAAGGCAAACTGGAGCGGATCGGGCACGCCGTGGTCTCTGCTATTACGCAGCAGCGCTATTTTGTTGACGTTAACACTGAGGCGGGTCAAAGCGAGAAGCTCTCACCGCAGGCACAGGATCTGGCGGCGTTGGGGTTGTTAAAATGAAAGCCCTTGCCGTTGAGACCATCGCTAAAGTCCAGTTCCGTACCAACGAGGTAAACCAGACTTTTTTTGTCGCAAAGCAGGTGAACCCCTTGGTCCTCAAAGCGTTGGTCTTCCGGTAGGGGCTCGGCTTCAAAATCCATACGATAACTGAGACCGGAGCATCCGCCACTGAGGACCGAAATCCGCAGGTAGGATTTACCGGCTTGTTCGGGTTCCTGGAGGAGGGTTCGAACTTTGTCGGCGGCTTTGGGTGAAACTTGAATCATGGTTCTCACAAAATTAGGGCCTGCCAGGGGAATCCTTGCAAAGCAATGGCGTTATTTTGCAGACAGCGACCACCATGCCCATCCCCCCGCC
>RFOZ01000003.1 GCA_009926405.1 Cytophagia bacterium
GTTGACCTCTCCGCCCCCGCTTTGGAAAAGGCGATCAACACCATTGCCCGCAATTTGGACCGGGTGGTTGCCAAAGGCAGCCTGGATCAAGAGAGCAGGGACGCCGCCCTGGCCCGCATTCATACCGGTACCAGCCTGGCCGCGGCAGCCCAAACAGCAGATTTGGTCGTAGAGGCAGCCACCGAAAACCGGCAAATCAAGCTGGAGCTGTTCCGGCAACTGGATCAATTATGCCCGCCACCCTGTATTCTGGCGACCAACACCTCTTCCATCTCCATCACGGATATAGCAGGAGCAACCGGGCGCCCAAGCAAGGTGATTGGCATGCACTTCATGAACCCGGTCCCGGTCATGAAATTGGTTGAAATTATCAAAGGTTATAACACGGACCCCGGCGTGACCGCTACCATCGTCGAGGTAAGCCGTCGCCTTGGAAAAATACCGGTAGAAGCCAACGATTATCCCGGTTTTGTTGCCAATCGAATTTTGATGCCCATGATCAACGAAGCGGTGCATACCCTCTTTGAGGGCGTGGCCGGTGTTGCCGAAATTGATACGGTCATGAAGCTGGGAATGGCTCACCCCATGGGGCCCTTGCAATTAGCCGACTTCATTGGCTTGGATGTCTGCCTTGCTATTCTGCGCGTCCTCCACGAAGGCTTTGGCCAACCAAAATATGCACCCTGTCCACTCTTGGTCAAGATGGTTTCCTCCGGAAATCTCGGGGTCAAAACCGGCAAAGGATTCTATGCCTACCAAGCCGGTTCCAAAGACCTGGTGGTGGCCCCTGAATTTAGCGGGAGCGTTTGATCAACCCTGAAACGGGTAAGGGTACGTGGTCGGGGGGCATAGGTTCTCTTTGATGGTGCGAGCCGAAACCCAGCGCAACAAATTGAGGGAAGAACCGGCTTTGTCGTTCGTGCCGCTGGCTCTGGCTCCGCCAAAGGGTTGTTGTCCAACCACGGCCCCGGTTGGTTTGTCGTTCAGGTAAAAATTACCCGCTGCATGGCGCAATTTGGTGGTAGCCAAATCAAGGGCATAGCGGTCCGAGGCCAAAACGGCACCGGTCAACGCATAGGGCGAGGTGTTGTTGCATAAATCCAATACCTCCTCGTAACGGTCTGCAGGATAAACATAAACGGTGAGGACCGGCCCAAAAAGCTCCTCGCACATCGTCCTGTATTTGGGATTGGTTGTTTGTATCAACGTAGGTTGTACAAAATATCCTTGGGACTTGTCACATCCGCCCCCGATCAGGACTTCGCAATCAGGATGATGTTTGGCCTCTTCGATAGCTGCATGCAATTTATCAAAGGACTTTTCGTCAATCACAGCGTTGATGAAGTTACTAAAATCTTCGACACCGCCCATTTTCATGTGTTGCAAATCAGCCCGGACCCTTTCCAATACCTCAGGCCATAACACATCCGGAACATAGGCTCTGGAGGCTGCGGAACATTTTTGACCCTGGTACTCAAAGGCTCCCCGTGACAATGCGGTGGCTACCACATCGGCAGAGGCCGAAGCATGGGCTACAACAAAGTCCTTGCCACCGGTCTCCCCCACAATGCGCGGGTAGGACTTGTACAATCCGATGTTACGACCAATTTGTTCCCAAATTTGATTGAAGACACCGGAGGAGCCCGTGAAGTGTATCCCTGCAAAATCAGGATGTTTGAAGATCACATCCCCGGCAATCGGCCCGGGAACTGGAACCATGTTAATCACACCGTCCGGTAGACCTGCCTCTTTAAACAAACGCATGAGCCAATAAGCAGAATAAACCTGGGTATTGGCCGGCTTCCAAACAACCGTATTACCCATTAAAGCCGCCGCGCAGGGAAGGTTGGCGGCAATGGAGGTAAAATTGAAGGGAGTCAGGGCAAAAACAAAGCCCTCCAAGGGGCGGTACTCCACCCGGTTCCAAGAGCCCGGCAAACTCTCGGGCTGTTGGCGATAAATCTCGGTCATGAACCGCACGTTGAAGCGGAAGAAATCAATCAATTCGCAAGCCGCATCAATCTCGGCCTGGTAGGGATTTTTGCTTTGCCCTAACATGGTGGCCGCATTAATCAAATCCCGGTAGGGACCCGCGAGCAAATCCGCCATTCTCAAGAAAACAGCCGCCCGTTGTTCCCAAGGCAAAGCCTCCCATGCTGGCTTGGCCGCAAGAGCCGCATCAATCGCCTCTTCGACGTGTTCAGCAGAACCCTCGTGAAAATAGCCCAAGGTATGGGCATGGTCGTGGGGTGGTGCCATGCGCCGGGTTTGTTTGCTATGCACCTCCAGACCCCCGATGAACATGGGGACTTCCACCGTACGCGATCGCAGGTCCCGCAATGCATTCTGCAAAGACAAGGCCTCCGGTGAACCGGGGGCGTAGGAGCGAACTTTTTCGTTAACAGCGGGGGGTACCGAGAAGATTCCAAAAGACATACACGATATTTAGACCCCAAAGGTACGAATCCACCCCATGAACCTTGAAAGCCTGCGCGATCTTTGCCTCGGCCTGCCTGATAGCACCGAGGACCTCCCTTTTGACGAAAACACCTTGGTCTTCAGGGTAATGGGCAAAATATTTGTGCTGACCGATTTAGTGAAATCCGATCGATTCAACGCCAAATGCGACCCAAACTGGGCGCTTGAATTAAGGGAACGCTATCCCAGCGACATTCTGCCCGGGTACCACATGAACAAAAAGCATTGGAACACCGTCCTCATGGAGGGACGAATACCCCACCCTTTGTTAGAAGCCATGGTACGGCACGCCCATGCCTTGGTTCATCCGGACTATCGAAAAAGGTCCGGGGATTTTATCCAGGAACCATGAACCAACCGACCACCTCCAACACCGAACCCCTCAACTCCCTGAGTCTTATCGTCCCGGTGTACAACGAAGCCGGGCGAGTGAAGGCCCTTTTGGAAGCCTTGGACAGGGTTCCTTGGCCCGCCAGCCTTCAACAAATTGAATACCTCCTGGTGGACGATGGTTCCACCGACGAAACCCCCGCGATCTTGCAGGCTTGGTGTCAGGAGCACCCATCGTACCGATTGCTTCGCCAAGAACACAACCGGGGCAAGGGTGCAGCCATCCACCTGGGTTTGCGTGTTGCGGTGGGCCAAGCCGTGGGTATCCAAGATGCTGACATGGAATTGCTTCCCTCGGATTGGCCTTCCATGCTGCAGGCTCTGGCCCTGCCAGGCATAGGAATGGTCAATGGATCTCGCTATTTACCAGGCCTGTACAGGCCCCTGCACAGCTATCGTCGTTACATTGCCAACAAATTGTTCAGCTGGTTGACCTCCCTGCTCATTGATATCCGCATAACAGACATGGCATGCGGCCACAAATTGTTACAAAGGGATTTGATGATGAGCCTTGATCTGCGCGAAGAACGTTTTGGGGTCGAATCCGAAATTCTAATCAAATGTGCCCGCATTCGGCGAAACCATATCGTTGAAATTCCGGTGCATTACTTTGCTCGACACCAGGGCGAAGGCAAAAAATTCCGCACCGTGGATGGCTTGGGAATTCTTTGGAAAATTATTCGTTACAGCCTGGCGCCCCTGCCCCCATCGGCTCAGCACTACCGTCCCCAAGGAAACTAGGCAACCAAATTTCGGCACTACGACCCCGGCCCTGGCGGGCAAGCTCCGCGTTGGGATGCACGGCCATTTGATCCAAGTCCTTGGGAAAGGAACTTTGCCACCACACCGCGTGGTACCAATCCTTGCTGGTCGAATCCCAATGAAGAAGGGCGATGCGATACTGCCAGCTTTGGTGGTATTGAAGGACTACCGTGTAACCCAAAAAGAAGAACAAAGCAAGGCCTGCCAACCAGCAGCGAAGGCCATCCAAAAACGGATTTAAACCAGGCAACGAACGGTGTATCCAACCCAACATGCGACCAAAAACCCCCAGACCGGCCGGAATCAACGCCGGGTACCATTCCACCAGGGCCCTGCCACCCAAAGAGCCTCCAAACCACCAAGACCACCAGGAAGCATAAACATAAATCACCAAAGGAAGGAACCAAACGAGGGCAGTAGCCAACGGAAAGGGGTCCTGAGATTGGCCCTTGGTTCCCCAGGTTCTAACGGCACGAACTACGGCCCAAACCCATGCCAGGACGACCAGGACCATCACGGGATTGTACAACAACCACCCTTTGCGATAACTCAACAAAAACTCTGCAATTCGGGGATCCCCCCAAAAGAAACGCTCACCTTGATAGGAATAAAAAAGGTAATGTCCCGTAACATATTTCCAATAAAGGGTCTGCAAAATCCATGGCATCAAAAAAACAAAAAGCAAGAGGAACAGGTCAACTGCATGGCGGGTTAGGCGAAGCCACCACCAGCGGAGGCCCGACCAACCTGAATAAGCCAGCGGCAAAAGACCGGCCATCAGCATGGTCGGACGTATCAAAACCAACATACCCAAGGACAGAGCAACGCCGACTTCGGGAAGCACCGACGAACCGGTGCCTTTCATGGCTCGATGCGTGCACCATAACAAAACCGACATCCAAAAAAACGAAAAACTATGCGACATGGCCGGTTCATAGACCAGGTAATTCCACAAATTGGTAGCACCCACCAAGACCCATAGGGCCAAACCCACCGTCCAGGGACCCCAAAAAAACCTTAACCAAGAACGAAGAACCCACAAGCCCAGGCAACCCCAAACAAAACCAGCCAAAGCCACGGCGACTTGGTAGGGTCGGCTAAACCCATCGGGCTCGTAGCCCAAAACAGGGGCCAAAAAATGCGCCGCCCCAAAAAAAGGAGAAATCATCAGGGCCACCCCCATCGTTGTCTTGATTACCTTGGCCCCATCCGCCGTTGATTCAGGCCAATAACGATGCCTATGCAAGTGGACATCCGCTCGGCTTGGGTCCCCAACAAACGTTAGCTTGAGGTCTCCCTCAACAAAGAGGGCCGGCAAATAAGCATAATACGAAAGCACATCCCAGTAAATGGGACGAAGGTTCGGCTTGGATTCCCCGGATCGGTCCAGCCGGACCCCTTCAAAACACAAAAGAAACTGCAACCCCAACAACAGCCAGAAGGAGGGGTCACGCTTCATCAAAACAACTTTTGCTGTTCTCCCCCGCTTCCGGATCCGCCTTTGCTACCAGAATTGCCTTTGCCGGTGGCACCGGCCTTCCGGCCTTTGGGGGGTGGCGGGCCTACCTTTTCTTCGGTCCAAATATCCTGACGATTCTTTTCGACCATGGTTTTCTCGTCCTCGGTGAGGTCCTCCACACCGATCGGATTCAACAATTCGGCACCCAGCAAAGGCAGCGGTGTCAGGCGATTTCCCAAGGCCTTCCAGCCTTTGACTTCAATGAACTGATCCAATTCCAGAACCTTGCGGTCTTTCTTCCGGGTTGTTCCCCATTCAAAGGCCACGCGCGGTGCAGGATGCTGCCAGGCAAAAGCCGCTTTAGCCCCTTTGCCTTCGCTTACGAAGCCAAATCGTTTTCCCTGGGTTGATGTCTCAATCAAAAAACGCTTGATATACCAAGCCTTGGAAGCCGGAACGTAGTGACAAGCATTCAACGGCGTTTCGGGCAACCATTTGTTTAACAAAAGAAGCTCGGACGTTTCAAAACGTCGCTGCAACGAGGGCTCCAAGATTTCGTAAGTCCCTTCCTCGTACACCGCTAACATCAAATCCCCCGTATTAAAATGCCCCATAAAAACACCGCGACCGTCCTGGTTCAGTCGTCCAACCGGCGGATCAAACCAAAAAGGTCTTCCACCCAAATCCGAACTGCCTTTTTCTTTGAAGGTCACCTTTTTGATGGGGTACTTGGTCACCAAATTTCCCAAAGCTGAACGGTTTTTGATCGTCAATTCTGCAAAATCAAAATCAAATAGTTTGTTATGGGCTCGACACCCCGGATGCAACTGAATTTGAACCCGTTCTGATTCAGCGTTGGGATTGCAGGACAAATACTGAACACGGGTATGCGGTGTTCCCTTGGTCAAGTCGTATTCCTTATCCCGAATAATCCCGCCAATCTGAAAACGCTTCACCAAACTATGCCCGGATTCCCCATCGGTATAAATCATGTTATAAGCGGTACGATCGTCTTGTCGGCGATAAAGATCGACCCATAGAATATCCTTCCCCACATAGGCCTTCTCCGAGACTTTGGTCACCACGCACTTCCCGTCCCGGCGTATCACCACGATTTCATCCAAGCTAGAACATTCCCCAACCAATTCTTCTTTTTTGAGCCCGGTCCCTACAAATCCGGTCGCCCGGTTCACATACAGTTTTTCACTCGCCAAGGCAACCTGAGAGGCTTGAATGGTATCAAAGGTCCGAATTTCGGTTTTGCGTTCCCGGCCTTTGCCAAAATCTTTGAGGAGACGCTGGTAAAAATCGATGGTATAAGCGGTTAGGTTGGACAAATGAAGCTCCGTTTCCTTCATTTGGTCCTGCAGGGCTTTGAGTTGCTCGGTTGCTTTGAAGCTATCGTATCGGCTGATGCGCTTAATTTTAATTTCGGTCAATCGCACCAAATCATCGCGGGTAATTTCCCTGCGAAAACGTTTGCGAAAGGGCTGCAAGCCCTTGTCAATGGCGTCCAGCACCGCCTCCCAAGTTTCACATTCCTCAATTTTACGGTAAATCCGTTCTTCAATAAAAATCTGCTCCAGGGACCCGGCATGCCATTGTTCCGCTAAGTCAGCTTTGCGAAGCAAGAGTTCTTGCTCCAACAGCGACATGGTTTGGGCTGTGTTGGCACGAAGAATATCCGATACCCCTCGAAATGCAGGGGTCTTGCCTTCAATAACACAAGCATTGGGCGAAATCGAAACCTCGCAATCCGTAAAGGCATAAAGCGCATCCACGGTCTGATCCACCGAAACGCCTGCGGGCAATTGAATTTCAATTTCAACGCGTTCAGCTGTATTATCCACAACTTTCCGGATCTTGATTTTGCCGCTTTCGTTGGCCTTGAGAATCGAATCAATAATTCCCCCCGTTGTGGTCCCAAAGGGAATTTCCCGAATCAGCAGGGCTTTCTTGTCGTTCTCTTCAATGCGAGCCCGGCAACGAATTTTGCCTCCGCGGCTACCATCCTGGTATTGACTTACATCCATCAACCCGCCGGTCGGAAAATCCGGAAGCAAAACAAAAGGCTGCTTGCGCAAAATTCGAATCGATGCCTCGATGAGTTCCACAAAATTATGGGGCAAAATGCGGGTCGCCAGACCCACTGCGATTCCCTCGACCCCCTGTGCCAGCAACAAGGGAAACTTAGCTGGCAAGGTCACGGGTTCCCTTTTGCGACCATCGTAGGTCATTTGCCAGAGGGTGGTCCGGGGGTTGAACAAAACAACTTTGGCAAATTTGGACAAACGCGCCTCGATGTACCGAGAAGCGGCGGCCGAATCCCCGGTACGAACATCGCCCCAATTACCCTGCGTATCAATCAAAAGATCTTTTTGGCCCAAACCCACCAAGGCATCCCCGATGGCTGCATCTCCGTGTGGATGATACTGCATCGTTTGTCCGATTAAATTAGCCACCTTGTTAAAGCGACCATCATCAATCACCTCCATGGCGTGTAATATTCTGCGCTGGACGGGCTTGAGACCATCCTCCAAAGCGGGGACCGCTCGTTCTAATATAACATAAGATGCATAATCCAGGAACCAGTCCTCGTAGAGGCCGGCAACGGGCTTGTGCACCACTTCGCTGACAGAATCCGGCACAAAGGGTGGCGGAGTAGGAGACTTTTTACGAGCCAAGGGTCGGGGTTTTGGGCGAATGCGAAGATAATCCCACAATCCAAGGTTGCACAATCCAACCCAGCAGGGGAACAGCGAGTGCACCAACCGCGTTAAGCCATAGGTACGGAATCTGCACACCAAAATAAAGCAGGAGTACCAATCCCTCGGTCAGCAATGCGGCGAACAAAACCGAAGGTGCTTTTAGTCCTTTGGTAAAAAAGGCACTCAGAAAAATTCCCAGAATGGTTCCGTAAACCAAAGACCCCAGCACATTGACGGCCTCGATCAGGGTCCCCATTCGATCCGCAATCAAAGCAAAACCAACGGCATAGAGCCCCCATCCCAACGTAAAGAGGCGACCCATGGCCAATGCCTGGGGGCCCTCCGGTGATTGCCCGGTCCAACGAGCATAAAAATCAACCAAGGTGGTGGTCGATAACGCACTTAATTCGGCCGAGGTCGACGACATGGATGCGCAGAATACCATCGAAATCAACAAACCCACCAAGCCTACCGGCAGAAAATCCAAGACATAGCGTATGAAAATAAAATTGGTGTCCGGACCGTCATCGGCCGCTGCGTTGGACTTGTTGCGTTCACGAACCGCCCACCGAATGGAGTCCAAGCGCGATGCGCTTCGTTTGAATTCCAAACCCAAACGTTCCTTGTCTTGGGGCAAGGTCGCGGCCCGCCAGGCCTCGGCCGTCTCCCTGCGATGCAAGGCTTCGCGTTCAAAGGGAACGCGATCCACCGCTGCAACGCGATCTGGATGTTTGAAATTCAAAGGGGGCGTTTCAAATACATAAAAAACATACATCAAAACTCCCAAGCCTAGAATCATCAATTGCATGGGAAGCTTGAAGAACGCGTTCAACATTAAACCTTGACGGCTTTGATCCAAGGATTGTCCCCCCAAGTAACGTTGGACCTGGCTTTGATCCGTCCCAAAATAGGACAACATCAAAAAACCTCCCCCAACCAGCCCGGTCCACAAGCTGTATCGATCGTTCCAGTCCAGACGAAGGACCAAAGCCTGGGTTTTCCCAGCCAAGGCCGATAGTTCCAAAGCGTCTGATCCGCTCCAATCCGTAGGCAAGCTGCGAAACATCCACCAACCAGCCAAAACCATGCCCAACAGAATTACCGACATTTGGAGAAGTTGGGTTCGGGCAACGGCCCTTGACCCCCCGCTTAGGGTATACGCCAAAACCACGGAACCCGTCAGGAGGTTGGTCCATAACAAATCCCAACCGAGGGCCGTACTCAAGATCAAAGCCGGTGCGTAGATGGTCAATCCGGCGGCCAGCCCTCGCTGTGTCAAAAACAAAAAGGCCGCCAAACTGCGAACACGACCGTCAAAGCGGGTCTCGAGGTATTCATAGGCGGTATAAACATTCAGCCGGTAGTAGATCGGCAGGGCAACGACCGAAAGAATCACCATGGCCAACGGCAAGCCCAAATAAAATTGAACAAAACCCAGGCCCTCATCGTAGGCCAACCCCGGCGCTGACAAAAAGGTAATTGCACTGGCCTGGGTGGCCATGATGCTGAGTCCAACCATCCAACCGCTTTGGGAACGGGATCGTAGGTAGGATTCGGCTTGACCCTTGCGGCTAATTGACCACAACCCATAGGCCAGAATGAGGCCTTGGCTACCCAAGAAAACCAGCCAATCCAAGGAGCTCATGAACCAAGTCGGGTCAAAAACGTCAGAATGCCCACAAAGGCTAACCAAAACAGGGCCAAGGCCAGGTACCATCGAAGCCATGGACGCTGGCCTTTGGTTGTTTTAGGACTCACATCCGACACCTTTTCCGCCTCAGGGCGCATACTCCACCAGGTTTTGCAACAAACGATACGCACCCGGTACCCCCTGGGGGCATTGACGAAACAAAGACAAGGCGCAATAAATGACCGAACCTTTTCCATAAGGACCAACCAACAGGGAGCCTTTTTGATTTTCTTCCCCACGGTCGTTCATACCCAGCAGCGGTGTCCAAGCCGAATCCCATTGTTGCGCAAAATACAGCCCTCTCTCTTGGACCCAACCATCAAAATCGCTAGCAACCAATTGATTGGGACGATTCAAAAGCGAATGTTCAGGGACCAAAAAGCGAACCTCTGCCTGCTCTTCGGTGACCCGCGAGCGACCCAATTGCAAGGGAATCGGCGTCCATTGTTTCAACAACAAATTAGACGTTGTTTGGTACTGAACCAGAAGATGACCGCCCTGATAAACGTATTCCGTCAGCAAGGGCTGAATTCTGGATAGATGCCGACATGTGTTGTAAAATCGTACACCCAACACAACACTTTGACAAGTCTTGAGCAAAGCCAACGTTGCGGTGGCCGGATCCAGCTCCACCACCCGGTAACCCATCTGAGCCAAAGCGGTCATGATCTCATCTCCTGCCCCCCGCAGATAGCCTACCACCGCTCGGGATGTTTTTTGATGCAATCGAAAGACTGTCGCCTCCACAGGGACCACCCGGGTCTGAATCGGAATATGCCCGTATTCAATTCGTACCAAAGAACCTAATTCCTGGGGAACCCAACGGCCCTGAATCGAACGATACAAAGCAGGGGTCACGGTACCCCCCTGCCCAGCATCCCGACCGCTTTTGGTCAGAACGGCATCCCAAGTGTACAATGTATCGGAGCGCGGGTTCAAAAGAACGGGAGGCTCCGAAACCAAACGCCAACCTTCAGGCCAACCGGCCAGACCCCAACGAAGGGTATCCGTCCTGTTTGGAGCCGACAGGCCTCCCTGGATACGCAGCGTTAGTCGGAATCGCAAATCACGCACCCCATCGGGAACAACCAATCGGCTGGGCTCCAAACCAACCTGCCACCCAGGCACGACCTCCATGGGACGATACCGTTCACCCAACACGGGGTCTACCCATTTGTAGAGCAACGGTGTACGAAGTGTTATCGGAACTTTCAAATCACCGTGCGAACACAGCCACTGCGATTCAACCACCAAAACAGGAGGCGACTCGGGGCGATGGGACCCAAAATCCGGAACGGAATAATGCGCGGAACGTGGACCTTCCGCCTTCCAAAAAGGACCTGACTTGGGCAAGTTGATGGGCAAAGGCGCTTTGAATGGATAACGATGCAGGGAGTCCTCCAAGGAATGGGCGGATTGGGCGGGGGTTCCTTCCCAGATAGCCTCTTCGGAGCCATCCGTTCGCAGGCCCAGGAGCCTCAAACGCTGGGCCTGCATTTTTAGGGAAGGATCATGATTGCGTCGCAAAACCTGCCATTCCCAAGACAAGGAATCTCCGGGTACCACCGTCGGTTGAGCGGCCGTGGCCTCTTCCCAAACACCGCTTATTTCGGCCAAAAGACGGTTGACTTTTTCCTTGCGTTCACCAGCCAAGAGACGATCTTCGTCGGAGCGTGAGGGGTCTTGAAGAATCTTATCCAACAAAGGGCGCAGAGGCATCAAAGCAGCGAACCAAGCACCGGTGTTTTCGGTTTCAATCAAAGCATACAAGCCACGGACAGCCCCATGCCATTCTTCCCAACCCGGCGTAGCCTTTGCGTCCAAGACGGAACGCTCCAATCCTTCCAAGGGATCGGTCGTTGCAGAGTCCCCGGCCAGCCACTGAAAATATTCCAGTTCACGACCCCGTTGGCGGGCCGCCCCAAAACCCTGGCTTTGGTGCATCGAACGACTTTCTGCGGCAATTTCACCGTAGGAACGTCCCAACCTCGGGTTGTAGGTCCCTACATCAAGGCTGAGCAAACCGGTTTTGTCGTAATCCGGACGACCATAAAACCACCAGCTGGTATTCCACACCAACCGGGTTGGTTTCCAAATACTTACCCTAGCCAATTGTTCCGGAAAACGGGTGCTGTCCCCGGCTGCAAAAAAAGCCTCCACGGCCAGTTGAGCCGAAGCGGTATGGTGTCCGTGGGTTGCAGCCGGTAAAGGACTAAATCGCGTGACCAGGAGGCGGGGCTTAAAAAGCCTGATGACCCATACCACATCCGCGAGGACCTTTTCACGGTCCCAATGTTGCCAGGTTTCGTCCGGATTTTTTGAGAACCCAAAATCATTGGCCCTGGTGAAAAATTGTTCAGCCCCGTCCACACGCCGGGCCGCCAACAATTCCTGGGTACGGATAATCCCCAAATCGTATTCGGTATGGTCCCCGATTAGATTTTGCCCTCCATCCCCCCTTGTCAAAGACAGGTACCCGGTTCTCCAACGCTTTTGACGCGCCATAAAAGCCAAGAATCGGGTGTTTTCATCATCGGGATGGGCCGCGATATACAACACCGAGCCATCCACCCCCAATCCCCGAATTTCTTCGCGTATCTGATCGCGCGTCCATCCGGGGCGATAGCCGAATCCACCCTGCGCCCATCCCCACAATGGGAGCCCTAGAATACACACTAGAAGCAACCCAATCAGGGCCCTGTGCCGACTCCAAAAATCCGGGGCCGAATCGCGCCTCAAAGACTTTGTCAAATGCTTTTGATTACTTGCGCTTCTTTCCACCAGCAGGCGTCTGAGGACCAGCCGCTTCGCTCCAAGCTTTCATGTTCTTGGCTATATCGGCGGCATAACCCTGGTACCAATCCGAATTCTCAGCTTCGCCCTTGATCCTGGCCTGTTCAGCCTGCTCTGCAGCCAGTCGGAATTCAGCCCTAGCGGCATGTACCCTGGCCAAAATCCATCGGGGATAAAAATGTTCTCCGTTCAGACGTACCGACTTCTGGGCCAATTCGAGAGCATAGGCCGGATCGTTGCCATTTTCCAAAACAAAGGCCGCTGCATTGGCACAGGGGTACCAATCTCCCGGACGATCCACCATGAACTTGCGGATATTGGCCATGCCCAAGCTCTTGGCATCGGCTTGGATGGGAAGTGTCCAAGTCAATTGCCCCCAATGCATACGCAATTGGGCCGATGACATACCGACGTATTCCAAGTTGTATTGCAAGCGCTCGGCAAAGGACGGAGCTTGCGTTGTTGCAACTTCGGTGCGGAGGATATCAAGACTCTCTTTGAAATTGGTTGATCCCCATTGGCCTTCGTTGCTGTTGAGCGCCAAAATCCAAGGTTTGTCTGCCCGTGGAATCAGATACAAGGCATACTTACCGGCCTTGAGGGTTTGTCCCCCCACCTGAACCTCGGTGCTAAAGGAAATCCAGGTTGCCGAATTGGCTCCGCTTCTCCAAATCTCATTGTAGGGCACCAAGGCGCCCCACAAGGCACGCCCATTTACACCGGGCGATCCGTAATCCACTTCGATATCCGTTACTCCCATCGTGAGACGGGCACCGCAACGGGGGGAAGGCTGGGGCAAAGCCAATTGGGCGGAAGCTGGCAAAATCATGGCCTGCCCAAGGGTTAGCAGGAGGAAACCAGATAAGGCGGTTAAGAATTTCTTCATGGTTGTTTTTTTTTCAAAACTAAGGCAAAGCAGGGCACCTTCGGGGTCGGTCCCCTCCCTTGCTTTTATTTTAGGGCCATGAAAAATGAACTGGTCCTGGTGGACACCCAAATCCGACCCGGTGTCGCCCTGTTGCGCCTCAACCGGCCCAAAGAACTCAACGCCCTCAACCTCCAATTGATGGCCGAATTACGGGATGCCCTCGCCGCTCTGGACAAGGATGAGAACGTACGAGTCATGGTCTTGACAGGGAACGAAAAAGCCTTTGCCGCGGGGGCCGATATCCACCAAATGTCCGGAAAAGGAGCCATTGACATGCTGTTAATTGATCAATTTTCCACCTGGGAACAAATTCGCCGGCTTAAGAAGCCGTTGATTGCGGCGGTTTCGGGCTTTGTTTTAGGTGGAGGTAACGAGCTGGTCATGCACTGCGATTTGGTAATTGCCTCTGAAAGCGCCCGCTTTGGGCAACCGGAAATTCTCCTCGGTATTATGCCCGGTGCCGGCGGAACCCAACGTCTCACCCGGCAAATTGGCAAAGTGAACGCTATGGAAATGGTCTTGACCGGGCAACCTGTTTCGGCCAAGCAAGCCTTGGCATGGGGATTGGTGAACCGGGTTGTTCCCGTTGAGGTTTATTTGGACGAAGCCCTACGGTTGGCGTCGGAAATAGCCCTTCGGGCCCCTTTGGCGGTTCGACTTGCCAAAGAAGCCGTCCTCAAAGCTCAGGATAGCAACCTCAGCGAAGGTTTGGAATTTGAGCGCAAGAATTTCTACATGCTATTTGCAAGCGCAGACCAAAAGGAGGGAATGGAAGCCTTCGTAAACAAAAGGCCGCCCCAATTTACCGGATCCTAGGGCCGGAAGGCAACCAATCCCAAAATCAGAATGAGGAAATAGACCATCATCCAAAGGGCATAAAAACCGGCGGCTCGGTGCAAGGAGGCCCGACTTCCTGTAACACCCCCCCAGGCCATTCCTCGTAACATCAAAAAAGCAATGACCCACCATGCCAGGTAATTTTGGAGGGGAGCTACCACCAAAGACCCAACCCAACCTTGCATCGCTGGTTTCTGATCCCAGACCCAAAAACCCAACCGCGTCGCGCCGGGTTCAATCAAAAGATCCATCCCCATCACCAAGACCCCACCCAGTAAATCCCTTAACCAGGCTTCCATTCCACCCTTTGTTTTGGACGGCAACCACCCACGTACTGCCCAAACCAGAATCACCCAATTCAAACCAATAAGCGGAGGCACCCCCTGCCATCGTGGCCCCAGCCATGGTCCATAATGATAAGCCCCAAATACCAAGCCTGTTTTCACACCCAACCATTCCATGCTCCAACCAAAAACGTAACACAAAAAAACAACCAACCAATCCCGTGGCTGGATGGCTTCGCGATCAGACCACCAAACCCAAAGCGCACCCAAGCTTAGAACAGGAAACGTGGTCCTAACAAAAAACCAATCAAAAGGCGTAAAAGCCGTACCCAAGGCCCCGCACCCAAAAATGAGAGGCCACCACCAACGATAACGCCACGGGCTGTTAAGCAACCTCACTGCCTGCGTGCAGCCTTATTCCGATGAATGAGAACGATGTTTGCCTTTGGATTTATGCAAACCATCGATTAACCAACGCGTTGCAATTTGTGCCGAATGCAAACAAATTGGAATTCCGCCTCCTGGATGCACCGATCCGCTGCAAAAATACAAACCATGTATCCGTGGGTGCTTGTTTGGGTATCGACGAAAGGCCGAAAAAATAGAATTCGAATGGGGGCCGTAAAGGGCGCCTGCGTAGCTATGGGTTGCTTTCTCGAAGGTTAGAGGCGTCATGACATTTTCATCCACAATCAAATCCTCCACATTCACGTCGAGCTCAGAAGACAAGCGGGCAAGAATTCTCTTTCGGGTGATATTGGAAATCTTTTCCCAATCCTGTTTTTGATCACAAGGCATGTTCACCATAACAAACCAGTTTTCGTGACCTTCCGGGGCATCGGTCTTATTCATTTTGGAGCTAACATAGAGGTATGCCGTGATATCTTGAGGAACCTGTTTGCTGCTCAGCGCTTCAAATTCTTTGCGGTATTTACGAGAAAAAAACAAATTGTGCAAATCCAACTGCGGAAAGGTTCCCTTGATACCCCATTGAAAAACCATGGCAGACATTCCCAAATCCTTGGTTTTCATCTTGGGTTCCAACAAATCCCGAGAAAAAAGGTATTCCTTGGCATAAGCAATATCCACGGCCGAAACCACCCGATCAAAAGAAATTCGTTCCCCATCCACTTTGACACCCATAATACGGTTTTGGAACACTTGAAAACGTTCCACCTTGGTTCCCAAGCGGACCTCCACCCCCAATTCTTCCACGAGTTTTTGCAAAGCATCCCGAATAGCGATCATCCCACCCCGCGGATAATAGGCACCCAAGCCGTATTCCACATGGTTAATGAGCGACAAGGTTCCCGGGGCTTTGTAGGGGTCGGAACCGTTGTAGGTCGCCACCCGGGAAAACAACTGAGCCGTACGTTCCTTGTCGAAGAAGGACCGATTAAACTGATACAAACTCTGGAAAGCCCCAACGAAAGGAAGGGCGAATAGTTTAATGAAATTTGAAAAAGTCCAAAGTTCTGAGCGGCGGTGGATTGATTTTTGCAAAAAAACAGGGGCGGTCAGGTTGTACAACCATTCGATTTTCTTGAAATACTTCCGCACCTTTTCGGGATCTTCGTTGAATTTATCGTAGAGTTCAACCCCTAATTTTTCTTGATCTGCCCAGGCATCGACGAAATTTCCCTTCCCGTAATGGTAACGGGTTATCAACTCGAGTTTGTCGTATTGGAGGTAATCCCTCAAATCCTTGCCACAATCACGAAACAATTCCTCCAAGGTTTCCGGCAGGGTAAACAACGAGGGACCGCAATCAAAGCGAAAACCGGCGCTGTGGCGGTCGTTCAACTTACCCCCAAGGGTATTGTTGGCCTCAAAAAGAACCACCTGGCAACCCGCTGCCGCCAAACGGGCGGCCGATGCCATCCCTGCAATTCCACCCCCTACAACAGCAACGCGGGCTTGAATTTTACGATGCCGATGGGAGCTTGTGGACTTTTCGGAGATAGGGGACATTTTATGAAGGATTCTATTCCCCGAAAATAATGGGTATTCCGAAGGTTTATTGGACTTTATCGAAAAAAAACACCCAATCCAAATCCCCCTTGGGACCCGCATTTCGAATTTGTTCCAAACGAAGGGCCGAACGAGCCCGGTCCAAAAACGCCTTATCCTCCTTGGTGTGCTCGGATAGCCCCAACCAAGAAGGAATTTCACGTTCCATCAACCAACGCAACAAACGCCAACGAGGGTTGACCGGATCCTCCAAAACGGCTTGATTCAGATCTTCCATCGCTGCCTTGGCCCCGTTAAGTTTTTGAAATGCCCCTGTCATCTTACGGACTGCCAAACCCCGGTAGGCACCACGGTAAGCCGTTGGCACCCGGCTCGATCCCCCTGCTTTAGCCACCAAAGTAGCGAAATCCTTCTCCCCAAAGCCGGACGCTGCGCTTTCAAAATAACAAAACAACGTCCAGGCTTGCCTGTCCTGGCAACCCGGATTTACCCCTGATCGGGATGGATGTGGCGCCAAAAGGAGTAAGAAACCAATGACGCCACCAACAAAAATTAACTTAAGCGATGCTCGAGCACCGAATAGCATAGGAGGGCTGCTTTCTCGGCATTGGATATCCGAATTCTCTCTTGTAAAATTTGTTCGGAACTGGATCGCTGTATTTTTCGAAAAAGGTTGCGGTAAAAACGATAGGCCGTGAGAACGCCAATGCGGGCGCCTTTGGGTAAACGACGGATGGCATCGTAAGCGCAGCGAAAATCCTCTTCAATGTCCTCTTCGATTTCACGTTTGGACCGTTCATCCAATTGGAGTCCCAGGTTTAGATTCGGAAAATACGTTCTTCCGCGATTTTGGTAATCATCCTTGAGATCACGGAGGAAATTAACTTTTTGGAAGGCAGCGCCCAAAGCCCGGGCCCCCTCTTTGAGCTCATCGTAAAGGCCTGGTTTTTCGGCACAAAAAACCCGCAAACACATCAAACCCACCACCTCGGCCGAACCGTAAATATAGGTTTGGTACGATTCCTTGGCATAGGTGACTTGGTCGAGGTCCATGGCCATGCTGTCCAAAAAGGCATCAATTAGATCCCGCTCGATACCAAACCGGCTCACCGTTTGAACAAAACAATCCAAAACAGGGTTGAGGCTGATTCCTCTTTCGAGGGCCAAATAAGTATCCCGTCGGAATTCCTCCAAAAGGGTTGATTTATCGTATTCGTGGAAGGTATCCACGATTTCATCGGCATACCGGACAAAGCCATAGATAGAATAAATCGGAGCCCTAAAGGAGGGCTGAAAAGCCAAGATACCCAGCGAAAAAGAAGTGCTGTATTGACGGGTAATCAGCCTTGAGATAGCGAAATTCGTTTCGCGGTACAATTCCATCATAACGGTAATTTGTTTGTAAGCTAGGGCATTTCGGGGCTCTTGCGTCGTTTTGGTTTATTTTCGTAAAACAACTGAAAGGACCGATGGTTTGGGTTAACCCCTGAGGGGATGCTCTTTGATGAGTTCACCGGCCACCACCTGACCCGAAATCAACGAAGGAGGAACACCGGGACCGGGCACGGTTAACTGCCCACAGAAATACAAATTGGAGAGTGATTTGTGCTTGAGGGATGGTTTGAGCAGGGCCGTCTGGGTCAGTGTATTGGCCAGCCCGTAGGCGTTGCCCTTGAACGAATGATAATCCTTGACAAAGTCCCGATGAGCGTAGGATTTGCGGTAGATGACGTGGCTACGGATGGATTGTCCAGTCAATCGCTCAAAGCGATCCATGATCAGGTGGTAGTACTTTTCCCTCAATTCCTCGGTGTCTTCCAACCCCGGAGCCAGTGGCACCAAGATTACCAGGTTTTCCATTCCTTCGGGAGCAACCCCTGGATCGGTTTTGGAGGCAAGGGACGTATAAAAAAGAGGCTTGCTGGGCCATTGAGGATGCGTATAAATTTCCTCGGCATGCAATCCAAAATCTTCATCAAAAAACAAAGTATGATGGGTTAACCCTTCCAACGGTTTGGAGAGCCCAATATAAAACAACAGACTGGAGGGTGCCAGGACCCTTCGATCCCAATAGGTGGAAGAATAATTCCTGTGTTCGGCCGGCAAAACCTCCTGGTCAAAGTGATGGTAATCAGCCCCGACAACCACGGCATCCGCTTGGTATTCTTTATCCAATGTGCAGACGGAACGAATTCGCCCCCCTTGCGCTTTAATGGTTTTAACCTCTTGATTATAAACGATTTCTACCCCCATTTCTTCGGCTAGCGAGACCATTCCGTCCACTATTTTGCCCATACCGCCCATGGGATACCAGGTGCCAAGACCCAGATCCGCATAATTCATCAGGCTGTACAAAGCTGGTGTGTTACGGGGCGTAGCTCCCAAAAAAAGAACAGGGAATTCCATCATCTGAACGAGGTGCGGGTGTTTGAAATGAGCCCGAACGTGGGATGCCATCGACTTGAAAACATCCATTCGCAACACATCCCATATCAAGCGTGGGCTTAGAAATTCACCCAGGCTACGACCCGGCTTGAAAACCAAATCCCGGATGCCCACTTCGTATTTGTAGGCGGCCTGTTTCAAAAAGGATCGCAACTTCAAACCCGCTCCTTTTTCGTAAGATTCAAAAAGTGCCTCCAAGGCCTCGGCCTGCGCAGGGACCACCAAGCGCTGATCCGGTCCATACACAATTGTATAAGCTGGATCCAAACGAACCAACTCGTAATAATCGGAAACCTTGCGTCCAAAAAGGCCAAAATATTGTTCAAAAACATCCGGCATCCAATACCAAGAAGGGCCCATGTCAAAGCGAAAACCAGCTTCGTTCAGAACACGGGCTCGGCCTCCGGGCTCATGGTTCTTTTCGAGAAGCTGCACACGGTAGCCCTTGGAAGCGAGGACGGTAGCCGCCGATAACCCGGCGAATCCCGATCCCACCACCAGGACCTTTGAAGGTTTTGATGACGAATTACTCATGAACTAATAACAACACAGAGGCCAAATGGCTTGCGTTGTTGAAAAAAAAGAAACGGGGGAGGCCAATCGGCCGAAGTCCTAGGCGGCGTTTAAGCCATATTGGTCTCCGTAGACCGATAGTTTACGCTTCAAGACCTTGCGAGCCAAGTGAATACGGGTTTTTACCGTCCCAATCGGAATCCCAAAGCGGTCCGCAATATCTTGGTATTTATGGCCCTTGAAATTGAGCATAAATGCTTCCCTTAATTCATAGGGCAGCAAGGCAATGGCCTTGTTAAGGTCGTCCATCACCATTTTGGATTCAGCCTGGTTGGGAATCCGCTGACTGGGCTGGTTGATGTAGTAATCCTGATCGGTTTGGTCGCTGAACGTATTCCGCTTGACTTTTCGGCGGTAATTATTAATGAAGGTATTCTTCATGATGGTGTACAACCAGCCTTTGAGGTTGGTATCCGGTGCAAAACGATCCCGGTTTGAGAAGGCTTTGAGATACGTTTCTTGGAGTAAATCGTGGGCTTCTTCTTTGTTTTGGGTTAAAAACAAGGCATACCCTTTGAGGGCGAGGGCGTGGGTAGCGACCTGATCGGTAAAGTTGGCGTCCATTTGTTTAACCTTTTAGGATATTTGTTAAACAAACTTACGAGAAATTTTCAAAATTCAAGCGTTTGTTGAATTTTTTTTGAAAAAAGTTGAACAAAATGAGGAATCCGCCTCCCAGCTTCCAAAATCAAGGATTTGCTACATGCCTGAACCCATCATGGCTTCCATGCTGGTCCAAGGCAAACCGAATTTTTCACCCAGATAACGTTGGGTCAATCGACCCTGATGGCAATAAACCCCTGCCCGCAGGCCGGGTTCCAACCACAAACAGGTCTCCATCCCCCCTCGCTGACCGGCTTCCAAAAGGATAGGAGTCATGATATTGCTGAGGGACTCCGATGCGGTCTGCGAAACTCGAGAAGGAATGTTGGGTACCCCGTAATGAATGACACCGTATTGTTCAAAAACAGGTTGCGTATGGTTTGTAAGCCTGGAAGTTTCAAAACAACCCCCATGGTCTATGCTGACATCTACAATCACCGAACCGGTCTTCATTCCACGAACCATGTCCTCGGTTACAACCATGGGAGTACGACCATTACGAGCTCCCATCGCCCCTACGGCGACATCCGCCATGGCCAATTGCTCGGTTAACAAACGAGGGTGCAGAACCGAGGTATAAACCGGGCGACCTACCAACGCCTGCAAGCGACGAAGCCTGCGCAATGAATTATCAAAGACCACCACTTCACTGCCCAATCCCAGAGCCGCACGGGTGGCTTGCTCTGCAACGGTTCCAGCCCCCAAAATCAAAACCCGGGTTGGAGGAACACCGCTGACCGAACCCAACAAGCGACCACGGCCTTGGTATTGGTTGCTCATGTATTCCGAAGCAATCAAAATCG
This sequence comes from Cytophagia bacterium, assembly GCA_009926405.1. Lineage (GTDB taxonomy): Bacteria > Bacteroidota > Bacteroidia > UBA7662 > UBA7662 > SYHX01. The sequence continues at coordinate 20,725 of RFOZ01000003.1, forward strand.
CCATAGTTCCTGCAATTTCACTCATGGAACGGACCACCGGCAGGTAACCGCTGCGATCGGTGAGATGCTCGTAGGCAATTCCAGTGATGCGCTTGGCAATCGTTTCTTTGAGATTCGCAGCCACCATACCAGGTAAATGCAAAGCCGAAAAAACCGTTTGCCCGGACCGCAAATAAGGCAATTCTTCGGTTGGCACCGGCCCCACCTTCACCACCACCGGGCAGGCATAGATTTCGGCCGGGCCATCGGCCAATTGGGCCCCGGCATCGGCATAATCCTGATCGCTAAAAAAACTAGGGACACCGGCATCCCGCTCCACCACCACTTGGTGCCCATTTTGAACCAGAAGGGCGACACCCTGAGGGGTTATCGCCACCCTGTTTTCTTGAAATCCCCGTTCACAAGGAATCCCAATTCGAAGGCCAACCTGTCGCGTTGAGGTCGTAACAGGGGCCTGCAAGGTTTCGGGTGCATTCATGGTTGGCTACGAATTTAGATTCAAAGGGGGGCCGGACCATCCACGCTAGTCAATCTTCGCCGATTTTCATACTCCGCTGGTAGCCGCTCCCCTTCTAGTACTTCCGGGGACGTTCCAAAAGTTTCCAGCTTATAAAACAAGGTTTGCTCGGGCAAAGCGGGCCCCGCTCTTTCAGGCCACTCCAGCCAAACCCAATCAGCTTGGTTCAAAAAATGCGCTGGGTCCAAGGCCAGCCACTCTTCTGGGCCTCGAAGACGGTAGAGGTCCGCATGAAGGACCACCCCTCCTTCCTCGGTGCGATACTCCTGGATCAGGGAATAGGTCGGCGATGTCGGCAAGGGATCACAACCCAGGCAGGTGCCCATCGCACGAAACAAAGTCGTTTTGCCAGCACCCATTTCGCCGATCAAGGCCAAGACCACAGGCAAAGAACCGATACGACGACGATGGGCATGGTCCAACAAGGCTTGAGCAACCCCATCCAAATCGGATAGGCCAAAAACCCTGTCTAACATAAACTCATCGGATAACCTACCGTCCACCGTGCAGGTCAGGTGCCAAAGGAATCAACCGGCCAGGGCCGCTGCCCCGCCAACAATCTCGGTAATTTCGGTGGTAATGGCTGCCTGTCGGGCCCGGTTGTATTGCAGTCGCAATTCCCGTAACAAATCTCCCGCATTCTCGGTTGCCTTATCCATCGCTGTCATCCGGGCTCCGTGCTCGGAGGCTTGGGTGTCCAACATGGCTTTGTGCAATTCTATGGCAAGGTAGAATGGCAACAAATCTTTAACTATAGCCTCACGACCCGGTTCGTACAAATAATCAGCCCCAGCAGCCCCAGCAGCCAGGGTCGTTGAGGATTCTGCCTGCAAAGGCAACCAAGGCATTGCTTTAAAATACTGAACGGCCGGGTTTTTGAATTCGCTGTAAACAACCACCACTTGATCGTAGTTCCCTTCCGTAAAAGCTTTGCTTAGTTCGGCAGCCATTTCGGCAGTCGCTTGATAACGGATTTTGAGCATCAAATCCTTGAAGCGCAAATCCACCGTCAAACCAGATCGCTTGAAGAAATCAGCCCCTTTGCGTCCGACAGGAATCAAGGTAACCTGCTGATCGGAAGGCAATTCCTCCATGAACCGTCGGGCTGTTTTGATGAGGTTGCTGTTAAAACCGCCACACAAGCCTTTGTCTGATGTTAACAAAACAACGCCCACCCGTTTAATTTCCCTGACAGCAGTCAAGGGCATCTCGGCTGTTGAACCTTCGAGTCCCGATACCAAACGACCAACCATGTTTTGGAGTCCCTCGGCATAAGGACGAATTTGTTGAATCGCGCCTTGGGCTCTCCGCAGTTTGGAGGCCGAGACCATTTTCATGGCTTTGGTAATCTGCTGGGTTGATACAACCGAAGCGATGCGGACCCTGACTTCTTTGAGATTGGCCATCTTTGGTTTTGATTACCTTTCTTAGGCTTTGTAGCGGGCGACCAATTGTTTGGCCGTGGCTGATAACACATCCGTTAAACTGTCTTCGAATTTGCCAGCTTTGAGGGCCTCCAGGACTTGAGGGTGATTGGCCCGCATGGTAGCCAGAAAATCTGCCTCAAATTCCCGAACCTTGACCATGGGTACATCCATCAAGAGACCCTTGGTTCCCAAATAAATAATGGCAATCTGATCCTCTACCCGGAATGGTGAGTATTGAGGCTGCTTAAGAATTTCAACATTGCGGGCACCTTTGTCCAAAACAGCCTTGGTAGAGGCGTCCAGGTCGGAACCAAATTTGGAAAAAGCCTCCAATTCCCGGTACTGTGCTTGGTCCAATTTGAGGGTACCGGCCACTTTCTTCATGGACTTGATCTGCGCGTTGCCGCCGACCCTGGAAACCGAGATACCAACGTTGATAGCAGGCCGTACACCGGCATTAAAGAGGTTGGACTCCAAGAAAATCTGACCGTCTGTGATGGAGATCACGTTGGTAGGAATGTAAGCCGAAACATCACCAGCCTGGGTTTCAATGATGGGAAGCGCCGTTAGCGAGCCCCCACCTTTGACTTTGCCTTTGAGTGATTCCGGCAAATCGTTCATCTGCGCAATAATCTCATCGTTGTAATTCAATTTGCAGGCTCTTTCGAGAAGGCGTGAGTGCAGATAAAAAACATCCCCAGGATAGGCTTCGCGTCCGGGGGGTCGACGCAACAAGAGAGAAACCTCCCTATAGGCCACCGCCTGTTTGGACAAATCGTCGTACACAATCAGGGCTGGATTCCCAAGATCCCGGAAATACTCCCCGATCGCCGCACCGGCCATCGGCGCATAGAACTGGAGCGGTGCAGGGTCCGAAGCAAAGGCCGCCACAACAATGGTATACGGCATGGCCCCGTTTTCTTCGAGGGTTTTGACGATGTTCGCTACAGTCGAAGCTTTTTGACCCACCGCAACATAGATACAATAAACCGGCTTGCCGGCCTCGTAAAATTCTTTTTGGTTGAGGATGGTATCAATGGCAATCGCAGTTTTGCCGGTCTGACGGTCACCGATAATCAATTCACGTTGTCCACGACCGACGGGAATCATGGAGTCGATCGCCTTGATTCCGGTCTGCATGGGCTCGTGAACCGGCTGACGGAAAATGACACCGGGGGCCTTTCGCTCAATGGGCATTTCAAAGGTCTCACCTTGCAAGGGACCCTTCCCATCAATGGGTTGACCCAACGTATTGACAACGCGGCCCAACATTCCGTGCCCGGCTTTGATGGATGCAATCAGACCCGTTCGCTTCGCGGTATCCCCTTCTTTAATGCCCTCGGAACTTCCCAAAAGAACAGCACCCACATTGTCTTCTTCCAGGTTGAGAACAACGGCCCTCGTACCATTCCCGAATTCGATTAGTTCCCCGGCCTGTACACGGGTCAAACCGTAGAGGCGGGCAATTCCATCCCCCACCTGAAGGACCGTTCCGGTTTCTTCAAGTTGGGCTTGGGAATGATGGCCCGCAAGTTGTTCCCGTAGGATTGCGGAAATTTCGTCCGGCTGTAAATGTGCCATAATTTAGAATTTTTGAATGTAGGGGTTGTCGGAAAATTGCCGACGAAGTTGTTGTAAATCCCGGCGCAGCGAGGCATCCACGCGCAGGTCACCGCTTTGCATGACATAACCCCCCAAGAGGTCGGGATCCAAAGCGTAGGCGAATTCAACGCCATCACCTAAGGCGGTACGCAATCGTTGTTCCAAATCCTTCCGGTTACCCTCGTCCATGGATTGGGCGGAACGGACCCGAACCCGAACGGTTCCCTTCTGTTGTTCAAACAATTCAACAAGGGCTTGGGCCATCCCTCCGGTTTCGGCTTCGCGGTGTTTGCGTACCACCAGTTCCAAAAAGGACATGGTGAGGGGGTCAAAATTTCCGGCGAACAAGGCTCGAAGCGTTCGATTCTTGGCATCCGCTTTGATAAGGGGCGAACGAAACATCCGATCCAAATCCCGGTTGCTGTGCACAGCCGCTGACAAAACCTTCATGTTCTCGTAAACGCGCTCCGCACATCCCCGCTCGGTGGCCAAGCGAAGCAACGAAACAGCGTAGCGTTTAGCAATGCGTGGGTTGTTCATGGAAGGGAATTGTTACGGGACTTAAGCGAAGGATGGTAGTTTTGATTAGCGGGCAGGAATATTTAGCTCACGGAGTTGCTGTTGCAGGTAGGCTTCTTGGGCCTCGTCTTTGTGAAGCTCCTTGCGGAGTAGTTTTTCGGCAACATCCACCGATAGCGTTGCAACGAGGTTGCGCACCTCCGTAAAGGTGGCCTTGCGCTCGTTTTCGATTTCTTGACGTGCCAAATCCAAAAGCCGTTTTCCTTCTTCTTCGGCTTTGGAACGGGCCTCCGAGAGAAGATGATCCCTGGTCTTCTTGGCTTCGGTCAATAATTGATCTCGCTCGGCACGCGCCTGTGCCATTAGTTGTTCGTTATCAGCCTGCAAACGCACCATGGCTTCACGGGCATCTTTGGCTGCATCCAGGGCCTGTCTGATTTGGGCATCCCTTTCGTTTACCGAATCCAAAATAGGCTTCCACGCAAACTTGCGGAGAACCAAAAGAAGGAGTAAAAACGATAGGGCAGGCCAGACCAGCAGACCCAGTTGAGGGGTTACCAAGTCCATGGAGACCTCCTTAGGCTACCAGCAGGGCAACGACCACCGCAAACAAGGCTACCCCTTCGATAAGGGCCGCGGCAATGATCATGGCAGTCTGAATTTTGGGGGCCGCTTCGGGCTGACGGGCAATGGCTTCGGTAGCTGAACCGCCAATGCGGCCGATACCCATGCCAGCGCCCATGGCGGCGAGTCCTGCTCCAATAGCGGCGAGTCCTGTAATCGTTGTCATAACTTTGAATTTAGGTTGTTGAGGTTTTGGTTGGTATTTGGAATTCGGTCAAATCAATGGTGTTCATTGGGCTCTGGTTCGGCTGTTGCTAAACCGATAAACAAAGCACTGAGAAGGGTAAAAACATAAGCCTGTAAGACTGCTACCAGCATTTCGAGGCACTCCATAAAAAGCACAAAAGCCAAAGAAACCGGCGCCATGGCCATGCTTTTGAAGATAAAAATCAGGGAGATAAGACTGAGAATAATGATGTGCCCTGCCGTGATGTTCGCAAACAAACGTATGGTTAACGCGATAGGCTTGGAGATAATGCCCACCAATTCTACAGGAACCATGATGGGATACAACCAAAGGGGTACATGGGGTTTGAAAATATGCCCCCAATAATGTTTGTTACCACTCCAATTGGTGATGACCATCGTAAAGACCGCAAGCACCAGAGATACGGCAATATTGCCGGTCAAATTGGCCCCTGTCGGAAGCAAGCCCAACAAATTGTTAATCCAAATGAAGAAAAAAGCCGTTAACAAATACGGCATGTAGCGCTGATAGCGATGTTCGCCAATGTTGGGTCTGGCGATATCATCCCTCACAAAGAGGATAATAGGTTCCAAAAATCGAGCCATTCCACCGGGGAGGCGTTGTTCGGAGCGGGTGTAGGAACGAGCAACGGACCCAAAAATCAATACCAGCAGGACGACGCTGATAAGCATGGAGGCCACATTTTTGGTGATAGAAAAATCCAGTACCCGAAGACCGGAAGCCTCCGAAATATGTCCATGCTCGTCCATTTGAAAGGTTAGACCCTTGGAAACAGGGCGGGCATGGCCATGATCAAAGGCCGATGACATCATCGTGTGAAGGGTGCCTTGGCACCACAAAAGAACAGGAAGCGGAATCGAAACCGGATGGATCATCCCCTCCGCATCGGTGTGATCGTACAGATGCCAATCGTGGGCGTCGGCGATGTGATGCAGAATGACTTTGGAGGGATCAAACGTTTGTTCTTCGGCGGTATCCACGGATGTATGCCCACCCATGTTTTGGGGTTCAACAGGGGTACCGGCCCATGCAGGACGAGGACCCGAGGTTACCAACCACAAGCCCAGGATACTCAGGCAAAGGGAAAAACCGCGGACTACTGAACAATGACGCATGGAAGTTGGTGCAATAAAGGGCCTTTGGGCATGAATCAAGGCCGATTTGACCTGATTTCAATGCGGGCGCAAGATAGAGACCAAGGCCCGATTTACAAAAGCCAAATCAAGCAGAATCAAGGCGACCAAAACCAAGGCATCGGGTTTGGATTCCAACACACCCAAGGATCGAGCCACCAGGATAGCCAAAAGGTTCAAAAGCAGATGAACAAAAGGCAATGGGAAGGCCCACGCCGGGTTCTTTGAAGAACGAAGGGAAAGAGCGTAAATGCAGAGGAGATACAAAGCATTGACAAAACTCATGAGGGTCCACGTCGTCCACCAGGTTCGCAATCCGGTTTCGCCACAAAAACCTACCAAGGGATAAGCAGCGGCCAGCACACTGTGCAGGGCCACAAATCCTAGAAACCAGGACCAAAAAACCGAAAAACGTGCCAATCAACGGTCTTTAAGACGGGACCAAACCCCTGCAAAGGCCATCACGAGGCCTAGCAACAGCCCCAAAAGAGTCCAATAAGGTTTGGCACTCCCCTGTCGATGGTCCATTCGAGAGCCCAGCCAGGCCCCTATTGCGATTGGCAAGGCCATTTGTACGGCCAATCCTCCGTAACGGGCCAGGCCTTCAAGCCGTTTTGGCATGAGCATCACCGGCATAGACCGGACGCAAGGCCTGCATCGTGCAGCGCCCGGACAACTGAGCCCCTTCCTCAACCACCAACTTGGGAGCAGAAATGTCCCCGGTCACCTGGGCTGTTGCTGACAACAAAATGGATTCGGTTGCCTCTATCGGACCGTTAACCTTGCCCAAAACATGAACATTTTGACAACGCACCGGCCCATGGATGGAACCTTGGGCCCCGATAACCAGCCGGCCTTCGATTTTTACTTCCCCTTGAACGGTTCCATCCAAACGCAGGTCTCCTTTGCAGGACAAATTGCCTTCCAAAACAGCCCCTTCGGCCATGGCATTCATGACAACGCCGGTTGCACGGCCTAGTTTAAGCGGTAATTGCATGTTCATTGAGCAAATTTAAGGTTAACCCCTGGCCTTTCGGTTGGCAAATTCCTTTTCAACTTCCAAGCGAAGCAAGGAATCAGCCCATCCACTGGGATCCAGCAAGCTATCTGGGTGATAATTCTGTCCCACCGTCGGTAGCGGTAGGTCTTGGTACAGCAAAGAATCTTCACCCAACCACTCCATTCTCAAAACAGACCATTGGTTCCGACTGGTTTGGAGATGCTCTTCGAGCGAATCGAGGCGTCGGGTCTGTTCCACGACTTGTCGCTGCCAATCCCGGTTCGCAGAACCCGGCATATAACCCCCCAACGGCGTGTACAAAAGGAGGGCCCCAAAAAAAAGCCAGCCCAGGACTAATACGGTGCTAAGCAGGAAAAACCAATTGAGCGGTCGAAGCCGAATATTCACTATGGCATCCAATTCGCCTTCGGTGCGAACAATAATCCGGTAATCCAAGCGCATTTTTCGCCAGAAACGGAGGAAGCGAGGACCGAAACGCAGGAATTTCATGAGTTTGGCCGCAATTTATAACTTTACCTCCGTTATTGGAGGTTATCCGATTTCATGCGCCACCCGGACCCCCGCTCGTTGATCTCCTCCCCGCCTCCGCGGGTCTTTATCGGTATGGTGTATCGATTTGGATGCAGCATTGTGGGGGCTGGACGTTGGCAGGCGTTAGGAATCATGGTCTTGGTCGCAACCCTGTGCGTTGGAAAACCCGCCCAAGCGCAGAGTTGGGCCAAACGCCAATACCAAAACCTAACAGCCCGATTCAATGGCTTGTACTACGCCCGCTTGCGTTACGATGAAGCAATGCAAGAAATCCATCGAAACCACAAAGACGATTATGCCCAATGGCTCCCGGTCTTTGTCGAATCCTTGGATGCCTCGGTTGCTTCAGGAAATTCAGCCTTTGAAGAATCCATCAAAAAATGTTCCAACCTGATTCAACGCAAGGAACACAGCCGCTGGGTGGACGATGGATTCTTGCTTATCGGGCAATGTTATTATTTGAGGCGAGAATATTTCGACGCCATCGAGACCTTTCAATATGTTATCAAACGCTACAAGGGCCAACCCAACGCGGACCATGCCGCCGCTTGGTTGGTTCGATCGTATACCGCATCCGGTCAATACGGGCCAGCCCAGGGCGTCTTTGAAAGGGCCCTTGAAAACCCCAAGGCGGGGGCCCGCAGCCGAGCGATGCTCTACTTGGCGGCAGCCGAATGCCAATTGGCCCAAAAACGCCCGGTCAAAGCGGCCGAATACCTCGAAGACGCTCTGCAATACCCCATGGCAGCCGCCCAACGCCGAAGAACGCATTTTTTGTTAGGGCAGATTTATCTACAGATTGAAAGCCGCAAAGCCCCGATCCATTTTCAAAAAGCACTGCGTGGACGACCCGATCCCGAACTCCGTTTCCAATGCAAAATCAAATCCGTCACGGCTTTCACCGATGCTCGCAGCGGGGCCCGCAATGCCCGACGCATCCTTAACAACTTAATCAATTCCAAAAAGTACTTTGCCTACCGCGATGTCCTTTATTTTGAATTAGCCCTGCTTGACCGAGCCGACAAAAAAAAGCTAGATGCCGAAAAAAACCTTCGACAATCACTAGCTTATTCCTTGGAAATCAACGCCCAACGCAAAAAAACATGGCTGGCCCTGGCCGATGCCTGCTTTGAGCAAAAACGATACGAAGAGGCCCGGATTTTTTACGATAGTTTGAGCTCCAATATTGACAAAGAATACCCCCGCTTCAAAGAAATCCGTAACAAACAAGCTTACCTAGGCGAAATGGTTCGCCACTTAAATACCATCGAGGTTCAGGATTCATTGTTGGAACTGGGTGCCTTACCCGAAAATAAATTAACCACGCGGCTTACCAAAATTCTGGACGAGGAGCGCAAGGAGGCCGCCCGTATCAAAGCCAAAGCCGAAGATTCAGCCAAAACAGCTCGCTCCGCCTCCAACACCAACCAGTGGGTCGATCCACTCCTACTTCAGCGTACCATGAACAATTCAACGGTAGCATCAGCGGGTGGGGATTGGCATTTTTACAACAACCAACTAATAGGCAGCGATTACAACCAGTTTTTGCAAATCTGGGGCAAACGGGCCAACGCCGATCATTGGAGGCGATCCGCCGGAAACCAAAACACGATGGAAGAAGGTCCGATAGGAATCAACCCTGCTTCGGTCGATTCCGAGGAGGACCCCCTAATGGACTCCCTCAACAAACTCCCACGGACGGTCGAAAACCTGATGTTACGAATACCCCGGGACGAGGCCTCACGAAACAAGGCTTTGGCCGCCATCCGCAAGGCCCACCTAGCCCTTGCCCGCCTCTACAAAGATCGCTTTGGTGACTACCGAGCTGCGCTCCCCTGGGTGGAAAATCACCTGGAACGCTTTCCGGGCAGTTCGACGGAACCCGAAGTTTTGTACCAAGCTTTTCGTTGTTACGAAGGCCTGGATCGCCGTGATCGTCGGGATCAAAGCGCCCGCCTCCTGGATAGCTTATACCCTGAATCACCCTTCACGGCCATGATTCATGGCAAAAGCCCTGCAAACTCCGATTCAATGCGCATGGCCGCTGAAACCCATTACCGTCGTTGTTACCAACTCTACAGGGCGGGCCGCTACGACTCGGTGGTCTACGAATGCAAATGGGCCAAATCCCGCTTTGGCTCCGATACTTTGATGCCTTACTTTGGGTTTTTGGAAAGTGTTTCTGCTTCCCGCAAAGACAGCACCCTGCTCTTCCAAAGTTTGGAGTCCTATGCCAGCCAAACAGCCCAGCCATCCATTGCCTACGCTGCCCAATCCATGCTGGATGCCTTGTTCCCTCAAAAATCCAAGGCAAGAGCCGGGAGTGGCCAGGCCGATGAAACAGGCCGGGTCAAAGACCGCTACGAATTCAAAGGGGATACCATGCAACCTCACTACCTTGTGTTACGAATGAACGCTTCTGTTTACCAAAAAAACATAGAGATTGGGGTCAAATTGAGCCGCTTCGCCGAAAAAAATTATCGTCGGCTTGGTGTCAAAATCTCCTACCCCATCTACCGGGAAGTGGAGCAATTGGTCCTCGTGAAAGAAGCTCCCGACCGTCTCATCGCGCTTCAATTCTGGCAACAAGCCAAAAACGATTCCGAACTTTTCAGGGATCTCCCTGCCGGTTCCTACGATTGGTTCTATGTTGCTCGCGATGATTTTAACAAGCTATACAAAAACCTATCGCTCAACGATTACTTGATCTTGTTCCAACGGGAACACCAACCCTGAGCCTATGCCTTCGCCAACGCCCATCGAAAAAACCCCCAACCAAACCCCGTCCTGGACCCGCAAAGTATGGGGAATTTACCTTGCTTTGTTGGCCATCGGCTTTGGGATTTTGTTCCTGACGGCAGCCGGCGGACTGGGGGAAATGCCCTCCTTTGAGGATCTCGAAAACCCCAAAAGCAATCTTGCGACCGAAATTATTGCTTCCGATGGGCAAGTCATCGGTAAATTTTATCTTCAAAACCGATCCTACACCAAGTTTCATGAAATATCACCGCATGTGATTCATGCGTTGTTGGCGACGGAAGATGTTCGCTTCTATCGACATTCGGGGATTGACCTTCGGGCCCTCTTACGGGCGGTGGTTTTTATGGGGCGCGAAGGTGGTGCATCCACCATCACCCAACAATTAGCCCTCAATCTTTTTAACGGACAGCGTGCTCGTTCCAAGCCGGCCCGTCTACTCCAAAAGGTCAAGGAATGGATCATTGCCGTCCAACTCGAAAAGCGTTATACCAAACAAGAAATCCTGGCCATGTACCTCAACACGGTGGAATTTGGTTACAACTCCTTTGGAATCAGCGCAGCATCGCGCACCTACTTTGATAAAGATGTGAGCTCGTTGGATGTCCACGAGGCTTCGCTTTTGGTGGGCCTGCTCAAAGGCATCACTTTTTATTCTCCGGTTCGCCATCCGGATCGATGCATCAACCGCCGAAACACCGTCATCGGGCAAATGGTCAAATACCGTTTCCTGGACCAAGAGGTCGGGGATCGCTACAGCGCCATGCCCCTGTCCTTGAGGCTCCGACCCCAATCGCATGCTGCTGGCACCGCCACGTATTTCAGGGAATACCTGCGTCAAGAACTCAGTGAATGGATCAAAACCCAAGTCAATCCAGAGGGAGAACCTTACAACCTGTACCGGGACGGTCTCAAAATTTACACCACCTTGGATTCCCGAATGCAATCCTACGCCGAAGAAGCGGTGCGAACCCAAATGAAATCCTTGCAAGCCCTGTTTGACGAGCATTGGAAAGGCCAGGACCCCTGGGGCGAGTTCACCGATATCCTGGACCAGGGAATGCGTCGCTCCAAACGATACCGAAGGCTCAAGGATCTGGATTGGTCGGAGTCGGCCATCCGCAGGCACTTTGACGAACCCACGGATATCAGGCTCTTTACCTGGAAAGGTTTTGTGGATACCTTGATGACACCGATGGATTCCATTCGATACGCCAAAAAATTCCTGCATACCGGATTTATGGCGATGGATCCCCACAACGGCCATATCAAAGCCTGGGTAGGTGGCATCGATATGGATTTCAGTCAATACGACCATGTCAACACCCAGGCGAAAAGACAAGTCGGATCTGCTTTCAAGCCCTTGGTATATACGGTGGCCGTGGACAATGGTTTTGATCCCTGCTTACCCATTCCCAACCTACCTGTCACCTTCGAAGCCTTTGAAAATTGGACCCCTAAGAATTACGACGGCAAGATTGGCGGTTCCATGAGCATGTTCCGGGGGCTTGCTCTTTCGATTAACAACATCGTGGCCTATCTGATGAAGCAAGTGGGGCCCGAACCGGTCCTCGAACTGAGCCGCAAAATGGGCATCACATCGCCCATGGAGCCCTATCCCAGCCTATGCTTGGGGAGTTTTGATATGAGTGTCTATGAAATGGTTGGGGCCTACGCCACCTATCCCAACCAGGGTGTTTGGACCAAACCCATGATGATTACACGCATCACCGACCGGCAGGGCAATGTTCTGATGGAGAATTTTCCCGAAACCAAGGATGTCTTGAGTGAAGAGACCGCCTATGTCATGACTAAACTTTTACAAAAAGTCGTGGACGGGGGAACAGCCTCTCGCCTTCGGTACCGTTACAACTTAACAGGAGATTTGGCAGGCAAAACCGGTACCACCCAAAACAATTCAGACGGCTGGTTCATCGGCTTTCATCCGAATTTGGTTGCCGGCGCGTGGGTGGGAGCGGATGATCGAGCGGTGCATTTTCGGAGCACCAGCTTGGGCGGTGGAGCCAATACCGCTTTGCCCATTTTTGGGCTTTTTATGCAAAAGGTTTACGGGGACAGCCGTTTGGGTATCAAACCGGCAAGCTTCAAAGCACCTGATGGAGGAATCTCCATCAACATGGATTGCTCGGGGTATGCGTACGAAAAAGCCCAGGACGAAGATACCTGGGGCGATGCCGCCGACTAGGAATCCTCTCCTAGGCCAGGGCTGAGGACAATGACTTTGTTTTGCAGAACTTCCACCACACCGCCCAGAAGACGGAAGCGGATTGGTTGACCTTGATCGTTCTTGACTTCCAAGGTGCCTGGATTCTGCAAGGAGGCTATAATCGGCGCGTGATCGCGCAATACCTCAAAGGGGCCGTCGTTACCGGGGACTTTGACAGAGACCACCGAGCCCTCAAAAACTGTTTTCTCAGGGGTTAGAACCTTCAATTCAAGGGCCATGGCTTAGGCTTGTTCGGCAAGCATTTTGCGACCGGCTTCGATCACATCATCAATGCTTCCCTTGAGGTTAAAAGCGGCCTCGGGGTACTGATCCACCTCGCCGTCCAAAATCATGTTAAATCCACGAATGGTTTCTTCGATGGGTACCAAGACCCCTTTGAGGCCCGTGAATTGCTCGGCAACGTGGAAAGGCTGCGAGAGAAAACGCTGAACACGACGAGCACGGCCTACAACCAATTTATCTTCTTCGCTGAGTTCATCCATCCCCAAAATGGCGATGATGTCCTGAAGTTCTTTGTAGCGCTGCAGAATTTGCTTAACACGCATAGCGCAATTGTAATGCGCATCCCCTAGAATGTCGCGGGTCAGAATCCGTGAAGTGGAATCCAGCGGATCCACGGCAGGATAAATACCCAATTCTGCAATTTTTCGGCTCAAAACCGTGGTTGCATCCAAGTGGGCAAAGGTCGTGGCCGGGGCCGGATCGGTCAAGTCATCCGCAGGAACATAGACCGCCTGAACGGACGTAATGGAACCCCGCTTGGTGGATGTAATCCGCTCCTGCATCAAACCCATTTCGGTGGCCAGCGTGGGCTGGTAACCCACCGCAGAGGGCATACGGCCTAACAAGGCCGACACTTCAGATCCCGCCTGGGTGAAGCGGAAGATATTGTCAATGAAGAATAGGATATCACGACCGGTCGCGTCCTTTTCATCCCCATCGCGTAAGTGTTCCGCCAGGGTAAGACCGGATAGGGCAACGCGTGCACGCGCTCCGGGTGGTTCGTTCATTTGACCAAAGACCAATGAGATCCTGGATTCTTCAAGTTCCTTGTAATCGACCTTGTCCAAGGCCCATTTGCCCTCCTCCATTTCATGCCGGAACGCATCCCCGTATTTCAGTACGCCTGATTCAATCATTTCACGCATCAAATCGTTGCCTTCCCGGGTACGCTCACCAACCCCGGCAAAAACGGACATACCATCGTAGCCTTTGGCGATGTTGTTAATCAATTCCATGATAAGGACGGTCTTGCCAACACCGGCACCACCAAAGAGACCAATCTTACCACCCTTCACGTAGGGTTCAATCAAGTCAATGACTTTGATACCCGTAAACAAGACCTCGGTAGAGGTACTGAGGTCCTCAAAAGCCGGGGCCTTACGGTGGATGGGCAGACCGACCGTGTTTTCGGCCATGGGCCGCAATCCATCAATGGCCTCACCGACTACATTGAAGAGGCGGCCCTTGATTTGGCTCCCGGTTGGCATTTGAATCTGTTTGCCTGTATCAACAACGGGCATGCCCCTCAGCAGGCCCTCGGTTCCGTCCATCGCAATGGTACGTACGGAGTCCTCACCCAAATGCTGCTGGCATTCCAGCACCACCCGTTGACCACCGGGGCGGTCTACATAAAGGGCGTTAAACAATTCTGGGAGCGGGGTGCCGCTTTCGAAGGCCACATCGATGACCGGGCCGATAATTTGGGCAATTTTGCCGGTAGAGCTCATGGGTAAAAGGGGTGAATGTGGCCGCAAAGGTAGGTGCAAACACAGGCAAATAAAAACGCAAAGCGACCCAAAGACTGGGTGTATTTTTGAAATTCCATGGACCAATGCCACCCCAACCCATTCCAAATCAAATCGTCCCTTTGTTCGATTTTGCTTCCATTTCTAGCCCTTTTAGGACTCGCATGGGGGCCCACAACCCTTGTTATGGGCCAAAATCCAGGGGTTCAGGGCCGGGTTATGCTCAAAAATCAAAACAAAGGCCTGGAATTCGCCTCGGTTGCGGTCCTCAAAACCGCCGATTCCTCCTTGGTTTCGGGATCCCTCACCCGCAGTGGTGGGTATTTTGGGATTGACCGGGTTCCGGCGGGGCGCTATTTGCTGGAGGTTCGCTTTTTGGGTTGTGTTCCGTTGTACCGGAGTTTTCAGGTAGTCCCTTCGGCACCGGTCACAGAACTTGGAAATCTTTATGTCGAAGAGGATATTACCAAATTACAGACCGTCGAGATTACAGAATCCCGTCAAACAACCGTCCTTGGCATCGATCGCAAGGTCTACACGGTTGACAAGGATTTGACCGCGCGGGGTGCTTCTGCCCTGGAAGTCATGCGCAATTTACCGGGGGTTACCACCGATGCCGATGGGACGGTGCGTCTCCGCAATTCCGTGCCCCAAATTTTTGTGGACGGGAGGCCCAGCGTTCTCACGTTGGAACAAATCCCGGCCGAGCAAATCGAACGCATCGAGATTATGACCAACCCCTCGGTTCGATTTGATGCCAACACCACCGGCGGACTCTTGAATGTGGTGATGAAAAGAGCCAGCACCCCGGGTTATCAAGGGTCGGCAAATGCAGGGGTCGGAAGTGGAAACCGCTGGAATACCGGCTTCAACCTCAACCTCAAGGAAGGGGCATCGGCCTGGTCATTTTCCTACAATTTCAGCGATTTTTTCAATCCCCTTACCAACAGCACCCTGCGCCAGAATATAGCCCAAGGCAAAGCCTACGAGACCTTCTCGCAAAGTTCGGAAAGCATGCTCGGTCGGCGTTTTCAAATGGGGCGGCTGGCTTGGGACTATACCCTCAACCAAAGAACCACCCTAACCACTGCGTTTAATTTAGGAGACGGACGATTTCGTAACACCGATGACCAACCTTATTTGTGGACCAAGCCCGGCCTCAACGGCCTCTCCGATACCACCATTCTCGGTCGCCAAACCAATCGGCAGCAAAATTTCTGGCGCTACGGCTCCCTTCAATTTTTGTTAAGAAGAACCACCGCCCTCCCCGGCGAAGAGTGGAGCGTAGACCTAAACCTCAATGCATCCGCCAATGGCACCGAAGCCGACCTGGACAACCGTGCCGATAGCCTCCTTTACAACACGTCGTTTCGCCGGCTGCAAGAAAACAGAGGTTCGGGTCAAAACCGAGTCCTGACCGCCCAATACGACCATATACGGCCCGCTTCATCGGGCAAATGGGAATGGGGTCTCCGCAGCAATGTCCGAAGCAATCTCTCGGAGTTGTCCGTAAACCTGGGTCTGAACGGGGCAGTGCCCTCTTTTGAGAAGGGTTTGAGCAATGAATTTGAAATCACAGATGTTGTGAATGCTGCCTATATCAACCGTCAACTTGTTTGGGGTGGTTGGGGTTTGCAGGCCGGCCTTCGGGTAGAGCAAACCCGCTTTGACGTGAACCTCCCCCTGCTGGGTGATTCTTCGTTTCGGTATCGTTATCCAGACGGGGGCCGTCAATGGGGCAATGCCCTCTTTCCAGCTGTTTATCTAAGCCGCAAAAGCGGTCAACACGAATGGCAGGTGAATCTTTCCCGAAAAATTGGGCGACCCGGTTTTTTTCAAGTCCTGCCTTTCATCCTGTTCGCCGATGCCCAAGGGTATCGGATCGGGAACCCAGGACTGGCCCCGGAATTCTTTCACTTGTCCGAAATCAATCATCAATACAACAACGGAATCATCAGCCTAACATCCTCCCTCTATGGCCGATACACCACCCAGGTCATAACGGAATATGTTAGCAGGCTTCCCCAGGACAGCATTCTTTTGGTCAATTCGTACCTGAACGGGGATCGTCAATGGGCGACCGGTTGGGAAGAGAGTTTTCGCTGGAATCCCTCCAAAGCGTGGACCCTGACCACCAACCTGAATGCCTTTTTTACGGAGGTGAATGCCGGAGCTTTGATGAACAATATCAGCCGTGGAGGATGGAGCTGGACCGCCAAAGGTCAGGTATCCTACCGACCCGATCAGCGTTGGTCCCTCCAATGGAACGGAGAATACGAAGCCCCCAGGGTTCTGCCACAGGGTCGTACCTACCCGGCCTATGGCATGGATCTTTCGGTTTCCTGGAATCCCAACAAATCATGGTCCCTGATTGCCCTCTTGTCGGATGTCGCTAACACAAGACGATTCGGTAACACGGTCCAGACTGAAACCTTGTTTCAGGAATTTATTCGTCGTCGGGAAGTACGCTTTGTTCGATTCACGCTGACCTATCGGTTTGGCAATTCGGATGCCTCGCTCTTCCAAAAAATGCGGCGCAGCGGTGGTGGTGGCAGCGGTGGTAGCGATATGGGGTTTTGAGTCGGAGGATTTACCTTTGAACGGCCTATGCACCTTCAAAAAGTTCCTAAACCCATGAACCCAAACGACGCTAGCCTCGTGGATCGGGGCGATGACCTGGCGACTTTTCGTTCCGAATTTGCTTTCCCTGTCCGAACGGATGGAACACCGTGGGTTTATCTCTGCGGAAATTCCCTGGGGTTGATGCCTCTGGCCGTACCCGCTGCCATGCAAGTGGAATTGGATTCATGGGCCCGCTACGGGGTCGAAGGGCATTTTGAAGGACCCCATCCTTGGATGCCCTACCACCGCAGGCTTACAGCCCCGTTAGCCCGGTTAATGGGTGCTTTGGAATCCGAAGTCGTTTCGGCCCATACGTTAACGGTGAATCTGCATTTGCTCATGGCCGGCTTCTACCGTCCCCAAGGGCAGCGCACCAAGATTTTGGTAGAGGCCGGGGCCTTTCCTTCGGACCAATACGCCGTGGATAGCCAACTCAAACACCACGGCATCGATCCCGCCAAGGGCCTGATCGAAGTGGATACTATCGTAGAGCGCTCGGCAGACCCCACCATACCCCTGGTGGAAGCCATCCGTCAAGCGGGGGACCACTTAGCGATGGTCCTGTTGGGAGGCGTTCAATACTACAGCGGGGCCTTCTACGATATCCCGACGGTGGTCCGCGAGGCCCACAAAGTCGGTGCTTTGGTAGGCCTGGACCTGGCCCATGCGGCCGGAAATGTCCCGCTATATCTTCACGATTGGGGGGTGGACTTTGCTTGCTGGTGCTCTTATAAATACCTCAATTCCGGGCCGGGTGGTCCTGGCGAACTTTTTGTGCACGAGCGGCATCACCAACGCCGGGACCTGGGCCGCTTCGAAGGTTGGTGGGGGCACGAGGAAAAAAGTCGTTTTGAAATGCCAAGGCATACCCGCTTCGGGCGCCGAAGCTTGGCAACTTAGCAATGCTCAGGTGATGGCCATGGCCCCCCATGCGGTGGCTTTGGAGATCCACGACCGGGCCGGCATGGAACGACTGCGAGACAAGTCCCTGCGTTTAACCTCCTTTTTGGAACAACTTCTGCAAGACTTTCTAGACCAACATCCCGAACTTGAAGGCCGACTGCTGACGCCATCGAATCCCGAACGCCGTGGTTGTCAACTCTCTCTCAACCTAAGTCATCGGGGCCGGGATGTTTTTGATCACCTTCACCAACATGGTATTCTGGCCGATTGGCGTAACCCGGATACGATTCGGATGGCCCCTGTTCCCCTTTACAATTCTTTTGCTGATTTGGAACGCGTTCGAACTGTGTTACTATCTTTTGTATGAGAATCAATCCATTCCATTGGACCTGCCTACGGAGTCTTTTTTGGATTTTCCTGCTATCGACCGCCGCCACAGCCCAGGTCCGTCGGCATACCATCAGCGGTTATGTCAAAGATTCCCATACCGGTGAAATGCTGGTGGGCGCCAGTCTCTGGTTGCCAGAAATCCAAAGCGGTACCTCCACCAATGCCTACGGATTTTATTCCATCACCCTCACCCAGGGTTCCTACAACCTCCAGGTTAGTTATGTGGGTTTCCAGACCAAAACATTGCATGTGGACCTTGATAGCAGCCGAAGTTTGAATTTTGAATTACTGCCTCTCAACGATTTGCAGGAAATACAGGTGATGGATGATCGAATAAGCCGTCAGGCCAGGGAGGTTCAGATGAGCAAAATTGAACTGACCCCCCAACAAATTCAGCAAATCCCCATGTTGTTTGGAGAAAAGGATTTGCTCAAAACCTTTCAATTAATGCCGGGCGTCCAAAAAGGCAACGAAGGCAGTTCGGGTATTTATGTGCGGGGTGGCGGTCCGGATCAAAACCTCATTCTATTGGACGAAGCGACGGTGTACAATGCCTCGCATTTGTTCGGTTTTTTTTCGGTCTTTAACGGAAATGCCATCAAAAATGCGAGCCTGACGAAGGGAGGATTTCCCGCCCGCTACGGTGGTAGGCTTTCCAGTGTTCTCGACATTACCATGAAGGACGGCAACAGCAGGGACTGGTGTACCGAAGGCAGTGTGGGGAATATTTCTGCAAATTTCACCGTGGAAGGTCCCCTCGACAAAGACAAGGCCTCCATGATTATCTCGGGGCGTCGCACCTATTTTGATTTATTGACGGCACCCCTGCTTCTAAGCGGAGGGGAGGGTCTGGGGGGCTATTATTTTCAGGACCTCAACGCCAAATTCAATTACCAATTGGATGACCGTAATCGCCTCTACTTGAGCGGTTACCTTGGCCAGGATAAATTTTACGCGACGACCTTTGGCTCCAGCCCCCTCGAAAGAACCACCGCCTCCCTAGGATGGGGCAACAAAACGGGAACCCTGCGCTGGAATCATCAAGCGAACAGCCGAACCTTTGTAAACAGCAGTCTTATCCTAAGCGATTATACGTTTCTGGTGCAACTGAAATCCAACGAAGGCAACGAGGTTTTTGATCTCCGCTACAATTCAACCATCCGGGATATCGGCGTCAAGGTGGACTTGGATTGGCTTCCTGTTCCGGAACACAAAATAAAAGCAGGCTTCCAATCCATTCGCCACACCTTTATTCCAACCGCCTTTGTACTCAAGAATTCTTTGGCACCGGATTTCAATTTTGATAGAGTGGCCCGTGAATATTCCCTTGAAAGCGGACTTTATGTTGAAGATGAATGGAGGTTGAGCGATCGATGGCTGCTGCACCCCGGTCTGCGCGTTTCCACCTTTACGGCCGGAACCAAAACCTACGCCCGTCCCGAACCACGGATAGCCGCCCGTTATCTTTTGGGAGAGAATCAATCGATCAAGGCTGCCTATACCGAAATGAACCAGTACCTGCACTTGCTTTCCAATTCGGGTACCGGCCTTCCGACGGACCTGTGGGTACCGGCCAACGAAAAAGTAGGCCCTCAATTTTCAAGACAAATTGCCTTGGGCTATTCCCTGGACCTGCCCCAAAAATCCTGGAGTCTATCCACCGAAGCTTATTTTAAAAAGACCAACGGTAACATTGCTTACCGACCCGGGGCTAGTTTTTTGTTGGTTGATTTCGAAGAAATTTTTGACGAAAGCGGAATTCCCAAAATTCAATGGGAACAGCAAGTCATCAGTGGATTCATGGAATCGGTTGGATTGGAAATTCT
>RFOZ01000021.1 GCA_009926405.1 Cytophagia bacterium
ACGAGACGGACGACGCGAAGAAGTCAAATTCGACAAAATCACGACCCGGATTGAGCGCCTGTGCTATGGATTGGACCCCCGGCATGTTCAGCCCGTTGAAGTGGCCAAAAAGGTCATTAACGGTTTGTACGATGGGGTGAGTACGGTGCAATTGGACGATTTAGCCGCTGAAACAGCCGCGGCCCTCACGGCGGCCCATCCGGATTACGCCGTTTTAGCCGCTCGCATTGCCATTTCCAACCTCCACAAAGAGACCAAGAAATCGTTCAGCGAAACCATGCGGGATTTACACCGCTACACCGACCCGGTCACCTCGGCTCCGGCCTCCTTGATTGCCAACGATGTGATGGAAGTCATCGAGGCCCATGCCGAAGCCTTGGACTCAGCGATTATCTACTCGAGGGATTTTGAGTACGATTATTTTGGATTCAAAACCTTGGAGCGCTCCTATTTGCTCAAAATTGACGGCAAGGTGGTCGAAAGACCGCAGCACATGCTGATGCGAGTGGCCGTTGGCATTCACAAGGAAAACATCGCTTCCGCTCTGCATACCTACGAATTGCTCAGCGAACGTTGGTTCACCCACGCCACCCCGACTCTGTTCAACGCTGGAACCCCCAAGCCCCAATTATCCAGTTGCTTCTTGCTTTCGTTGCAGGATGATTCCATTGACGGAATTTACGATACCCTCAAACAAACGGCCAAAATCTCCCAGAGCGCCGGGGGTATAGGACTCAGCATCCACAACCTTCGGGCGACAGGTTCCTACATCAAGGGAACCAACGGGACCTCCAACGGGATCGTGCCCATGCTTCGTGTTTTCAACGATACGGCACGCTATGTCGATCAGGGCGGTGGCAAGCGCAAAGGCTCGTTCGCCATTTACCTGGAACCTTGGCACGCCGATATTTTTGACTTTCTGGAGCTCAAAAAGAACCATGGCAAAGAGGAACTCAGGGCTCGTGATCTTTTCTATGCCCTTTGGATCCCGGACTTGTTCATGAAAAGGGTGGAGCAAAACGGAGAATGGTCCCTCTTTTGCCCGAACGAAGCCCCTGGTCTTCACGAGTGCTGGGGCGAAGAATTTGACGCTTTGTACCTAAGCTACGAAAAAGAAGAAAGAGCTCGCAAAACCATCAAGGCTCAAGACCTCTGGTTTGCCATTCTGGAATCCCAAATCGAAACCGGGACCCCGTACATGCTCTACAAGGACGCTTGCAACCGCAAAAGCAACCAACAAAACCTTGGCACGATCAAATCCAGCAACCTTTGTACCGAAATCGTTGAGTACACATCCCCCGATGAAGTGGCGGTTTGCAACCTGGCCTCTATTGCCTTACCTCGGTTTATCCAACCTGATTTGACTTTTGATCACCACAAACTCTTCGAGATAACCCAAACCATCACCCGGAACCTTAATCGGATTATCGATATCAATTATTACCCGGTTCCCGAAGCCCGAAATTCCAATTTCAGGCATCGACCGATCGGAATCGGAATCCAAGGGTTGGCCGATGTCTTTATCACCATGCGCTATCCCTTCGAGTCCGAGGAGGCCGCGACCCTCAATCGCGAAATTTTTGAGACCATTTATTTCGGGGCCATGACAGCTTCCATGGAGTTGGCCAAAGAGCACGGACCCTACGAGAGTTATGCAGGTTCTCCGGTTTCCAAAGGGATTTTTCAATACGATATGTGGGGGGTTCAGCCGAGCAATCGTTGGGACTGGGCCGGTCTCAAGGCCCAGGTCGCCCAGCACGGTGTGCGAAACAGCCTTTTGCTCGCCCCCATGCCAACGGCCTCTACCAGCCAAATTCTGGGTAACAACGAGTGTTTTGAACCTTACACCTCCAATCTCTACAGCCGCCGGGTGCTTAGTGGTGAATTTGTGGTGGTCAACAAGCACCTCCTACGGGATTTAATTGATGCAGGAATCTGGTCCTTGGACCTCAAAAACAAAAT
Organism: Cytophagia bacterium; assembly: GCA_009926405.1. GTDB lineage: Bacteria > Bacteroidota > Bacteroidia > UBA7662 > UBA7662 > SYHX01. Next base: position 1,963 of record RFOZ01000021.1, read on the forward strand.
CATCGCCCAAAACGGCTCGGTCCAAAACATTCCGGAAATCCCCGATCACCTCAAAGTCCTCTACAAAACAGCCTGGGAAATTTCCCAAAAAGCAATTATTGATATGGCCGCCGGGCGTGGGGCCTATATCTGCCAAAGCCAGAGCATGAACATCTTCATGACCAGTGCGAATTTTGCAAAACTAACCTCCATGCACTTTTACGCCTGGAAAGCAGGCCTCAAAACCGGCATGTACTACCTGCGTACCAAAGCGGCGGTCAACGCCGTTAAATTCACTTTGGATAGTCAGCAGGTGCAGCCAGCACCGGCGGTCCAAGCGGCCATACCTGCAACGGCCCCACAAGTTGTTGGATCAGCCCCTATCACCACTTCCTTGCTCAACAAAGACGAAGCTTTAGCCCAGGTGGCCTGTTCCTTGGACAACCCGGATGCCTGCGAAGCCTGCGGTAGCTAAACCTGGCGGTGGCGGCGGCCGCTAAGATTATTTCTTGTTGCGGTTGGGGCGATAACCCGCCTTCCGGGGCGGACGGCTCCCGCGGTTATCACCACTTCCAGCCGATTTAGCGGGTGATTCGGTCCATCCGCACCAAGGTCGTTCCGTCCAAGGTAGGCTGCGACCTACCAATTCCTCGATTCGTTTCCAACGTCGAAGGTCCATAGGGTTGACCATGGTCATCGAACGACCGTTGCGTTCGGCACGACCGGTACGACCAATGCGGTGCACGTAATCCTCGGGGTCCGGAGGAACATCGTAATTGATCACCAAATCAATATTGTCCACATCAATCCCGCGAGACAAGACATCGGTGCCCACCAATACAGGTAAACGACCGGCTTTGAAAGCCCGCATCAGGGTTTCTCGGGCACTCTGATCCAAATCGGAGTGAAAAGCCTCGTTCATGACCCCGGCTTTTCGAAGGGTTTGATGTAGCTGCTTGACTTTTTCTTTGGATGAACAGAAAATCAAGGCTGAACGGAAAGGGAATTCCTCTAACAAAGCCGTCAGGACCTGCAACTTGTGGGGGTCCATTACTTTGAAAGCCATTTGCTCAATTTTGTCGGCCGGACGGGATACGGCGATGTTCACCTGGGCCGGGTCCCGAAGGATGCTTTTGGCCAGTAGGCGAATTCGATCGGGCATCGTGGCCGAAAACATCAGGGTTTGGCGATCCTTGGGCAATCGGGCCACGATACGCATAATATCCTCCATGAAACCCATATCCAGCATGCGGTCGGCTTCGTCCAATACCAAATATCGTAAGCTGTCAAAATTGAAATTACCCGTGGCCATAAAGGACCAAAGACGCCCGGGGGTGGCCACCACCAGGTCGGCACCATGGCGCAGAGCCTTGTGCTGTTGGTCCCAGAGAGCGCCGTCCCCACCTCCGTAAATGGGGATGGATGAAATAGGGCTGTAATAGGAAAGACCTTCGATTTGCTGATCAATTTGCAAGGCCAATTCCCGCGTTGGGGTTAGAATCAGAGCGCTGAGATGGCGCTTTTCCTGAGAAATCAGATGGTCAATCAGGGGCAAAACAAAGGCGGCTGTTTTGCCGGTCCCGGTTTGGGCGCAAGCAATCAGGTCTTTCCCCTCCAAGACCAGGGGGATGGCTTGCTCCTGAACAGGGCTCGGTTTTTTGAAACCCATGGCTGCCAAACCATCCAGCACATCGGGGTGCAGCCCAAACTGATCAAATCCGGATTCTTCGCTCATGTTGAGGCCGAAGGTACGGCCTTGAGGCAGCGAATTCCTTCATGGTCCTCGGTGAAACAACCGATGCAGGCCGTCCGTACGCCAGCCGCTTCCAACACAGCTTCTAATTTGACCGCTGCATCGGGATCCACCGCCACCAACAAACCACCGTTGGTTTGGGGATCGCATAGCCAAGCAAAATCTTCTCCTTCCATACCCTTGACATTGGCTTCTACATGCTGCCAATTGCGATAACATTGGTCCGGTAGGATGCGCTTTTGTAAATAATGTTCCAGACCCACCAACAATGGAACACGATCCGTCCACAACCCCAAACCCACACCCGGTTCTAACATCTCAAGCGCATGACCCAATAGACCAAATCCAGTCAAATCAGTCATGGCATGCACCTCGGGCAGCAAGGCCAAAGTGGCGCCCACCCGGTTGACGACCGATAATTGCTCCAAAAGTCCATAATAATCAGGCGTCTCCAAAAGTCCCTGCCGAAGGGCGGCGGCCATAATCCCGCTGCCCAATGGTTTGGTCAAATACAACAAATCCCCGGCACGGGCACCACGGTTGGTTTTGAGATGATCTTCAGCCACCAAACCCTGAACCGCCAACCCAAAAAAAGGCTCGGATGCCACGATGCTGTGACCCCCGGCCAAGGGCACACCCTCCTCAGCACAAAGATCTTGGGCACCACGCATAACCTCCGAGGCCGATGCCATGCCCAATTCCTCAACCGGCCAAGCCAAGAGCCCCAAAGCCAAACAAGGCCGACCGCCCATGGCGTAGATATCGCTCAAAGCATTCGCGGCAGCCACCCGACCAAAATCGTAGGGATTGTCCACGATGGGGCTAAAAAAATCGACCGTCGATAACAAAAGTTGATTTGACCCCGGCAAACGAAGCACCGCGGCATCGTCGCCATGCTCAAAACCCACCAAGACCTCCGGGTGCGTGGAGTGTTCCAAACCCTCTAACAATGATTTTAATTGGGCAGGGGGCATCTTGCAACCACAACCCGAAGCGCGGGCACGCTGCGTCAAACGCAGAGGTTCTGAGGCCAACGGACTCATGCCTCTGTCATGATTGAATGCCCAAAAACCCGTTGTCCAGCTTTGATAAGAAGGCTAATCAGACGTATTCCGGTGGCATCGCTGCGAAGTTCCACAGTACAATCCGGACATGGTCGCTGACCAAAAGCATAATCGTAGGTACGGTCGTAATAAGTCAGGGCCAAGCGAGCGGCCTCCTCCAATTGTCCCAGGTCCAGACAATGCACCGCGGTACGGCAATGCTGAGGGCCCATCTTACGTTCGATTTTCAAAAAAGCCTCCCTGAGCAGCGCAGGATCGGCTGCCCCGTAGTTTGATAACAAATTACGTATCCTGAAATCCATGCTGCGATTCAGGCGAAAATACGGCGCTCGCTGCATGGCCTGGTACAATTCATCGGGCAAATGGAGAGAACCAATCTGTCGACTTTCGCTCTCGACCCATACCGGCTTTGCCGGATCAAAACCATCAAGTACCTGGGCCAAACGATTCATAAAATGTTCTTGGGTGGGTTGGGGAACCTGGTCCAGGTTCCCAAAGGCGGAACCTTTGTGACCGGCCAGGCCTTCCAAATCCAAAACCTGGTGACCGGCAACGGCCAAGTCGTGCAGTGCCTCGGTTTTGGCCGAACCGGTGCGACCGCCCAGGATAAACCAACGCCAAGGTTGTCCCCACAAAGCTGGCATGCGGCCCCGCCAGGCTTTGTAACCGCCCGCGTACCGCTGAACCGGATACCCCGCCTGCCGCACCAACATCTCCATACCCATCGAACGCTGTCCACCCCTCCAGCAATAAACCGTCCAAGGCCGCGTAGGGCCAATGCCGGCCGTTTCAGAAAGAGCATGCAGGGATTGGAGCAACCAGGGAATCTTGGGACCTACATAGAGCCACGCCAATTCAATGGCTTCTGCCGAACCTCTGTTTTTGAAACAAAGGCCGACCTGATGGCGTTCTGAATCCGATAAAAGTGGCCAAGAAAAGGCTCCTGGAATATGTCCAGCAGCGAATTCACCGGGCGACCGAACATCCAGCCAAGCCGTGGTCGATGGCCCTGTTTCGGGGTACCCTGGTTCCGAATCTTCGGCCGATGACCTTTGCATGGCCCAAGTTAGGGAGAAAAAAATTTAACCTTGAAAACTTTTTTGGTTTCCAAAGTTTCCATACCTTCGCCCCTCCTTATGTCCCTAGGACCCCTACATATCCCCCAAATTAGGGAACTCTTTTTCCGCTATGGCCTCAAGAGCATGACCATGGACGAGCTGGCCAGGCAATTGGGTTGTTCCAAAAAAACCATCTACGAACACTACTCGGACAAAAAAATTCTGGTTCACCGTGTATTGGGTAGTTTTTTGGAGGAACACCGGAGCGAAATGCAAGCCTTGGAACAAAGCAGCCGCAACGCAGTCGAGAACCTCTTGCGGATGGCTGCAACCGGTCTCGAAAAAATGCGCAACCTCACTCCTACCATGCTCTTTGACCTCCAAAAATCCTACCCGGAACTTTGGAACGAGCTAGAGCGCTATCGGCAAGTCGAAATGGCAGGAATCTTCAAACGCCTCATCGAACGGGGGCAACGCGAAGGCCTATTCCGCGCGGATTTGGATTCCGAAATTGTAAGCATCATGCACTTACAACACACCAACCTTCTTTTGGATCCCTTGGTATTCAGTCACCTGAACAAGCCCCTACCCAAGGTTTTTGAAACCATTCAAGATGTTTTTGTCCGCGGAATCGCAACCCCCAAGGGCCTGAGCACCTGGAGCAAAGCCCAAACCCTTCTCAACCCAACCCTTCCATGATTCAACCCATGAAACGAATCTTGTTACTCACGCTGCTGCTACTGGGATCGCTTGCATCCGTGGCTCAGTCTCCCAAAACACCCGAGGGTCAACGCATGAGTCTAAGCCAAGCCATTCAGTTCGGATTGGACCACCATCACAGCTCCCTGAATGCTGTCGATGATATTGAGTCTGCTGGTGCCAGAATACGCGAAATAACCTCCATTGGTCTGCCTCAAATCCGGGCGACCTACGGTTTAACCGACAACTTTATTATCCAAAAAGTCATCATTCCCAACGGGCAGTTGTTCAACCCCGATGCCCCTCCTGGACCGGTTGCTCTTGAATTCCAGCCCCAATACGGTGGAAATGCGAACTTGACGTTGACCCAATTACTCTTTGATGGCTCCTACCTCGTTGGCCTCAAAGCGGCCCAAACCTATCGTCAGATTGCAGTCAAAAACAGGGAAATGACCGATGCCCAAATCTCTGAAAACGTCCAAAAAGCCTACTACGGCGTTTTGGTTGGGCAACACCGAAACGAATTATTGGAAGCAAGCTTGATGCGTCTGGACTCCAGTTTAAGAGAAATGCAAATCATGTTACAAAACGGACTCATTGAACGCCTTGATGTGCAACGAGTCGAATTGCAACGGAACCAACTAGCGACCGAGGCGGCTAAAATCAAACAAATTCGTTACCTATCCCTTCAACTCCTCAAATTCCAAATGGGATACCCGCTGGGAGATACCCTCATCTTGACCGATCGCTTGGAGAATATTCCCTCGTTGGTTGCCGAACAAGTTCCCCCAACCTATACCCAGCTGGAGGCCTTTAAAGCCCGCCCCGAGGCAGCCCTCCTTGACTTGCAAATCAAAGGCAATGACCTGGAAATCAAGAATCTAAAAGCAGGATACCTGCCCTCGGTAGGTTTGCAGGTTCAACGAGGTGCCCTGGCCGGAGCCGGTGAATTCAACAAAGTCCTGGACCCCGGAGGAAATTGGTTTGCCTACGGTTCCGTTGGAATCGGAATTAATTGGTATGTTTTTGATTCTTTTAACAAAAAATACAAGCTTCAACAAAAGCGGATTGAAAAAATCAAAAACCAGCGGGTCCTCATGAACTTCCTACAGGCATCGGCCCTCCAACAAGATCAGGCCAGGACCGCCATCCAAAATGCCTTGTCCTCGCTACGACAACAAGACGCCAACCAGAATCTAAGCCTCGAAATCCTGCAGACCACCCGCATCAAATACCGCGAAGGAGTCGGTTCCAACCTCGAGGTGATCCAGGCCGAAGCCGGTTACCGCGAAGCCCAAGCCGCCTACTTCAACAGCCTCTACGAATACTATATCGCCAAAGTCGATTACCTCAAAGCCAGTGGCAAACTCACCGGTACCAACGAATAAAATTCAACCACGACAAACCTTGAAATTCATGAAATCTGCCCCCATTAACCCTTTCAAAACGGTTTCACACCGCCATCCAAGAACATTCCAAACTTTGTTGATTTGGGCCCTGACCCTAAGCCTCGGTGCCGGCCTTTTGGCTTCCTGCGCAGAAGAAAAAGCCAACGATCCGGCCAGTCGTCTCAAAGTCCTCCAAGCCGAACAGGCTCGCATTACAGCCGAAATCCAAAAACTACAACAAGAAATACGCCGAAGCGGCGGAACAACAGGCGCCATATCCACATCGGAGGCCAAAACCAAATTGGTCCAGGCGCTGACCTTGGAAGAAGGCCCCTTCCGCACCTGGGTTGAGGTTCAAGGCACTGTCGATGCCCGCCAAAGCATTGAGGTAACGGCCGAGAGCATGGGTGTGGTTCGTAACATCAAAGTCAAAGAAGGGCAAAAGGTTTCCAAAGGCCAAGTCCTGGCTGAAATGGACCAAACCGTCCTTCTTCAAAGCATCGAGGAGATTAAGGGTCAACTGGATTTCGCTAAACAACTCTATACCAAACAATCCAATCTCTGGAAACAAAACATCGGTTCGGAGATTCAATACCTCAACGCCAAAAACCAAAAAGAAAGCCTGGAACGGCGTTTAGCTACGGTTGAATCGCAGCTGGACATGACGCGTATCAAGGCGCCGGTGAACGGAACGGTGGACCAGGTTTACCTCAAACTGGGGCAATCGACCGCTATGGGCATGCCGGCTGTACGTGTTGTCAACTTCAACGACCTGCGCGTTGTTACGGACCTTTCGGAAAGCTATGTTAGCCGGGTCCGTGAAGGGGCTTCGGTGGACTTGGAATTCAAAGACCTTAACCTGAGCGCCCAAGGACGCATTGCCTACGTAGCTCGCTCCATCAGCCCTCTAAACCGAACCTTCCGGGCCGAAGTGCCCCTGAACAACCGAGAGGGTTTGTACCGTCCCAACATGATTGTTGGCATGAAAATCAACGATTATAACACCAACAAGGCCCTAAAAATCCCGGTTAATCTTTTGCAGAACTCCGATGAAGGGACCTTTGTGATGGTCGTCCGAGGCGAAGGAACAAGCCTCAAGGCTTCGAGGGTCTCGGTAACCCCCGGCCGTTCCAACGGCATCGAAACAGAAATTTTAAAAGGTCTCCAAGCCGGAGATCGCATCATCACCACCGGTTACAACGACCTTAACGACGGCCAAGCCATCACCCTGCCATGAGCTCATTCAAAGAATTCAAGCCCACCAGTTGGGCCATTGATAACCGAATCACGGTTTTCATTCTGACTGTTATTATAACACTCGCCGGACTTTCGGTTTACAATTCGATACCCAAGGAACAATTCCCTGAGGTGGTGGTTCCCACCTTTTTTGTGACCACGGTGTACCCGGGCACATCGCCTGCGGACATGGAAAACCTGGTCACCAGGCCCTTGGAAAAGCAACTGGGGACCCTGTCCGGCGTCAAAAAAATGACCAGCAATTCCCAACAGGACTTTGCGAATGTCGTGGTTGAATTTGGCACCGATGTTTCGGTTTCGGCCGCCAAACAAAAAGTCAAGGATGCGGTGGACAAAGCCCGCACCGACTTGCCCAAAGACCTGCCCCAAGATCCCCGCGTTATGGAATTGGACATTTCGGAGGTTCCCATTCTTTTTGTGAATATTTCGGGACCTTTTGACTTGGATCGACTCAAAAAATACGCCACCGATCTCAAAGACAGAATCGAGGACGTTAAGGGCATCAACCGGGTCGATATGGTCGGCGCCTTGGACCGTGAAATTCAGGTCGATGTGGACATGTTCAAATTGCAGGCCGCCAAAATGACCATGGATGATATCGAGCGGACCATACGCTTTGAAAACATGACCATGTCGGGTGGTAACATCAACACCGGGGACAAGCAACGAAGCATACGGATTCTTGGTGAATTCCAATCGGTTAGCGAGCTGGGCGACCTGGTTGTGACCTCGATGAACGGGTCGTCGGTCTTCCTCAAAGACATCGCAAAAGTTACCGACGGTTACAAAGACAAACAAAGCTATGCCCGCCTTAACGGACAGAAGGTTATAACGCTCAATGTTATCAAACGCTCCGGCGAAAACCTCATTCAGGCATCCGATGATATCAACGCCTTGATTTCAGAGGCCAAATCCATCCTACCAAGCGACCTCAAGATCACAATCTCCGGGGATCAAAGCCGTGTTACGCGGACCACCGTGAACGACTTGACCAATTCCATTATTATTGGCTTTGTCCTGGTCACCCTGGTTCTGATGTTCTTTATGGGAACCACCAACGCCATGTTTGTGGGACTTTCTGTTCCGGTTTCGTCGTTCTTGGCCTTTATGTTCATGCCCAGCCTGGGCTTCACCATGAACATGATCGTGCTCTTTGCCTTGTTGATGGCCTTGGGGGTTATTGTCGATGATGCCATTGTGGTTATCGAAAACACCCACCGACTCTTTGATCGAGGCCGAAGAAACATTGTTACGGCTGCCAAAATGGCCGCAGGCGAAGTCTTCATGCCAGTCCTTGCCGGGACCCTCACCACCGTGGCCCCCTTTATGCCGTTGGCTTTCTGGGATGGCATCGTGGGCAAATTCATGTTTTTCCTGCCCGTGACCCTGATTCTAACCCTTTTGTCCTCCTTGCTGGTGGCCTACATCATAAATCCGGTCTTTGCCGTGCAGTTCATGAAAGCAGAGCCGGAAACCCCCGAGGAAATCCAAACCCAGAAAACCCGATCACACCGTAGTCTTCTAATAGCCTCGGTCGTCTTCGCCGTATTCGGCATCATCCTGCACCTGGCCGGTTCCCCCGGCCTTGCGAATTTTGTTTTATTTATCGTTCCGTTGTTATGGATTAACCGAATCGTCCTTGGTCCAATGATTGAAAGGTTTCAGAATCATACCTGGCCTTCGGTACAAGACAAATACGAGCAACTTCTTCGATGGTGCCTGCAAGGCCGGCGTCCGGCTTATATGATGGTGGGAACCGTTGGATTGCTTCTGCTTAGTTTTGTGCTCACCGGGCTTTCGGTGAACAGCGGTCGGGTCAAAATCGCCTTCTTTCCGACCGGAGAGCCCAATTTTGTCTATGTTTATTTGAACACCCCCATCGGAACACGAGCCGAAGTCACCGATTCCTTGACGCAACTGGTCGAAACCAAAGTCATGGATGTTTTGGGGCCCCGCAATCCTTTGGTTGAATCGGTGGTGACCAATGTTGCCATCGGCGCCGGGGATCCCATGGATCGGGACCAATCGGTTGCCCCCCACAAAGGCAAAGTCACCGTGGCCTTTATCGCCTTTGGAGATCGCGACGGCATGCGAACCTTGCCCTTGTTGGACTCGATCCGTGCCCGCATTAAGGGCATACCCGGTGTCGAAATCGCGGTGGACCAGGAACGAGGCGGACCCCCTACCGGCAAACCCATTAACATTGAAGTCACAGGGCAGGACTTCAAAGTCCTGGGCCAGAACGCCCAGGCTCTCAAAGCCTACCTGGATTCCTGCAATATCGCCGGGGTGGAGGAACTCAAGATTGACTTGGAACGGAGCAAGCCAGAGTTATTGGTCCGCATTGACCGCGAAAGGGCCCAACGCGAAGGGGTCAGCACCGCCCAAATTGGCTCTGAAATTCGTTCAGCCGTTTTCGGCAAGGAAGCCAGCAAGTTCAGGAGCAACAACGACGAAATCCCTATCCAACTACGCTATTCACGGGTTGACCGCGAAGACTTGAACCGTTTGCTGAACGCCCGTATCACCTTCCGTGACATGAATGCCGGCGGTGCGGTTCGTCAATTACCGGTATCGGCTGTTGCCAACATCGAGTACACCTCTTCACTGGGTAGCATCAAACGCAAAAACGAAAAAAGAGTGGTGACTCTCAGCTCCAATGTCCTCAGTGGTTTTACCCCAAACCAAGTGGTGGCTTCCATCAACGAAGCGCTCAAGGGTTTTGAGGCCACCGAAGGCACCGGAATCCGTATGACCGGGGAGCAAGAGGAGCAAGCCGAAGCCGGAAGTTTTCTTTCCAACGCATTAATGATATCCATAGGCCTGATTTTCATGATTTTGATGTTCCAATTCAATTCCATGAACCGAACGCTGATGATTTTATCCGAAATCCTCTTATCGATTATTGGTGTCCTTTTGGGATATGTTATAACGGGCATGACCATGTCCATTATTATGACCGGCATCGGAATTGTAGCACTCGCCGGGATTGTGGTCAAAAACGGCATCCTTATCGTAGAGTTCATCGATTTGATACGCAAAGAACAACGAATACCCCTGCGGGAAGCCATTGTGCAGGCCGGGAAAATTCGACTGGCACCGGTTTTTCTAACCGCCGCATCCACCGTCCTGGGTTTAGTGCCTCTGGCTTTGGGCCTTAACATTGATTTTCCGGGGTTGTTCGCCCGCTTTGAACCCCACCTCTACCTGGGCGGTGACCAGGTGGCCTTCTTTGGCCCCCTGAGTTGGACCATCATTTTTGGCCTGACCTTTTCGACCCTGATTACCCTGATTCTTTTACCGGCCATGTATTATATCGCCGAACGCAACACCGTCCGTCGTCGTTGGTTCCTGCGTCGCGTTTCACGCATGGCCTATCGTTAATCCAACGATTGCGAACCCTGTTCTTAATCCAACCATTGCTAACCCTATCGTTGTGGAATTAATCAAAAAACGAGGTTTTGTGCCTTCGGATTTCCAACCGACCTCCTTTGATCTTATTGAACCCTATTACAATCAGCTTCTTAACACGGATTGGAATGGGGGGTTGGAATCGCAACCTTCCGTAAGCCAGGACGAGCACTCAAAATTCGCTCAATGGCTGGCAGACCGATCGGAATTGGAATCCTGCCTGGACGAACATCAAGCTTGGTTGTATGTGGCGTTGAGTTGCGATACCGAAAACACCGACAAAAGGAAGGCTTATGAGTTTTTTGTCCAGGAAATCTACCCGAAGATTGCCCCCTTGGACGATGCCCTCAATGCCAAAATGCTCGCCTACCCCGGGTTGGACTCTTACCACGAACCAGGCTTTGATCGGCTCCTTCGAATGGTCCGCAACGCGCGGGAATTATACCGCGAAGCGAATATCCCCCTGCAAACGGAACTCAAAGGCCTCGAAACCCAATACGCCGCCAAAACAGGGAGCCTGACCATCGTCTACGGAGGTCAAGAATACACCCTACCCCAGGCGCAGAATCTCCTCAAATCCTCCGACAGGACCCAACGCGAAGCCGTGTATCGCCTCATCATGGATGCAAGGGCCAAGATCAGCGAAGATCTGCAAGATCTCATGGACCGCATGTTGGATCTTCGACACCGCGTAGCCCTCAACGCTGGTTTTGCCAATTACAGGGATTATCGGTTCCGCGAGCTGAATCGCTTTGAATACGGTGTTGAAGAATGCGAAACCTTTCATCAATCGGTCCGTGATTCCTTCATGCCGCTCAAAGAGCATATTGACCATAACAAAGCCTTGATTAATGGCCTGGACCGCTTGCGGCCTTGGGATCTCAAAGCACTCCCCGCGGGTCTAAAACCCCTCCACCCCTTTGAAGGCCAAAAAGATTTGATTCAAAAAAGCATTGCCGCCTTTCAACAGCTGGATCCCTTTTTTGGGGATTGCCTTTCGACCATGGACCGCATGGGTCGCTTTGATTTGGAATCACGCAAAGGCAAAGCCCCTGGTGGTTACAATTACCCCATGATGGAAAGCGGGGCTCCCTTTGTATTCATGAACGCCACCGGTTCCATGGAAGACCTGGAAACCATGATGCACGAAGGCGGTCATGCGGTGCATTCTTTTTTGGTCCACCCCTTGCGATTGAATGTGTACCGTCAAACCCCTTCCGAAACCGCCGAGCTGGCTTCCATGAGCATGGAATTGCTGAGCATGGCTGCCTATCCGCATTTTTTTGGAATCGACGAGGACAGGCACCGCGCCTGCCATGAACAAATTCAACGCGCCCTGGGTGTGCTCCCCTGGATTGCCTGTATCGATGCCTTCCAACATTGGATGTACACGCATCCTGGGCATTCTAGGAACGATCGCAGCAAAGCATGGCAAAACCTCTTGTCCCAATACACCAGCCCGGTAGTGGATTGGAGCGGACTGGAGGATTGGATGGATTACCAATGGCAAGGCCAATTGCATTTATTCGAAATGCCCTTTTATTATATCGAATACGGCTTTGCCCAAATTGGAGCCCTGGGTGTATGGCGAAACAGCACCAACAATCCAATCCATGGGCTTGCCGCCTACCGCAAAGCCCTGGCCCTTGGTAACACTGTGTCAATTAACGAAGTATATCGACAAGCGGGCGTGCCTTTTGATGCGGATCATGCCTACCTCGAGGAACTGGCTAAGTGGACCTTAAAAAAAATGCAACAACATGAAGATTATTTGCATAGGACGTAATTACGATGAACATGCGCGGGAATTAAACAATCCCCGTCCAACAGAACCGGTGGTTTTTATGAAGCCAGAAACCGCCTTGGTTCGTGATGGAAAACCTTTTTTTCTCCCGGATCACTTGGGAGATGTTCACCATGAAATAGAGATTGTGTTACGAATTGGACGCAATGGACGACACATACAGCCTAAATTCGCCTTGTCCTATGTGGACCGCGTTGCCCTGGGGGTTGATTTCACAGCACGTAGCCTTCAGGAACAACTAAAAAACAAAGGCCTCCCCTGGGAATTGGCCAAAGGGTTTGATGGTTCGGCTATCTTGGGCGAATGGCAGGAAACCGATCCAGCAGCGCTCGAACAAGGATACGGATTCACCCTGCAAATCGGCGACGAAGTTCGTCAAAGCGGCCATACGTCGGAGATGCTTTTCAATTTTGCCGAAATCATTGCCTTTGTTTCCAAATACTTCACCCTCAAAATGGGGGATATGATCTACACGGGAACTCCGGCCGGGGTAGGCCCTGTGCAGGTGGGCGACTCGTTAAGCGGATACCTCAACGGCCGGCTGAACCTTCGCTGCAAGGTTTGTTAGGAGCGATTGAACTCGTTCATCGCCGGACCCAAGCCCCGAAGGGCCCAGGCCAAAACGGCTTTGGAACAACGTTCCAACAAGTCAGGTAGGGTTTCCTGCTCCGTCTTCCCAAAAGGAGCCAGAACATAGTCGGATTGACGACCCGGCGCAAATTCGCGACCAATCCCCACGCGTAATCGAGGGTATTGGTTGTTACCAAGGACCGTTTCAATATGCCCCAAACCATTGTGCCCACCGGCACTGCCAGAAGCGCGAAGCCGAATTTGTCCGAAAGGCAAACTCAAATCATCGGTAATGACCAAGATGCGTTCAGCGTCCACTTTTTCGGTCTGCATCCAATAGCGAACCGCCTGACCTGACAGGTTCATGTAGGTCTGTGGCTTGACCAAAACGAACTGCTTGCCGGCATGCCGAGCGTTGCACACCGATGCATAGCGCCCACTGGCAAAATCATCGGCCGAACTCAACTCCTTTCGTAGGCGATCCAAGACCATAAAGCCTACATTATGGCGCGTTTCAGCGTATTCTGAACCGGGATTCCCCAGGCCAAAAAGCAGGAACTTCATGGGTGCCTGTTGAAGGTGTTTACCTATTCACGGGGTCATCATCCCCCCTCCGCCAAGCGAAAGGTAGAATTATTTGGAAGCTTCGGCAACGGCGCCCTTCATGGCGCGCGGTATGGTCACAGCAGCAACTGGATTGTTCGGCGCAGCAACCAGGGTGAAACCATCCGCAACAATATCCTTCACCCGGACGACACCGCCCAATTCCATTTTGGAAATATCCACCTTGACCGAAGCAGGCAGTTGATCCGGAAAACCCTTCACGGTAATGGAACGCATACGCGATGCGAATTTGCCGCCGGCCCGGACCCCGGGAGAGGTTCCAACAAATTCCAAGGGCAGGTTCAGTTTGACCGCCTTCTTGGAATCCAGAAGCATAAAGTCCACGTGGAGCATGGCGCCGTTCAACGGATGATACTGGGCTTCCTTTACAACACATGTATGGGTTTTGCCGTCCAAGTCAAGCATGACTTTGAACGTTTCAGGCGTGAACAGGACAGATTTCAAATCATAGGCATGGGCCCAGAAATGAGATTGTGAAGCCGCATTGCCGTACAATACGCAAGGTACCTTGCCTTCTGCACGCAATTGATTCGAATCAGACTTCCCTACGTTCTCTCGAAGAGAACCGCTCAAATTGATCGATTTCATAGCGTTTGGATTTTAGTGATGGGGGTTTTAGTTGATGGATGTTATTGAGATGTTAATGGTGATTTGTTAATGGGATTTGACTTTGACTTCAAACAAATGACTAATGGACGAAAATTCGCGAACACTCCGAATGGACTGTGCAAAAAGATCAGCTACCGACAAGACTTTGACTTTGGAAGTAGATGTGCGCAATGGTATCGTATCGGTAATTACCAATTCCGTTAGGGCGGAATCCTGAATACGAGCCGTGGCTTCCCCCGACAAGACACCGTGGGTGCAAACGGCCCGAACCGAGGCGGCTCCTTTGCGCATTAATTGATCAGCGACCATCACGATGGTACCGGCCGTATCAACCAGGTCATCAACAATGACAACGTCCTTGCCTTTGACGTCCCCTATGACCTGTATTTTGGCAACAACATTGGCTCGGGCTCGGGTTTTATCGCAGACAATGATGGGGCAATCCAGGTGAGAGGCAAAAAACTTCGCCCGGGCAGCGGCCCCCATATCGGGAGCAGCAATTGCAACCTGATTCAATTTCAGGGATTTGACATAAGGAACAAAAATCGTACTTGCGTCCAAATGATCGAAAGGGACATTGAAGAAGCCCTGAATCTGAGGAGCGTGTAAATCCATGGTCATGACCCGGGTCACCCCGGCTGCTCCGAGCATATCGGCGACCAATCGGGCCCCTATGGGCACCCTTGGTTTGTCCTTCCGGTCCTGACGAGCCAAACCAAAATATGGAATCACCGCCGTGATATAATGAGCAGATGCCCGCTTGCAGGCATCAATCATCAAGAGTAATTCCATCAAATTATCCGCTGGGGCATACGTGCTCTGGACCAAAAAGACATCGCAACCCCGAACGGATTCGTTGATGACGGGTTGAAATTCCCCGTCCGAAAAGCGCAAAAGGGAAGAATCGCCCAAGGGATCCCCGTAGGATTGGGCAATGCGACCCCCAAGGTCCAAAGTGGCCTGGCCGGCAAAAATTTTCATGCCGTGGGGGGTCTGAGCAGGGTTTACCTGGGATGATCGCATGGTAGGGCGCTGGGATAAAGCTCTTTTGTTCTAGGGAGGGCTTTTAGAGGACGGCAAATATAGGCTCTTCGAGGGGCGGATTTTTGCCTTCAAAAGACTAATTTTTGAGTCTTTGAGGGGGGCTTTGAAGAGAATTGAAAAAGTCCATGGGGAGCCGATGGGGGGCTGTTTGGCCACTCTATCCCAAAAAAAAACCGCCCCGAAGGGCGGTGGTGAGCGGTGGTTGCAACGTCCGGATTATTCCTGGATCAATTTGACATTCACAGCATTAAGACCTTTACGGCCTTCTTTGAGCTCAAAATTGACGCGGTCGTTTTCACGGACTTTGTCGATGAGCCCTGTTGCGTGCACAAAATATTCTGTGCCGCTGTTCTCCTCCCGGATGAAACCAAAACCTTTGGTCTGGTTGAAGAACTTTACAATTCCTTCGTTCATGATTAATTAAAATTTAAGTGCGCAAGATATAAAAATCTTCGTGCTTTTGACTGAATTTTGATATAAATCCTAAAATCGTGAAAAAAACCCCTTATTTGCTTGCTATTGCCGCAGCCGCCTTGGTTGTTTCTTTTGGCCTTGATGCATTGAACCCTTTAATTGGCAATCCCACAGGGGCCCCGGCGGGTCGAAGCGGTGGTCCTGCGGAGGGCGGGGCAACGTGCGCTGCCGGTGGTTGCCACAGCCCAGCATCCAATACCGTGGTAAGCACGCTGATTAGCGCAAGCCCCTCCCTGGCATCGGGTTATATCCCCGGAGCAACCTATTCCATCACCATCTCCGTCTCGGGTAGCGGTTCCAAGGGTTTTCAATTCAGTGCCCAATCATCCACCGGTAGCCCTCTGGGCACGCTGACGGTACCAGCGTCCCTTCAAATCCTCCAAAATCGCTGGGTCACCCACCGTTCAGCCAGCAGCATGTCGCCGTCAACCTGGACCTTCAACTGGGTTGCTCCAGCCTCCGGCAGCGGGACCGTTGGCTTTTATGCCTGCGGTATATCGGGTCGCAATACAAGTTTAGTGCGGCAGACCCTGAACGTCCCTCAGAGCACCGTCTCGGTTAACGAAATCGCTCAGCGCAGCCAACTTCGTTGCTGGCCTCAGCCCGCTCGCAATGAAATCAACCTCCGCTGGGAGCAGGAGGCGCCCGCCCAAGCTCGCTGGGAAATCCTGACCATGGACGGCAAGTCGGCCCAGCGATGGCCATTCCAAAACCTGGAATCCGGTTCGCTCCAAGAACGACTCGACCTTAACGGCTTGAATTTGGCTTCAGGAACTTATCACCTACGCCTTTTGGATAACCATGGTCAAAGCCTTTTGAGGCAAAAAATCATCGTTCACCCCTAAGGATCGGCGAAGTTTTAAAAGACTTTCTTACCAGCCTTGAGAAAGCGAACTTCCTTCTCACTTAGGTAGCGCCAATGGCCCCGAGGTAGGTCTTTTTTGGTTAGACCAGCATAGGAAACCCGATCCAATCGCTGAACTTCATAACCAAGGTGTTCAAAAATTCGGCGAACAATTCTGTTTTTGCCACTATGCAAAGAAAGGCCTACTAGTTTTTTGTCCCTTGGTTCAGGCCAGGCCAAAGCATCCACCCGTGCCAGCCCGTCTTCGAGAGGAAGGCCCTCCAAAACTTGAGAGAAATGGTTCTGAGACAGCGGTTTATCTAGCTCAACAGCATAAATTTTGGGTATTTCCGAAGAAGGGTGGGTCAGTTTTTGAATTAAATCACCATCGTTGGTCAAAAGCAATAAACCGGTTGTGTTACGGTCCAAGCGACCAGCAGGAACAATGCGTTCACTGGTTGCGTCTTCAACCAATTCCATCACGGTTCGGCGATTTTCGGGATCATCCATCGTGGTGATATAATCCTTAGGCTTGTTTAACAAAACATACACATAGCGACGAAGGGTCAATATTTCACCGTCGTAACGGACCACATCATCTTCATTGACCTTTGTGCCCAAAACATCGGCAACTTGTTCGTTAATGGTAATCCGTCCAGCGCTAATCAACTCATCGGCGGTTCGCCTTGAACAAAGCCCTGATAGGGACACATAGCGATTGACGCGCATTGGCCAAACCAAGGAATCACCGGATTTGCCCGCTTTGGGCTTGGTTCGGGGTCTGGTCTTGGCGATAGGTTCAGATTCGGGTTCAGGACCAAAATCCTGGGTTAAGTTTTGAAGCTGTAATTCGTTCCACTCGGCAGCCAAGTCGAGGCCCGGTGTCCTGTCCATGTCTTCCAAGTTTTTCTTGAGCCGATCGATTCGCTGGGATTTGGGAACGGGACGATCGCCGTTGGTTGGGCGAGACGGACGATCACCAGAAAACGAACGAGCCGGGCGGGCCGGACGGTCGGGTCGGTCGCCGTAAGACGGGCGAGACGGACGGTCGGGTCGGTCGCCGTAAGACGGGCGAGACGGACGG
>RFOZ01000022.1 GCA_009926405.1 Cytophagia bacterium
TCATTGAAAGGCCCCAAGACAAAGGCATGCTGCTTCAACGGAGCGTACAAGGCCAAAACCACGGTGCTATCGTTGATATAATTAACCCCTTCCACCGTTCCGGTTGGTAACGGCTGCGCTACTTGGTTCCCCAGGGCCACCAAACGGGTGGTATCCCGCACCACAGCCCCACCGGCACCCCCTGCATCGGCCTCAAAAATCAGCTCGTAATTCCCGGCCTGAGGGAATTGAAGGGCATAGCCTAAACTATCTCCCACCGTTGTCGCAACCACTGCACCGTTAACCCGCAGCGATAGACTGCAAACCTGCGAGGCTGCCCCAAAAAAATTCAGGCCCGATCCAGGTTGAACAATGCTGTTGTTACCGGATGGATTGAAAATGGCCGCATGCAATTGCCCGGCAGCATAGAGCGGCAAATACAAATCGGAACCATCTGCCGCACGACCCACCACCGTTCCCGCTGTGTTCCGAAAAACAAAAGCCAGTGAACGAATCGTTTCCGAAGCTGGAACCCCTGGAGGATTGGCTGTTGCGTTGTAAAAGGTTCTGGGCACATACGAAATACTGTACAAATTGTTGCCAAGGGGCGTCATGAGCGGAGCGTTGGTCGTCCCCCAGCTACCGCGAACGTATTTCCAATCCGTTGGTGATGTACTAAGGTTGGTAATAACTCCGGTATGGGCATAAATCGGGGGAGCAACGCCCGCCAAAGCTCCATTCCCTTGCGATGCATCGTAAACAATCGTCACCAAAGAGGTATCCGTTGGAAACCGGGGACTGGACCGCAGCACCTGGCCTGTCGCATTGGACACAGTGCCCACCAATACCATCCCCACAACTCCCAAACCAAGAAATCCTTTGAGGACCCTCAAGGTCATTGCAAAACCTTTGTTCATACCAAAAAATTGAGATTTAGACGCGACGAATTTAACAAAAAAAAAGCCGCGTTGCCGCGGCTTCTTTTGAAATCTTGGAAAGGTGATTAACGGTTGTAGATAACCTTCTTAACGGAGGTCTTGCCATCAACAACCTGACGTACGAAGTAGGTACCGAATGGAACCTTGGCACCAGCTGTCGAAGTCGCATCCCAAACCAGCTCGTGCTGACCTGCAGCTTGCTGACCGTTGAACAAAGACTTCACCGACTGACCAAGAAGGTTAACGATTTCAACAGAAACCTTGGAAGAGCGGGGAGTCTCGTAGCTGATATTCATCTCGCCGTTGAATGGGTTTGGATAAACCGACAAAGGCTTGATGCTTTGGGTCAAACTACGAATAGAAGAGGTGATGATGGGACTGCTGCCATCGCACTGCGTGCACTCATCCCAGCAAAACTTAACTGTAACCGGAACGATAGGGCCGGAACGATTAAAGCCACCGAAGCCATCCCCAATTCCGCAATTAGATAACGACTGTGCCCCCTCGTTGGCGCCCCAGTTTCCGTTAACGAATTTCCAAGTCAAGGAATCACCCAAAGCGGTAATAGGAAATTGCACAACTTTGCGCCATACTCCGCCGCCCATATCGGTCATGGCAGAGAGCGAGTCGGTAGGGCTCCAATTGGGCATTGGGATACCGTTGGTCGTGGCACCCTTGTCTTGAAAATTACCGGCAATGCGGATACCGGATGGAACGATAGGGGTCGTGTAATTCGTCACATCAATCATGAAGGTGACCGTAATACTTGTCTGAGCCAGGGCAACCGTGCTCAATGTAGCGGCAACCAAGAGGGTAAGAAGTTTTTTCATAAGAGGTTTTTATTTAAATCCTTTGTTAAGCAAAAATAAAAGGTTGCCACCAACTTATCCAAACTTTTGCATGGGAATTTGTGGATAAAAAATAGCTAATTTGGCGAGATTTTTGAGCTTTCGTCCAAACAACTAACCTTTGCTCCCGCCTAACCAACCCGTTGAACCGCAAGTGCCCGACCCCAAAACCCAGAATTCGGTGCAAGGAGACCTGGCGATCCTGACCTCAGGAGGAGATTCCCCGGGCATGAATGCCTGCATCCGGGCCCTGGTCCGCAGTGGTATCTACTACGGCCACCGGGTCTGGGGGGTTGTTAGGGGCTACGATGGCTTGATTCAGGACGAATTCCGCCCCATGGACCTGCGTTCGGTTGGCAACATCATCCATCGGGGTGGTACCATCCTCAAATCCGCCCGCTCCGAAGAGTTCCGCACCGCGGAAGGCCGCCGCAAAGCCTACGAAAACCTTGCCAAGCGCAATATCAAGGCCTTGGTTGTTGTGGGTGGTGATGGGAGCTTTCGGGGTGCGAATGTCTTCTCCGAAGAATACCCTGTATCGGTCATAGGGCTGCCCGGCACCATTGATAACGATCTCTACGGGACCGATTATACCATTGGTTTTGATACCGCCACCAACACCGTGGTGGAATGCATTGACAAAATCAGGGATACCGCGGATGCCCACAACAGGCTCTTCTTTATTGAGGTCATGGGCAGGGATGCCGGCTACATAGCCCTAAACGGGGGCATTGCCGCAGGATGCGAAGAAATCCTGATTCCGGAAACCAAAACAGACCTCAGCGCTCTGGTCGAAGTTCTCAAAAAAGGCCGGGCCAACCACAAAAGTTCCGGCCTCATCATAGTGGCCGAAGGCGAAGAAGAAGGCGGGGCCTACGAAATTGCCCGTAAAGTGGCCGAACAATTTGATGGTTACGAAATGAAGGTCACCATCCTGGGCCATATCCAACGCGGTGGCAGCCCCTCCTATTTTGATCGGGTCCTCGCCAGCCGACTCGGCGTAGCCGCCATCGAAGGCCTGCGCCAAGGCCAAAGCCGGGTAATGGCCGGGATCATCAACAACAAAATCGTCTATACCCCCATCCACGAAGCCGTCAAAAATTCAACCCAAATGGACCTGGACCTTTACAGAATCTCCAAAATCCTGGCCATTTAGCCTCGCATTTTTCTTTTTATTAAGCCCTGAAATAAATCCATGTTATTAGTCGCCGACAGCGGTTCCACCAAGGCCGACTGGAAATTTCGTAACAACGAAGAACCCATCGTATCAACCCGGGGTTTTAATCCCTTTTTTCACGATAGAGATTTTGTGCTAACCGAACTGGAAGCCTCGCCCCTCAAGGCCCTCGTTGGGCAGGTTGACGAGGTTCGGTTCTTTGGGGCAGGATGCTCCAGCGAAGAGCGTAATATCCTAATTCAGAAGCCTTTGGAGGAATTTTTTCGGGGCGCCAAGGTCATCGTTGACCATGATATTCTGGGGGCCGGAATCGCCTGTGTTGGGGATGACGAAGGGATTGCCTGTATCATTGGAACGGGGTCCAATTCTTGTTATTGCAAAAACCAAGAATGGTCCCAAGTTGTTCCGGCCTTGGGGCATTTATTAGGCGACGAGGCAAGCGGATCTTATCTGGGCAGACGCATGCTGGCCGATTATCTGTACAAATTGTTACCTGAACCTATCGCGGCGGAACTCCAAAAAGAACACGGCCTCACCAAAGAAGGCATTTTTGAAAGTGCCTACCATAAGCCCAATGTGAATGTTTACTTCGCCTCGTTTGCGCGCATTTTGTCTAAATACATGGACGAACCCTATGTCCGCCAGGTGGTCACCGAGGGTTTTCATCGATTCCTCGACATCCATGTGATGCGCTATCCACGCGTTCACGAACTGACGGTTCATTTTGTCGGGTCCATCGCCTACCATTTTGAACCCCTGTTAGACGAGGTTTTGGCTTCCAAAGGCCTGCGCAAAGGCGGTGTTCACAAGAAACCTATCCATCCCCTCTACGCCTATTACGCTAGTAAACGCGGGTAGAGCGCGGCTCTACGCTGTGCGCTAAGGCTTGGTATTCCCCAGATTGCGGATTTTTTCGTCCATCACAAACTCATCCCCCTCCACGTAGGAATTGTGGCGATAAACCACTTGGCCTTGACCATCGTACAACAAGGTGTAGGGAATGGTCTGGAAGTTTAGAATTCGCTTCATGTCTTCGTTGGGATCCAACAAAATGCGGTAAGGCCATCGTACTCCCTTGATATAGGATTTGACCTTGGCGGAATTACGCGCATCGTCAATGCTCACCGCAACCAATTGCAGCCCGTAATCCTTGGACCAATCCTCGTAGAGATCCAGGTAATTGTTAAGTTCCTTCTTACAGGGGGTGCACCATGTTGCCCAAAAAGTCAAAAGGACCGGGCGACCGTTACCGACCAGCTCGCTTAGCTTAAGCGCTTTGCCATCCACATCCCGCAGGACAACCGCGGACAATCGCCCATCGGCCCCAGCGGTTGAAGGGGTCTGAGCCTTGGCGGCCACCATGGACCCCCAAAAGAGGGCTACGGCGAGCAGCCCTTTCAAAACCTGTGCATTCATGCACTAAAGATATGCCCACGGTTTGGGCTTTGGGCTTATTTTGTGGCCCTGTTCCAAAAAATGAATCCTCGCCTGTCCCTACTCCTTGCTTTGGCCTTGGTCTTGACCTGGTCTGGTACGCCCCTCCAGGCCCAAACCAAAGGCGGGCAGTTTAGCGGTGACCTGGAATGGTTTCAAAATGTCTTTTTTTTGGATTCCTCGGTGCTTTCGGACCCCATTCCGCCCCAGTATTACCAACAACTCAGTTCCACCGACGCCTCCGCCAAGGCGACCTGGAGGCGGGCCTTCGTTTTGACTTGTTCCTCAATTCTGGGCTGCGGAACCCGTACGTTGTTCGCAATCAGCAGGGAATAGGGTTTTGGTACGTAAGCCACAAGGTCAACAAACTAAAGGTGCGGCTGGGTCACCTCTACGACCAATTTGGCAATGGGATCACCTTTCGAGCCTACGAAGGCCGGGGACAGAATTTGGATTACGCCCTGTTCGGCCTTTCGGGCCAGTACCAAATCAACGATCAATGGCAAATCAAAGGTTTTACGGGCAAACAAAAGGTCCTTTTTGATACCTATGCCCCCGTTATCAAAGGCCTTTGTTTGCAGGGTAACCTTCGATCCGAGCGCATGGGCTTGAGCTGGTCCCCGGGTTGGTCCTTTGTCAACCGCACGCTGGATGGCACCTCCATGCAAAGTGTGGTCGGCAGCATTGAGAGCTTGGATCCATCCAAACGTTTTGTTCCCAAGTACAATACCTACGTTGGTTCGTTTTTTCAAAACTTACAATGGGCCTCCTGGAGCCTCAACACCGAATGGGCCCTCAAAAGCCGGGAAGCTGTCTTGGATCGGGAAGGGGTTCTTGAAAACAGCCCAGGGTCCGTTCTTTACGCCGATTTGGGGTATTCCAACGATGGGTTTGGGATCAATGTTCAATACAAACGAACCGATCATTTTGACTTTCGGGTTTCACCCCTCGAAATCCTGAACGAAGGGCTGATTAATTATGTTCCACCGGGAGCCCGGATGAACACGTACCGTCTAACATCGCGTTACGCCCCGGCAACTCAGCTGGTAGGCGAAAACGCCGTTCAAATCGAGGCCGTTTACAGTCCATCCCGGAATACGCAGATCCAAGCAAACCTGAGTCTGGTCAACGGACCGGACCGCAGCTTGTATTACAGGGAATATTACGCAGAAGCCAAACACAAATTCAACAAACAAATCACCCTTAGTGGAGGTCTCCAACATTTGGTGTACAACCAAGAACTCTACGAGTTCAAACCAGGAGCTCCGCTGGTCCGGGCCTGGACGCCTTTTGCGGAACTCACCTACAAAATCAACCGCCAAAAATCCCTGCGCATCGAGGCCTCCCAAATGACCACCGAACAAGACCTGGGAGACTGGCTTTGGGGACTGGTGGAATATAACATTGCTCCCCGTTATTCGTTCAGCATCATGGACATGTGGAATTACGGTAACCCCAACCCCAACAAGCGTCAACATTATTACACGGCTTTTGCGGCTTTGAATTGGCCGGGCCTACGCTTTACAGGGGGCTATGTGCGTCAGGTTCAAGGCATTATATGCACCGGTGGGGTCTGCCGGGTCGAGCCTGCTTTTAACGGATTGCGTTTTAGCATGAGCGCCAATTTTTGATCCTATCCTCATGACTCCCAAATTCTATTGGTTTGCTTTTCTCTTGGTCTTCGCCGGTGCATGTCGAGAAATCGGCCCGGCGGTGGACTTGGGGCTTAATGTATTGAGGGTGGACACGGTTTATACCGAAAGCCCCACCGCCAGACCTCCTTTGGCTGCCTTGATTGAAGAATTTACCGGGGTTCGGTGTGTGAATTGCCCTCGGGCTCATCGTTTAATCGAAAACCTGCAGGGTCAATACCCCGGTCGAGTCTTGGCAGCCGGAATTCATACCGGATTTTACGCAACCCCTTATCTCAACCGCTTGGACATGAGGATACCCGAAGGGCCCGCGCTGGAACTCTTGTTGGGCGGAACGTTGGGCTATCCGGCGGGGGCTGTCAATCGAACCCGCTTTGCAGGCGAAAACCTCCTCCTCCTTTCGGACCAAAAATGGTCCAGTCATGTTTCTGATATCATAGATGACAGTTCCTCGTTGAGAATTGAGATGATTTCATCGGCGTACTCTGCTGCCAACAATCGCACCGAAGGCCGACTGCGTCTGCGCTTTGCTGCGCCGGTCAACCCGGGACCCACTTTTACCCCTCTTTACCTCACCCTTTACCTCCTCCAAAACAACCTTCGAGACTGGCAGTTGGACGGGGGCGGAATCGACTCTCAATACGTTCACCGCCATGTCGTTCGCCGCCTTATTACCCCCGTCAACGGAATGGTCCTGAATGCGCCGGATTACCGGGCGGGTCGTGTCATCGAGATTGAATTCAAAAACAGCCTCGGCAACCTGAACCCATTCCCGGTTTGGGCTGATTGCAAATGGCTTGCCGTGGTTCACCAAAACCGTAACAACGATTTAACAATGGTTCAAGCGGCGCAGTTTCCTTTTGTTATCAACTAAGAAATCCAAGCCCCTTCTTGATGAAATCACTTCCCGATCGTACCGATGTTCTGGTGGTCGGTGCAGGGCCGGCCGGGGCGACCACCTCCTTGTTCTTGGAACAAAAAGGCCTTGATCACTTGGTCATCGATCAAAGCGAATTTCCCCGGGATAAAATTTGCGGTGATGCCCTCAGCGGCAAAGTCATCGATGTTTTGGCCCGCTTGGATCCCCAACTCGTTAGCGAGATGGAGGGTCTGTCCCAAGAATTTCTTCCTTGTTACGGAATCACCTTTGTCGCGCCCAACGGAACGGAACTTTCGATCCCCTTTCGAACCAAAGTAGCAGACCGTCTCACGGCGGCCGGCTTCATCAGTCCCCGATTGGATTTTGATGCCTTTTTGGTTTCCAAAATTCATCCGGAACGGCTTCGGACCTCCTGCAAATTGGTCTCCGTCAACGGATCGGGCCTTGCTGCAAACGCCCTTGGGGTCGACTCTACTGCAACCAAGGGGGAAGAGCACCAAGTCGTGGTGGAGTATCAGGGAACCCGTCGAACCATCCGCGCCCGTTACTTGGTTGGCTGCGAGGGCGAGCGTTCCCTGGTTGCCAAAGAGTTGGCAGGCTATGTCAAAGACAAAAACCATTACTGCGCCGCCCTGCGGGCCTATTACACAGGTGTCACCGGTTGTCATCCCGATAATTACATCGAATTGCACTTCCTCAAGGATATTCTGCCAGGCTATCTCTGGATTTTTCCCATGAGCAACGGACGCTTTAATGTGGGCATCGGGATGGCATCGCATCGCATCGCCCAACGCAAGGTCAACCTCAAAACCGCCTTTGAAAAGGCCATCAGCGAAATTCCGGCCCTCCGGGAACGTTTTGCCCAGGCCCAACCCCTCACCCCCTTGCAGGGTTGGGGGCTTCCCTTGGGAAGCAAGAGGTTTCCACTATCCGGCAAAGGATTTCTTTTGGTGGGGGATTCCGGTTCGCTGATCGACCCCTTCACCGGTGAAGGCATCGGCAACGCCATGAAAGCAGGGTACCATGCCGCCGAACACCTGGCTCTCAGCCTACAAAACGGTCGTCGAGACGCCCCATGGATGCTTTCCTACGATCAAAGGGTCTATCGAGACCTGGGTGGAGAGCTCCAAATCGGCAAAACCTTGCAACAGCTTACCAATTATCCCCGTCTCTTTGACTTTGTGGTGGGGAAAGCAGCCCGAAACCGCGAATTAAGAAACCTAATTTCCTCCATGTTTGACGATATCAGCCTGCGGAATCGTCTTCGCAATCCCTTCTTTTATCTGCGATTGCTTTTAAGCCGGGATTAAAAAGTCAACTGTCTGTGGAAAAAAAAGCAACCATCTTTAACTTTAACCTTTCACAAAGTCAAAAACACCCAAATCCATCGACTATGAACAAATTTTGGATCGCCCTTCTCGGCCTTGCGATGGCCGTTTCCTGCAAAAAGAATGATTCCTGGATTCCTTACGGACCTGGCTCGAACGGGCAAGGGGGCGGTGGAACGGGTGGTGGTGGAACCGGCGGATCCGGATTGGTTGTATCCCGCGTTCAGAACGCATTTGCCATCAACTTTAGTGGCAACTGGTGCGGCCCCTGCGGTGCCAACGGCATCCCTGCTCTGTACAACTTGAGCACAACCCATGGTGTCAAATTCAGCGGCATCAAAGTCGGTCTTACCGATCCCTTCACCATCCCCGAAGGCGACTTAATGGCCAGCCAATACGGCGTATCCCCTATCCCTGCTTATGTTGCCGGTGCTGATTTCCTCCAAAGTTCTTCTGCCTGGACTTCGGCCATTAACACCATCGTGGGCACCGTTCCTGCCAATGTCAAGGCAGGTGTTGCGCTCCGTCGTACCAAGGTGGGCGACTCTATTTATGTGGACACCAAGGCAGAGTTTTTCCAGGCTGTTCCTGCCGGTAATTATTCTTTGGCTGTCTTCCTAATTGAAAACAACATCGCCCTCAGCCAAGCCGGCCAAAGCGATCCCAACTTCAAGCACAAAATGGTTTTCCGCGGTGCTGCCACAGCCATCCCATCCAACGCCATTACCGGCGTTTGGGGTGAGCAATTAGAAAACAACAACACCGCCATCCCTCAGGGCAAGGTTTATGAAAAAACCTTTGGTTATGTAGCTCCCTCGGGTTTGACTCCGGCCGTTAACCTGAACAACGTGCAGGCCATCGCTGTCATCTTTGAGACCGACAACAGCGGCAAACCATTGCGCGTTCTCAACAGCAACCGAATCTAATTCTATGCGGGCTTAGCGGACAAGACCGCCTGCAAATCGCCAAAAATCTTTAAGGCCGACCTGCCATCAGGTCGGCCATTTTTTTGGATAATTCCTGGGCCGCCTCTCGGGCTTTTTCTGCAAAATCCGAACCGGAAGAGGCGTAAAGAATACTACGAGATGCGTTGATGATTAGGTTGTTATGCGAAGGACAACCCGCTTTGATAACGGCTTCCAAATCCCCGCCCTGCGCCCCGATTCCTGGTACCAAAAAGAAATGTTGCGGATAGGCCTGACGTAAATCCGCTAAAGCCGAAGGCCGGGTAGCGCCCACTACCAACATGGTATCCTCGTGGCTACCCCATGAAAGGGCCGCATCCACCATGTGACGATAAAAGGGCTGCCCATCGGCCGCTATTTTTTCCTGAAAATCAGCAGCACCTGTATTGCTCGTCAAGCCCAAAACGACAGCCCATTTACCTTCTCTCCCCAAAAAAGGTTGAACCGAATCCCGACCCATGTATGCGTGCAGTGTTACCGCGTCCACCCCGTAAACATCCCAAAAAGCATGGGCATAACGATCGGCGGTGTTCCCAATATCGCCTCGCTTGGCATCAGCAATGCAGAGCGCATCGGAAGGCAAACATTCAACCGTACGAGCAAAGCATTCCATTCCGGCCGGACCCATCGCCTCAAAGAAAGCGAGGTTCGGTTTGTAGGCAACGCAAAGGTCGGCGGTGGATTCTACAATGGCTTTGTGAAAAGCCAGGACGGGATCTTTTTCAGAACGAAGGCAGGCGGGGAGTCGTTCCGGATCGGTGTCCAAGCCAACACAAAGCATGGTCTGGCGTTGCTGGATGAGGCCCAGCAATCGCTGGTAGGTTAAGGGTGTTCGCACAGTGGAGGGGTGGTTTCAATTCGGGTGATTTCGGGGACCGATTGACGAATGACTTTTTCGATACCGTTCCGCAAGGTGAAGTGACTAATATCGCATTGCTCACAATTACCGATTAATCGCAGTCGTACATGGCCGTCTGGACTGACTTCAAGCAACTCCACATTCCCCCCATCACCCTGCAGATAGGGCCGAATAGTATCCAGTGCAGCCTGGACCCGGTCAAAAAGGGAATTTGCAGGATTCATGCAGGTCATCAGGCGGGTGGCGGTTTCATGCATGGCGATGGCGGCAAAGAAAGCCCAAAGCCCTTGCGAATTTAGGCCGTGGATTGGTGATGCATCGCGATGCGTCTCGAAACTTCGCCGGCCAGATCCAAATAGGCTTGGGGAATCGACCCACCGTTCACCGAAGGCCCACCAGAAGATCCCTCGACCATGGGTAGGCTGGCCAGGCATTCCAATCCCAATCTCTCCGCCAAAGCCTGGGTGCCTTCCTTACCAAATGGGTAATACCGTTGTTCCGGTTGATCCTTGGGGCTGAACCAGGCCATATTCTCCACCAGGCCCAGCAAATGCAGTTTGGTCCCCTCGGTTTGAAACATGCGTCCTGCCTTGAGGGCATCGGCCACGGCCATGGCCTGGGGCGTGGTCACCAGAAGACCAAAAGCCTCGGGAAATAACTTGGTCAGGGTGAGTTGAACATCCCCGGTTCCCGGTGGCAAATCCAGGACCAAATAATCCAACTCGCCCCAATCCACCTCCGAAAAGAACTGCTTGAGGGTGTTGGAGGCCATGGGGCCACGCCAAATCAGAGGTCGGGCCGGGTCAATCAACAGGCCCACAGACATCATGCGCAAGCCCTCGACCTCCACCGGAATCATGCGTCCTTCTATCATGCCAGGCTGACGGTCCTCGGCACCCAGAAGAATCGGCACATTGGGACCGTACAAGTCCGCATCCAACAAGCCGACCGAGGCCCCCGAAGCAGCCAAAGCCCTGGCCAAATTCACTGCTACGGTGGTTTTACCGACTCCCCCCTTTCCCGAAGCGACCATCACCAGGTTTCTCACCTCCGGTAACCAATCCATGCCCTGGGCTCGGCCCAAAGTACGGGCCTCCATGCGGATCTCCACCTGCAGGTCCGTCCCCCAATCCTCGGCCAGAGCCGTTCGGCAATCCGCCTCCATTCGGTCTTTGAGGGGGCAGGAAGGGGTGGTCAATCGAATCAAAAACCGAATCGTCTTCGAGCTGGCGTCAACTTCCAGGTCTTCGATCATGCCTAGCGTGACCAAATCCTTGCCCAAATCAGGCTCTTGGACCCTGGACAGGGTAACCCGTACCGCCTCCGTATCAAGAACGCTGGGGGAGCCGGCCATGTAAATTAGGAGCGACCGTAAGCCTTCAAGGTCCGCAAGTGGGAATTCACGGCCAAGGCCATGCTGGGGAAGGTATTGTAACCGTACCCGAATTCAGCCGCCGTTTCCCGTACAATGCGGGCAATGGCGGGATAATGAATGTGCGATATGTTAGGAAAGAGGTGGTGCTCAACCTGATAATTCAATCCGCCCAAATACCAAGTCAACAAGCGGTTACCGGGCGAAAAATTGGCCGTGGTCTGCAATTGATGGACAGCCCAAGAGTTATCCATCAAACCTTTGTCGTCCGGCAAGGGCTGATCCGCTCCTTCGACTACATGCGCTAATTGAAAAACAATCGCCATAATAAAGCCGGCAACCAAGTTAACGACCAGGAAACCTGCCAAGACCGTCATCCAAGATAAAGGACTCAGGGTCAAGGGCAAAACCAAAAGAACTCCAAAATAAATTAGCTTTCCTGTGATTAGTTTGGTCATTTGTTGGAACACAAATTTTGGCCCTTTGGCCATGGACCAACGAATGGCTTGTCGAACGTCCTTGACGTAAAAAGACAAAGTCATCATCGAATAAAGCAACGGAGCATAGAGGTGCTGAAAACGGTGAACGGGACGAAGGGGTTGGTGCTTATCGAATCGAAGCAAAGCCATGCCGGCAATGTCTTCGTCCGCTCCGTGAATATTGGTATACGTATGATGGTAAACATTGTGTTGCATCTTCCAACTGAACTTGTTACCGCCAATCATATAAATGGAAGAAGCAAACAAACGATTGATCCAGGCCTTGTCCGAAAACGAATTGTGGCAGGCATCGTGCATCACTCCCATTCCAATTCCGGCCAGGGCAATACCCAGCCAAACAAAAACCAACATGGCTGCCCACCAAGGCATGGGTACCGCTATCAAGAGTGCAAGAGGGCCCAAATAAGCCAGGATCCAAAACAGACCCTTACCAATCATGCGCATTCCCCCGTTGGAGGAAAGGCCTTTTTGGTCAAAATACTCCTTGACCCTTTGTTTGAGGGATTGGTGAAAGGTAAATTGCTGTGCGTTGGCGAATCGAATGGGTTGGCTCATACCACAAAGGTACGCCTGCCTTAGGGGTGGGACAAAACAGCAGAGCTGTAAGGTGGAATGGCGATTTGATAACGGCCTTTGCCCAGATGCATCACGCGACCACGGCCTGCCATCAGATTCAATTCAAAACGACTGGGCTGCCGGTACCGCACCGAAGCCGGTAAAGGAAGCGCCGTGGCGCGGTCCTTGTTGGTGAATCGATTGTGTTGGTTCGACCGCAATCGCTGCTCGACGGGTTCGTTCAGGTCCACCACCGTTTCGAGGGGTTTGGACGAACGATTCCAAACCACCCAAACATCTTCTTGGAGGTATCGCCGACTCATGATAAGAGCCTCGGGTTGATCCAACAAAAAATGCGTACTCCCGTACGACAAGGCCATGCTCTGGGAGCGAACCTGCATCAGGCGGCGGCAATGCTCCATGGTCTCTTGTTCGGGTCTGGAAAGGCTCCCAAAACGCATCATGCGCCGATTATCCGGATCCCCGGCCCCCATCATTCCCCATTCGTCCCCGTAATACAAAACCGGAACGCCCGGTACCGTCGCTATCAGCGTCTGCAACATGCGCAGGCGGTCAAAACCCAGGGTATCCACCCCTTCCACTTGACGATCCCAACCAGCCGCGATCGGGTCTTCGTCAAAACGCAAGGCCTTGGAAGCGTAGGCAATGAATCGAGGCATATCGTGATTCCCCGATATATTCCCCATGCTGTGCTGATGGCCGTAATACAAAAACGATTCCTCCAGGCTTTGACGAATCAAACCCAAATCACCGGCATCCGATGCCAGGGCGGAACGGGCATCAAAATAAAAATTGAAATCAAACTGCGCATCGATCATCCCACTTCCCACATAGGAACCAATCAACTGCCGACTTCCAAAGGTCTCCCCGATTTGGTAAACCGAACGACCCTGCGGTCCTACGATACGCTCTTTGATTTTGCGGGTTAGGGTTCGCCAAAAAACTTCCGGAATATGCTTGGTGGCATCGTGGCGAAAACCATCCAACGGAAATTTCTCCAACCAATACAATGCTGAATCGCTCATCGTACGATAGACTTCGGGCCTTTCGAGATCCAGGCTGGGCATAAAGGTGTCAAACCAGGTGGTCAACCGATGCTCATCCCAGATTCGAATGTTTTTGCGTCCATCGGGCAGGTCCAGCGTGGTAATCCAATCCGGATGCTCCCGCAAAAGGGGGTGCTCCTGATGGACATGATTGGCCACATAGTCCAGCAAAACATTAATTCCGTGGGCATGGGCGGTGTCGATGAGCCGACGAAGAAGGTCCTCATCCCCAAAACGACGATCCACCCGGCTGGACGAAATAGGCCAATAGCCATGGTAACCCGAATACATGCGGTTGGGTTTGGGCCATTCCCGGTACGGTCCTTCGGGGTTTTGGACAATGGGCGAGATCCATAAGCTGTTAATCCCCATCCGATCAAAATAGCCTTCCTGAATTTTGTTCAAGACCCCCTGCAGATCCCCTCCCCAATAATTGGCTTTGGGGTGAACCTCCGGATGTTGAACCGGTCGATCGTTGGTGGAATCGCCGTTCGCAAATCGATCCACAAACACAAAATACATTCGCTGCGCTTCGGGATCGTGCCGGGTAAGCTGGGCAGGATCGCGGACCAGGCGGCCTTTGGTTAACGGTAACAACAAATCATTTCCGGGACCCTGGGGGCCGTAAGTGTAAATGCGTAGGTACGATCGGGCATGGGTGATGGCCTCATCGGGAATTTTCAGGTTCCATTCCGTGGCGGACGCTGTCCCTGCATTCGAATCCGGTTCCAGGCGGGCCAAGCAAAGGTTCTCCCAAAAAACCAAGGCCCCGCCGGGCCTACCGGCCCAGCCAAAGCGCAACATCCCCTCCTTCTCCTCCAGCACATCGAGAGCAGGCGCTGGCCCGCCCCCCGGCATCAACCGTAACAACGAATTCACACCACCGATGCCGTTATCCCTTCGGGCCGGGTTCGCCGGATCCAAGATCCAACGACCGTTGACCACCAACTGGTACGGGTAGGATCCCGCATTCAAACGAAGTGGCAGGCGCCACTCCCCCCTGGCCGTGTCCCAGCTTAGGGGATGGCTTCGTGGATTCCACCCGTTAAAATCCCCGACCACCGATACCGAATCCACAATTTCACCCTTGGCAGGCCGGTAAGCAAAAATCGCCTCGGAATGCAGAGGCGCCTTCACCGGTAATTCCAGAACAGCGCCTCCTTCCAAATCCAAACCCAAAACCCAAAGCGGACGACGATCCAGCGCCGGAGACGCCTCCTTGGATCGGGCAGCGGGATACAAATTCAAAAGCCGACCATCTGCGCTCCTGGACCAAGACCAACCCTGCGGAATCCGAACATTTTGGAGGGAACTTGCCTTGCGCAAATAATCCTCCAAGACCACGGTCGTTGTGTCCGTGCTTTCCCAACCCTTCAGCACCACCGGTGAAGGCCGGCCCGGTAACAAAGGGCCCTGAAGTCCTGCAGCCGTTGCGACCAAAGTCCAGGCGCCCCAAAAAATCCATCCAAGGAACCAAACACCTAAGGCCTGAGCCGCTTTACGCAATCCCTCCGCAACACGATACACATCATCCGTTACCAACGGGTTTCGTTGATTGGCATGGGCATGCCAAGCATCCAATGCGCGGACCAAACGCTTGGGCCCGATACGCCTGCTCCATTCCAAAGGCCCGCGGGGATAATTGGTTCCGTAACGCATTCCCAAATCAATATCTTCGGCCACTGCCACCCCTTCGTCCAGGGTTCTGTAGGCCTCGTTCATCATGCAGGCCAAAACACGAGCCGTCACCATCCCGCCGTGATCCGGACAGAAGACCAACTCTACTCCCAACGCCCTGCCTGTTTCCCGCCAAGCTTCCTGAACCTCCGGGGCTGTGTTTCCCGACACCATTTCCCAAACGCTTGCCTCCAGCGAATCCGGCCAGGCATTCCAGGCCGCCCATTGAATCGACGATGACCCCTCCGCATTCAATCCCAAATCCTTGAATCGTTGTTCCAGCGGTGGGCCCACCAAATGCAACATGACCAACCGGACGCCCCAGGCCTCCAGCGCATGACAGCACTCGGCCTGCCCATCCCGGTCCTCCCAATCCGTCACCAAAACCAAATCCGGTGCATCACCCTGAAGATTCAAGGCCTGGTCACCATCCAACTCGACCACCTGATGACCCAGGGCGCGCCAGGAATCCAATCGCCCCGTGGGAATCGGGACTCCCCAAACCAAGATATTCAGGGCAGGGTGCTGTGTTAGAGGGTTAGGTTCCATGGCTGTTGCAGGGTTGGGTTGAAACAAGGGCTGCTGTTCAGGTTGGGATGAAGGAGTCATGGGCTGAAAATACGAAATACCCCGGCTTTGGCCTTTAAATTTGGTGGCATGCAGTCCATTCAAACCGAACAAGCCCCCAAACCTATCGGGCCATATTCCCAGGCCGTCCAGCACGGTCAGACCTTGTACATCTCCGGCCAAATCGCCTTGGACCCCGAAAGCGGAAACTTGGTCCAGTCCAGCATTCAGGACGAGACCCATCGGGTCATGCGCAATCTCCAGGCCATCCTGCAAAGCCAAGGCCTGGGCTTTGAAAGTGTCATCAAAGCCAGTATCTTTTTGTCCAGCATGGATTTGTTTGGGCCGGTCAACGCCGTTTATGGCAGCTATTTCACAGAACCCTACCCTGCCCGCGAGACTGTGGCTGTTCTGGGTTTGCCCCGAGGCGTGAATGTAGAAATTTCGATGATTGCCGCCTTCCCTGCTTAAAAGGATCG
This sequence comes from Cytophagia bacterium, assembly GCA_009926405.1. Lineage (GTDB taxonomy): Bacteria > Bacteroidota > Bacteroidia > UBA7662 > UBA7662 > SYHX01. The sequence continues at coordinate 16,278 of RFOZ01000022.1, forward strand.
CCGCCTTCCCTGCTTAAGTGAATGGGCGCCGTCCTGCTTCGGGCAGGTAGGCTACTCAGTGCAGATATACGCAGATATCCCCGCTATCGGGAGCAATCACCACCTCGACCCTCTCGTGAATCATGGTCGCCAAAGACAAGCCCACAAAGTCCGCATGCACGGGGTAATCCTTGTGCGCACGGTCCACCAAAACCGCGCATTGCAATTTGCGGGGCACCGTTTGCATAAACGGCTTGAAGGCGTACAACATGGTTTTTCCGGAATGCGCGACATCATCCACCACCACCACGACCTCGTCCTTCCATAACATTGGATCTGTTCCGGTTGTGATAGCATCGTGCACCGGGTTGTCCTTGTTCATGCGGATATAATCCACCACCACCTCCAATTCGGGGGCCAATTTGGCCAATTCCGCTTGGAGCCGATGGGCCAATTCCAATCCGCGGTTCTTGACCCCGGCCAAAAGAATCCGGGTTTCATCAAAGTTGACTTCCCTGATTTGCAAAGCAATGCGTGTAAGTTTTCGGCTAACGGCATCGCTGTCCAAAAGGAGGGATTTGAAGGATGAAGGCGAGGAATCAGTCATCGTGGGAATGGTTTATAAGATCTCTGGGGTTACGAATTTCGATGGATGGATATCCTAACAAATTATTTACCTGATTGTAGCCTTTGATTCGATCCCAATTGACAATATGCCTAAAGTTCCAGCTTGCCAAGACATCCACCTTGGCAACCGTGGCCAAAGCAATATGACGACAATCCCGCAAACTCGTCTCCCCAACGACTTTTTCGGCGATGTACCGATCGGCCAGTTGGATGGCTTCTTTGGTAAGCTTAACCCTCTCAAAGCAATCCTCTGGGTAGCGATCCAAATGCTCCCTCACCTCCCGGGGTGCGCTTTCCAACTCGCTCTGCAATAAGTCGGATAACACAAAAATTAATTCTCCCTCTTCGAGCCGCCTAAAGAACAAGCGGGTAATCGACCGAAATTCATGCCCGTAGTACGCCCCAACGATGGAGGTATCAATATAGACCCGCGGCCTGATAGGATCCAATCCCGGAAGAAGGTCCTGCATCAAGAAGTCCGACCGCTAAGATCGCGGTATTTGTTACGACGCAAGGCGGATTCTCCTTTGCGCTGTCGAAGATTCTCTTCGTAATCCGCAAAGTTGCCCTCGAACCAATAGAACGTGCCGTCCCCTTCGTAGGCCAGCATGTGTGTGCACACCCGGTCCAAAAACCAGCGATCGTGCGAAATAATAACCGCACAACCGGGGAAATTCTCGATGGCTTCTTCCAGGGCCCGCAGGGTATTGACGTCAATATCGTTGGTGGGTTCGTCCAACAAAAGAACATTGGCTCCTTGCTTGAGCGTGAGGGCCAAATGAGCACGATTCCGCTCACCCCCGGAGAGATCCTTGAGTTTTTTGTTTTGGTCCGAGCCCGTAAAATTGAATTTGCTCAGGTAAGCCCGCGCGTTCACCTGACGACCATCCACCATCACATATTCGGTTCCACCGGAAATCAAGTCAATAACGGTCTTGTCCGGAATCAAATCATCGTGCGATTGGTCTACATACGCCAACTGCACCGTTTCCCCTATGCGGATCGTTCCGCTGTCCGGCTTTTCTTGGCCAACAATCATCCGGAACAAGGTGGTTTTACCCACCCCATTGGGGCCGATAATGCCCACGACCCCGGCCGGTGGAAGGCTAAAAGTCAAATCCTTGACCAAGACCCGGTCCCCGAACGATTTGCAAACGCCTTCGACTTCGATAACGGTGTTACCAAGGCGCGGTCCGGAAGGGATAAAGAGCTCCAAACGAGCTTCTTTCTCCTTGATATCCTCGTCCAATAATTTGTGGTAAGCCGTCAAACGAGCTTTGGATTTGGCATGGCGTGCCTTGGGGGCCATGCGCACCCAGTCCAATTCCCGTTGCAGGGTTTTTTGACGCTTGCTTTCGCTTTTTTCTTCCTGGGCCAGGCGTTTGGATTTTTGTTCCAACCAACCCGAGTAATTGCCTTGGTAGGGAATGCCTTCCCCCCGGTCCAGTTCCAGAATCCAACCCGCCACATTGTCCAAGAAATAACGATCGTGTGTTACGGCAATAACGGTGCCTTTGTAACGGCGTAAATGTTGCTCCAACCAATCGATGCTTTCAGCATCCAAATGGTTGGTCGGCTCGTCCAACAAAAGAATTTCGGGTTCCTGTAACAACAAACGACAAAGGGCCACGCGGCGACGCTCACCCCCGGACAGCCGTTCGATGAGGGCGTCTGCCGGAGGGCATTGAAGGGCCTCCATGGCCATGTTCAAGCGGGTATCGATGTTCCACGCATCGCTTGCATCGAGGGCCTCCTGGATTTCGGATTGACGCTTGAGCAAAGCATCAAAATCCGCATCAGGTTCCCCAAAGGCGGCCGATACCGCATCAAATTCTGCAAGGAGGGCCATGGTTTCACCCACGCCCTCCTCGACAATTTGGCGCACAGTTTTGGTTGGATCCAACTCCGGCTCCTGGGAAAGATAACCCACCTTGTAACCCGGCGAAAAAACCACTTCGCCCTGGTAATTCTTGTCCAGGCCGGCGATGATTTTGAGCAAGGTTGATTTTCCGGCTCCGTTCAAGCCGAGCACCCCAATTTTGGCTCCGTAAAAGAAGGAGAGATAAATATCCTTGAGAATAGTCTTGCCGGTGGGGAGCGTCTTGGTTACCCCGGCCATCGAAAAAATAACTTGCCGATCTGTCATGCCGCAAATATCGGCATGGTTAGGCCTTGGGTAGGAGGCCTGGTCTTGCTCAAAGCATTTAATTTTGGGAAACCGCCCTTCATCCGTATGAACTTCGACCTCTTTTCTTTGCCTTCTTCCTCTTCATGGCTCTTGGGGGGAGCGCTACCCCTGCCCTGGCCCAAGGACCCAAGGCAAGCCTTTTGGCTCAATTACCTCTGCGATCGGGCCAACCGGCCATTCTGACCAGCATACGCCTGCATCAATCCGATACCTTGGCCA
>RFOZ01000023.1 GCA_009926405.1 Cytophagia bacterium
CTTTATGGATAACGCCTCCTGTGCTCAACCAAAACTTTAACCCTGATTCAAGCATAACCGGTTATCATGGGTATTGGGCTTCGGATTTTCGACGCCTGGACCCTCGTTGGGGGACCCTTAGGGAATTCAAACGCCTGGGCAGGGAACTCGAAGAAAACGGCATTGCGCTCATCCAGGACGTGGTCGTGAACCATGCCGGGGATTATTTTGAGGTCCAACCGAACGGGGTCCTTCATTTTCACAATTCTAATCGGCCTAAACAACCTCTGCTTAGGCATTTTCCACCAAATTCAGCCGATGGCCACCGGTATTCCTGGCATACAACGCGCAGGTCCCTCTATCATCGCTTGCCCAGCATTCAAAATTACCGAGACAGCCTCCAAAAACTTCAAGGCCAAATGGCCGGACTGGATGACCTTCGAACCGAAAGCCCAGCCCTACGGCGTCGCTTGCGTCGTGCCTATCAAAAGTGGGTCAAAAGAGGCCGTCTGCGGGGAATGCGAATGGATACACCGCTCTATGTCGAAAAAGATTTCTGGGAGGATTTTTTGCATCGTCGCGGCGTTTTTAACCCCGGAATGCAGCAAATAGCCGAGCGCGGTGGGCGAAATCTTTGGACTTTTGGAGAGTTATGGACCCATTCGGAGGCTTGGTCGGACCTTGGGGAAAAAGAAGCCGCTACCTACACCCTGCCCGGTCAGGGCTTGGATGCTGCTTTGCAATTCCCACTCCAAAAGACCATGATGGAAGTTTTGGGTGGGACCAGAGGGACCGCTCACTTGAGTTACCGTTTGGATGCCCAACAAAAACATTTTCCAAATCCTCTGACCAGGATCCAATTTCTAGACAACCACGATATGCCACGGTTAAGGAGTCGCCTTGACTCCCTGCGTAGTGCACAGGCTCTGCTCTTGTTGTACACGTTGCCCGGGATTCCGGTTCTCTACTACGGAACAGAACTTGGAACCCAGGTGCCTCGGGCCACCCTGTTCCAATCCAACCTCGAAAACGGTCCTTTTACCTCGTTTATCCGTCAATTGTCCACTTTTCGGAGGCGCTACCCAATCTTGCAGACCACCGAGCCAACCATCCTGCTTGATTCCCGATTGGGCAGTCCGGCCTGGGTGGCTTTGGTTGGTGGCCGTTGGCTAGTGGCAGTCAATCCTGGAAAACAGGCGGCCCAGGTCCCCGATTCTTTGATCACCCGTTCTTTAGGGAATGGTTGGACCATTCTGGAGAAGCCCGAAATCCACATCGGTGGACGAACCCAACGGAACCCAAACGGCTGGACGTTGGAACCCGGCCAAGCCTGGGTCTGGGGTCTGCTGCCACCTTCCCACGTCTCCCAAGCCCTGGGAAAATTGGAAGCCCCCTATCCTCTGCCCCAGAACCTAGAAAAATGGCTTGAGGATGCCGATACCCTGGCCACCATGACCGATCCGTCGGGGGATGATAACGGCAGCAACAGCCGCTTGCAATACCCAAAAGCTTTTGAAGGCCATAGGCCCGGAGATTTGGCCGGTCTACGATGGTTGCACAGCCCTACGGGAGGCTACATCCTTGAAATTCAAATGCAGGAGGGTCTTTCGCAGGTATGGAATCCTCCCCATGGCCTGGACCACTTGCATTTGAACATCGAAATTAAGTGTGCCCGCGGTGATACCTTGGTTACGGTCCCTTTTAGCCTAAACGGATGGAATGCGTCCGGGGGCCTACCCTGGGAATGGTACAGCAAACCCCTGGAAGGAAAGGTTTATGCGGTTTTTGGAGAGAAACATCCCTTGAATCAATGGATTCAATCAGACAACCCTTTTGATTTTGAAATTAGGGTTCAAACATGGGATGTGGATGGAGACGGGCGACCCCGACTCCTTAAACAAATACCGGGGGTCTATGATTTTGGGGGCGACCCACAGGCTGAACCGTGGATGGATCAGTGCAGGTTAAGGGCCTTATTAATGCCTCGTTGAGGCCACCGAGGGCTCAAATTTGATTTACTTATTTGGTAAATGACTAATCAGTCCATATATTTGCATTTGGTAATTCTAATATGAAATACGTAACGGTGCTAATCATGGTCTTTTTGGCCACAATTACGCATTCATGGGCTCAAGTAAACCCCGTGGGGGTGCCCTATTACTATTTCCGATCGTACGCCGTACCCACTTCGGCCAGTATTCAGGACAACCTCGGATTGGTTACCCTTCGAAATATCAATTTGAATGCACCCAATGCGGTGAATGGAATCGTAACCGTTGCACCTATTACCAGTCCCTACGCCGGATTGATGCGGATTGAGGGTTCTCCCGGTAAACGTGTTCGCTTAACTTACCTAAATTTTGAAACCTTGTTGGAAGAGGGTGGCAGCGGTGGCGTTGCGGGCGCTGGTGAGGATAATCAAACCGCCAGCATCTTATTGGATATTGGAGAAGCTACCATTACCATCAGCGATCAAGGGTATTATTTTCTGTGGTTGGGCACCGTATTGGATATATCTCAAGCCAAACCCGGGAACTATGTTTCGGAATTTATGATAGAAATGGAGGGGGTTAGTTAATGAAATACTTAAAATTGCTGTCCCTTGGGGCCATTTCGATGGTTTCTACCTGTGTTGTCTCGGCTCAACGCATCAATTTTAAACCCTTTGTTCAAGGCGAAAACATCACATTGACCGTGCTTGAAAACCAAGCAGGGCTTAATTTCAGCAGCAAAATGCCCATATTGGTGGGCAGTCCCTACATCACGGAAATAGGCCTCAACGATCCCCAAGTGGTTGTCGTTGAAATTCAAGGGCCAGTGGAATACGATTTAACCCTTGATTTCACCTTGCCCAATGGTCTTAGCTATTTAGGCAACGATACGGGTACCATGGTTCCGGTGGGTATTCGATACGCTTACAGTAATACCGGTGAACCAACTTCAGTCGCGGGTCGTAGTTACGCAGTCGAAGTGCCACCGCTTTTTCGTTCTATTCAATTTCCATTGCGGAAACGCAGACTGGGTGGTCCACCCCCACCGCCTCCCACTCCGATGCACGGTGGTTATACCCGATTAAGGGATAAGGCCTATGTATATGTATACGGCAATCTAGGGCCGGTTCCTTCCAGCATCTTGCCTGGTTTGTATTCTGGATTAGTGACTTTAACGGTTAGTTATGCGGACAATACCCTCTAACCAAGCCTATCCAACAATCGGAGTCGTCTTGACGGTTTTAATTCTGTTCTGGGGAAGTACTGCGTATTCCCAAATGATTCGCCTGCAATTAACCATCCCATCAGGAACCGACATTGGTTTGGTACCTATTGATCCAAGGATTATTAATCCACCGACCAATAATTCCAATCGAGCCAACCAGTCCTTCCAAGATTTTAAAACTCTGGGAATTGAAGGAAATGTCGAAACAGATTCGATTTTGCGGTCCTACACACGCTGGATTGAATTACGATCCCGAGAAAACAACGAACTTTTGGTTCATGTTCGGTACGAAACCGATTCTTTGGTTTATCCAGTCTTCGTTCTTAACAACGGAACCAGCGACTTTAATGCTGCAGTTCGGCTAAGAACTCCTACCCATTTTAATCATTACAAACCATCCGTTACCATGCGGTCCATGCCTTCCAAAACCCTGCATTTTACAGCTTGGCTAGGGGTACCAATGCTTACAAAATCCTACTTAATCATCGAATACACCTAGTCTATGAAAAAATATCCTTATTCGAAAAATTAAATCCATATTCGCTCCATTCATGACTAGGTCGTGGAAAGCAAATAAGAAAATAATAAAATAATTAACTTAAAAAAATAATAAAAACAAAAACCAAACCAAACTATCAAAACCAAAAAAATGAAAAAAGTACTTCTCTCCCTCGCGGCTGTAGCTGCGATCCTCTTCACAGCCGGAACGGTTAGTGCCCAGGTCAACGGACCCATCACCGGTAAGACCCAGGTTGTTCAAGCAAACGCCAACCTGCAGGCCGAAATTCTCGTAACCATTCCATCACCCGGTGCCGATGGTGGTGCTGTACGCTTTGGAACGGTTCCTCGGAATTCTGCCATCAACATGGACCCCCGTGCTGTGGCCTCCACCAACCTCGGTTTTAATTCATCCCCAGCCATGGTATCCATCACCTCCCAGGGCGATGAGCCTCTCCGAATTGAATACCCAGGCGCAGTTCTTTTGTCCAACAACACCAGCGGTACATTGAACTACATTACCTACCGTCCACAGATTTCGGCTATCAATGATCACGTCTCCCTAACCGCCACCAACCGCGAAGCTTCCAAATATTTGGGAACAACCAACCCTGGAAGCAACCAAGTAACCGCTGATGGTGGTACCGGTGAAGGCCTCAATGCAAGTTCCGCTGTCAATGGATACGTTGTAATGTCTCCATTAGCATCTCCTGCAACCGGTAAAGTAACTTTGTTTGTCGGAGGTAAATTGTACGATGGTGCGGCAAACGCACCAAGCATTTCAGCCAACATCCCTAACACCAAACAAGTTGGTTTCTACGATGGTGAATTCACCCTCAACATCCTCTACCTCAATTAAATCAAATTTAGAAGTGATGATAAGTCCCGGCAATCGTCGTATTGCCGGGATTTATTTTATTTAGACGCTGCTTATTGGATTCGATTGAATGAAAAAAATTTGGTTGCTGACCATGCTCTTACTACCGTTTAGTCTATCAAACCTTTACGCCCAAGGGGATGCAACCAATTCATTTCCAGCCATGGCCAAAGTACTGCGCCCTATCGTTTTAACGGTCGGAGGTTCACCCTACAATTCGGTATGGTTTGGCAATGTTCCTGCTGGCAATGTTGTTTACATGGATCCGCGGGGCATTGCAAGCGAAAACGTTAGTCATACAGCCAATGTTGCCAAAATAACCGTAACGGCCACCAACAACGAAGCGATTCGTCTAGAATACCCCGATTCACTAACCCTTTTGAACGGAACCCATCGTATTATTTACCAACCAAGGATTTCAGCTATTTACGGTGATGCAGCTGTTACAGCAACGAACCAAAACAATTCTATGGCCGTTGCCTCGACCTTGGCCGGAACCAATTCCGTCACCGGACCCAACGGAACCGGACGCGGCCCCGGAATGATAACAACAGGTTTTAGCGGGCCTGACCTGGACAGAACAACTTTGTTTATCGGAGGAATGCTTTACGGTCCCGCATCCCTCGGTTCACCCATCCCTATCAATCAAGAAAAAGGCTTTTACACGAACACCTTTGTTATAAATATACTTTACCAAAACTGACTGCGCGAGCCGCTGTCCTAAACAATTGTTATGAAAAAGTTGTACCTCCTTTTGTTTTTTGCCATCCTGCAGTTTTCAGCCTTGGCTCAATTATCGCTGGCACCTACTGCGGTGTATTTGGATAAATACGGAATTGGAAACCTGTATGTCTCCAACAATTCAGGAGTGGCGCAGGAAATTTCGATCAGCTTTCAATTTGGTTATTCCGACCAGGACTCGGCCGGTACACTCATTATGCGTTACGATGACAGCACGAACGCACGGGATTTTGGACTCAACCCTTACCTCAAAGCCTTTCCAAGAACCTTTATTTTACCTCCCAATCAACAACAAATCGTACGCCTACAGGCCCGTGTTCCCAAAGGAAAAGCACCGGGTGTACTCTTTACGCGTATTAAAGTGGTAAGTGCACCCCAAGCCCAAGAAATTGGCGCAACGGATGATACCACCGGAATTGCCACCCGGGTTAGTCTCCGTTTTGAACAGGTGATTGTTGCCTTTTACAAAAATGGTGATGTCAGCACCGGCGTTCAAATAAACAAAGTAGAGTCCAAGATCGATAGCAACCTTTTGACCATGGATTTCAATTATAAAACCACCGGCAACGCTCCGTTTTTGGGCCAGGTACGTATGACCATCAAAGATGCTTCCGGTAAGGTTCTATCTGAAAATCGTAACACGGTTGCCTTGTATTTCACTGGACGTCGCCGCTTCTTTTTTACCCTGCCAGAGGACGCACCCAGGGATTACTTTACGGCTGACTTTGTCTTTGAAACGATAAGGAACGATATTCCATCCGAAGACTTAATTCAAGCTCCGCCCATCAAACACCAGGCGGTTTTGGTTCCCAAATAATTCCATCTCAGGACGGTACGGCATGGCTACAGGGTGGTTGCTGCGGGTAGGCCTGCTGTTTCTTGGCTTCTTTTTGGTTAATACTCCAACCAGAGCGCAGGAAAAGCCCCAGGAGACGGATGATATCATGTTGACCTTTGCCTACCCTTCGTTGGGTCAGGTGTATGTTCCATGTGTTTTTCGAGGTGAACAGCCCTATCTCGGGTTGACGGAATTGCTGAGCATGTTCCTTATTCCCTTTGAAAAAAACAACAGTCAACTCGGCTTCAAAGGAACCTATCCTTTCAAAATAAATCCTTGGGAAGTCGACCCGGTTAATTTTACGATAACGGTAAACGGGGTAACCCGTCCTCTCAAGGCTGATCAATTCCACTTAGGCGAAACAGACCTCTATTTGGTCCCAGAATTGTTCAATGAAATTTTCGGACTTGAATTCACCATCAACACTTACGGACTCCTTTTGAGTGTTGTTACAAAAAGGGATCTACCAATCGACGACCGTTACAAGCGTTTGGCCATCCGGGACAAGCTGAAACGATTGGCTCCGGAGAACCTCCTCAAGACTTACCCCATTTTGTACCCCCGGGAAAGGCGCACGGTGGCCCCTGGGATGTTGGATTACAACCTCGGTGTGACCGACGGAACTTATGGTCGTACTTACAATTACCTTGTTAGTTCAGGGATAGAATTCATGGGGGGCGATCTTCAGGGAACGCTAAGCGGTTTCCAATCCGATTCATCGTCTCGTCAAACCCTGAGTTCAACGCGTTGGCGTTATGTATTCAAACAAGGTCTCAACGAAACGGGCAATCCGGCCATCAGTGATATTCTCGTAGGTCAGGTGGGTTTAGGTGGTCCATCCGGAGGGCGAATTGTTGGTCTCAGCCTATCCAACACCCCAATCATACCACGAAGGGTTTTGGATGTCTTTGTAATCGATGGGTTTACCGAACGAGATGCCGAAGTTGAACTCTTAATTGCCGGTCAATTGGTGGACTTTGTCCGGGCCGACGAAATTGGTTATTACCGATTCAAAACGCCTCTTTCCTACGGAACCGTCCGCGTAGGGATTCGAATCTATACCCCCAAAGGCGAGGTGATTATGGAAGATCGCCAGCTTCAAATTCCCTTCACCTTTGTTCCCAAAGGTTTTTTGGATTACAATCTCCAGGCTGGTTTACCGGAAATAGCGAACGAGGGAATTCAAAAAAACATAGCAGGGCATGCCAGCCTAGCCTACGGGCTTACCAACAACCTTACCCTGCGTCTGGGCGCCTATCGTTCCATAGACACGCTCCAAAAACAGGGCCTCATACCGTACGGCAGTGCCTCCCTTCGCTTGTTGGACCAATACCTCCTCAACGTGGATGTCCTGCCTGGTATCATGAATCGTTTCAATTTTGGAGTTAATTACGCCAACAATACAGCCCTGTTTGTTCAGTACAGCGACTACACCTCCTCGATGGCTGCCAAAACATTGGTTAAAACACCTTTGAGGGATGTTTCGATTAATTACTTTTTTCCGTTTAGCATTGGCAAAAGAACGTACGGGATTCGAGCGAGTGCAGAGCAAGTATGGCGCAAGAACCAAACCAATTTGCGAATGCAATTTGACTTTAACGCCAAAATTGGACCTATTGTAACCCGCCTCAATTACCGGGAGGAATTGGTTGATTTAGCAGAAAGAGATTTGGTTCGACAACGTCTTGCTACCGCTACGCTAACCTACATGGTGCCCAGAACACCCAGCATTCCGGTGCTGATGCGGGGTATGTTTTTGAGAGCACAGTTTCGCCACGATATGCAACGATTTGATGCCGAAGCTTTGGGATCCCTGCAGTTCTCGCAGACGGTTTGGAAGACAGGCCGAATCAATCTTAACTACGATCGGGATATCCTCAACAGAGCCAATATTTTCAGTGTTGGCTTGCTTTTTGACTTTCGTCGGGTTCGTTCAGCAACCCAAGCTACCTTGAGGGCGAATCCCGTGGTGGTTACCAATGAGTTGACCCAAAATTTTAGTGGATCCTTCGGTGGTGACATCAAAAAGAAATTATTGGTTGCAACCAACCGCGATCAGGTCGGACGAGCCGGAATACGAATTCGAATGTTCCTCGATGAAAACGCAAACAGCCTTTATGAAAAAGGCGAACCCATTGTCTTGGCAAATTCCATCCTGCTGGACCAATCGGCTACGATGTTTACGGGTAACGATAGTTCCCTGTTAATTACCCAATTGCAAAGCTATTGGAAATACCGTGCGACCCTGGATGTTACAGCCTTGCCGGATGCTACCCTGGCACCACTCAAACCCAAATTCACTTTTGTTACGGACCCCAACCGCTACAAACACATCGATTTACCCCTTTACAGGACAGGGACCATCGAAGGGATGGTCCTCAACAACCGAAACGGCAAAATGGTGCCTCAACCCGGATTACGACTTCACGTCAAGCGGGTTGGGAGCGAAGACGAACCCAAAACCATTCGAACCTATTCGGACGGAAGTTTCTACACCCATGGTTTGGTACCGGGTGAATACTATTTGCTGGTGGATAGTTTACAATTGGCTTTTATGCGTAGAATTCAAGGGCCGGATACATTGCGCTTTACCATCAAGACCATGCCAGAAGGAGATTTCCTCGAAGGACTGGAAATCCAACTTCAACCCAGACCGGTGGACACCACCAAACCCTTTGAGATGAAGAACTTGTCTGAGTTGGAATTTTCATTAGGCAAAATCCTTCAAACAACCATCAAATCCTTTGTTGAAGCCCAGGGTCTATTCTATTCGGGCCGAATTCCCGAAGCCTTGCTGAATCTGAATCTATCATTAAGCAATTTCAGAACGGACTACGCTCTTGCCCTCAAAGGTTCCATTGCTTTTGTCCTCGGTCGACGCGAAGAGGCCATGACTTTGTGGTACCAAGCCAAGCAAAGGAACCCGATGCTCATCATACCGGAGATGAAATACCTGGAAAAAATACGCCAAGAGGTTAGGGCCGAAATTGGAGCCGATACCGCATGGTTACCCAATATTCCCAATTTGCTTGATACCGGGATCGTTTTACGACCTGAATGGCTCCTTGAATTGGATAACAAAATGGTTGAACGCCAAAACGCCCCTGAAACCCAAAACCGAACCGCCCCAATGGCCCTCCTCGAGGGCGAATTGGGGAGCCGGGTTGGGCAATCCGTTAAAGCTTTTATGGAGGGTCAGGAATTCTTTTACCGGGGTATGTTGGAAGAAGCCGAAGCCAGCGTCGATGCCTCCCTTCGAAACTTCAAAACAGACCATGCCTTGGCACTCAAAGGATCCATTGCTTTCCTCAATGGTCGAAAAGAAGAGGCCGAAAGGTGGTGGTTGGAGGCCCAAAAGGGGAATCCTGAAATTTTAATCCCTTTGCAAGATTTTTTACAAAAAATCAAGGAACAGGTTATAGATTTGTCTCCATCTAAACCCCAAGATTAAAGCCATTTATGTATCTATCAAAACCTTATATTTCCTTGCTCATCTGGATAGGGTTTACGATAGGAATACCAACAACTTGGGGGCAAGAAGGCGCAGGGAACACAGGCAGCACCAAAGCTCCCTCCAATGCCGACAACAAAGGGACAGAGAATCGGGCTTTGAACACCGAAAGTGTGGCCTACCGCCCTCTCAATACGCTGGAACAATTTGCCTACGAATCCGAAATTGCCAATCAATTGCAGAACCAGGTTAGTCGTTACATGGACGCCAACCTCTTTCATATTTCGGTCCAAATTGAAGGGCGTATTCCGATGAATGCCGGATTAACCAAAGACAAAGCGGCCAAGGGACTAACCGACCCCAACACCCCCGAGTCCGAGGAGATTTTAACCATGTTACCGGCCCTACCTATTTTTAATTCACGGCGTAGAACTGCCGTAACTGTTGAGCGTGGCCAAAGCGCAAAGGACAGACCAGGAAGCGATAACATAAGTCCCGAAATGATGGGACCTCAAATTGACCAAATTCAAGTCGTGATGTTGGTGGACAGCGCCATCACCACCAATACCATTAATTTCTTTAAAGGTTTTATTTCTTCCTTGCTTCGTTTGAACACTGCCCGCGGTGATAACATTACTGTCAAACAAACCAGTTTTCCTAAAAACATAGAAGATGGAAATTCAGCCTTGGATTCCCCCGGGTTAAGCGAACAACGGAGCCCCGAACCATCCCGCGAAGAGGCCAAAAACATGCAGGCATTGCGCCAAAATTTAGAGAAGCTGAGTTCAACTTTGCCCCTGACTCTGGGTTTGGGCTTGGGGCTTTTGGGCCTTTTTGTATTCTTGGGTTTGATGCTCCATGGCAGGCTCAAAGGCAAGGATGCCGGTGCGGCAACGGCGGGGGCAGGCATTCAAACCGGGGGCAGGACTGCGGCACCCGAAAGGGCCGTTCCTGCGGAGCAAGCCCAACAGCGCGATAACAATGCTGGGCTTGGTTCCGGAGTCCTCAATTTGCAAACCCAGGACCCATCATCAACCATCCCTGTCTACAGCGACCCCCTGATGGAATGGTTGATTAACCAACGTCAAAGGCTGGCTTTGGCCCTTGAAGAGATCCTCCGAGAGCAGGGAGAGTCGGGATACCCCAAAGTCATCCAAATGCTATACCCCTACGGAGAAGATTATTTTGTTTTACTGCAGAGGCATTTAGAAGAGGGAACCTCCAACCATTTGCAATCCCTTTGGAAGGAGTGGAACACCGATCGTAACAATTCGAGGGACCGTGAAATCGCTCTCAAGGATCTCCAAATGGCGATGAACAAGCAAGCCAAAATGGGATTTTTTCCTTTCATTAATTACCTAAGCGACGAAGAAATTTACCAGCTTCTCCTACCCGAAACCCCTTTGCATTGTCTCATGGTTTTGGAAGGATTGGGAGCCGATCGAAAAGCCCGCATTTTGGCTGCCCTTGGTGCCGAACAAACAACCAAAATCCTGACCCAGTATCCGTTGCTAGAAGACCTAAAGTTCAAGAATTTTGCAGACTTGTCGGCAAGCCTCTTTGCAGGGATGAACCGAATGCGAGAAGCCGCGGGACCCCAGGCCAAGGCTTATGCCATGGTTTTGGAAAATGTTCGCAGTGCAAGTCTTAGCAACCAAGAAAAAATGTTAAACCAACTCTTGGAAACCGATTCCAAAATGCACGATTACATTCGGGATAAGGTGGTTCTCTGGGAAGATGTCTTATCCTATCCCAACGAAGCCCTTAGTGAAGGCATTGCCTCCCTGGGAAGCAATGAATTCGTGGAATTGGTGGGTGACGATGCGGCTGTCACCGAGCGATTGCTGGCTTTGAGACCAGCGCGTGAGCAATTGTTACTTAAAGAAGTTTTGTCGCAAGGCTATCGCCCTTCGAATGAAACCGAGACTCTGCGTCGCGGGTTCCTCAAATCCCTCCTTGCATTTAAAGAATCAGGAAAACTTAACCAAATTTCATCCGAATCCAATCCCGTCTTAACTGACCAAGAATCCCCAGAAAACGCATGAAATCTACCAAAATTCTCCAAGTCCTCGCTTTTATACTAATTTGGACAACCCTTGAGTCATGTACCGGACGTAAGGCTTTGGTACGTATCCGTACCGCTGGCAAAAACCGTAAGGAGAACATTCAAGCTCTCAAGGACAGTACCCAAAACAAACCTCCCGTCGATACCATTAACCGCGAGGTCAAGCAACTCAAGTACGAGCAATTCGTTTTTTTGGCCAATTTGATAACGAGCAATCTGGTCAAAGCCCAAAAAGTGGTTTACGAAAAGCGATACGCAGAGGCTGAGGGCCTGGTTAAACAAACCATATCTTGGCACCCAACCAGCGATGCCTACATGTTGTTGGGTAGTATTTATAAATTACAAGGCAAATTCGGAGAAGGTGATTCCTGTTGGAGCATTGCACAAAAGCTAGACCCTGAATTCGAGAAAAGAATTTCAATTTCGAACAGAGACCAAGCCAATTTGGATTGATTGGTATCAAGCCAAAATTCCATACCGGCCTAAACACAAAAGCTCATGAACAAAAAACTGGTCACAGCTCTCTGCTTATTTATTTCGCTGGGACTGTTCATGTTGGGTTCGTTGGACTCCTTTGGGCTTTTCAAAATAGAAGCCCTTGGTGGAGCCCTCAACCTCGCCTCCCTCTTTGTGATTTTGGGCGGATCCTTTTTTCAAGCCTTTGTCTCCTTCCCTACCGAAGTCGTTTTGAATGCCATTCGCAGATTAAGACCTCCTTTCCTCAAAAAATCCGTTAAAGAAGATCGTTTGGAGTCAACCATGAACCTTCTTAGGCAACTCAAGGCTGACAAACAGGGGACCATTCAAAACCTGACCGATGGTCAAGCCAAAGGGTTTCGCTTGTACCTCGCCGAATTGCTCAGTACCAATTACAACACCGAGGAAATTCGAATTTTGGGTTATCACAAAATCCACACCATCATTCAAAAAGAATCCATGCCGCTGCAGGCCATCAATGTCTTGGCCTCCTCATCCCCTGCCTACGGTATGTTAGGGACCCTCATGGGTCTGATTGTGATGCTATCGGATTTTACCAATTACCGTGGTTTGGCGGTTGCCTTGGCCTTGGCCCTTATGACAACCTTCTATGGCTTGATTATGTCCCAATTTATTTGGCAACCCCTTGCCAAGAAAGTTTCGCAGGGCATCATGTCCGACCAAATGTGGTACGAGGTTGAACTTGAGGGGGTTATACTAACCATGGAGAACAAACCTGAATTGTTTATCCTGGACCAACTTTCGGCCATGTCCAGAGCTCAAACCGAGGCCACTGTTTAGGTTCGTTCCGTAACGATGAGTAACAATCGATACCCAGGTCGTAGGAATACAACGGCCTTGGAAGAAGCCCCTTCCAATTTGTGGGAAGCCACTTATATGGATACAATGACGTTGCTTCTGGCTTTTTTTGTGGTTTTGTCAAGTTTATCTACCCAAGAAATGGCCCAGGTGATGATTTCTAAATCCGATTCCGAGTCGGAGGGTAGCACGGCGATGGCCGAAACGAAGGCGAACTCCGAATCAGATCAACAAAAAAGTTCGGCCCTCTTTTACCCTATTCAGTCCCTGAACGATAGTTTAACCAAAACACTTCAGGGACCCATTGAGCGAGGGGTTTTGAGCTTACAGCCCAAGGACTACGAAATACGCTTGCTCTTTAGCGGTAGCAGCTTTTTTAGCTTGGGGGAAGCGGACCTCCTTCCAATGGGCCGGGATATCGTAGGCCAAATCGTTAAACAGTTATCCCAACTCAAGGATCGAAGTTTCAAAATAGATGTGGAAGGGCATACGGATGGTGCACCCATTACAACCGTTCGTTTCAAAAACAACTGGGAGCTTAGCGCAGCAAGGGCCTCTGGTGTAGTACGGTATTTCCTTGAAGCAGGCATACCGGCCGATAAACTCAAGGCTTCTGGATACGCCGATGCGTTCAAATTGGTTGAAGACCGGGATGCAGGTGGAAATTTTTTGCCGGACAAACAAAACCAAAACCGACGCATCGTTATCAGGCTTTACTACGAATAGGGTTCTCTCCTTAATTTTAGCTGGGAAGAAGGCGAAAAAAAGCCGTTTTTCCTTTAAAACCATCCTATGAAGCCTATTTCGAACTTTTTGAAGCGTCTCCTTCCTTTTTTGTGCGTTTTGGTCCTCATACCAGGGGGTGGAAAAGGTTGTTTGGCCGCCGCCGGGGGTCCTGATGCCTATGGCTATACCTGGAAGGATTCCAACGAACCCGGTGGCCCTGCTTACCAATGGATTGATATCACCACCTCGGGTATCCAAGTGACTGGCCTGGGGGATGATAATTTTGCTGGACCTTTTGGTTTTATAGACGGGTTTCAATTTTATTGGTATTTCCCTACCCAAGTCTGGATTGGCTCCAACGGCTACTTGAGTTTTAGCGGGAACAATTTTGCCTCCCCGTTTCCCCTTATTCCCAACACGGCCAGCCCTCATAATTTCATTGCCGGGATGATGTCGGATCTGAACTTTGACGGAACGGGCAATCCCGGGACCTGCTATTACCGGAATACCTCGGATACCATCGTCATTAGCTGGATCAATGTACCCTTCTGGACGATAGGTACGCCCTCTTTCATCGGCAGCAATTCGTTTCAAATTGTGTTGGTCCGCTCCGATCGGAGCATCACCTTTAATTACCAAAGCCAATTGGGCATGACCCAAGGCGATGATATCACCATCGGCATTGAGAACATCACGGGGCAATTAGGTTTGCAACATTCCAAAAATATTTACCCGGTCGGGGGATATTCCGTCAAATTTTATTACCCCACCACCACGACCTACCAAGCCGTCGATGGAGGGGTTCACTGGAACATGGAGGAAGGCAACGGTGGAGTTTTTGTAAAACGTTATACCGCTGTTCCTTCCACCACCAACATTAAGAACTTTGGAAACCAAACCATCCAATCCATCAATGTAACCACCAGCGTTAGCCACCCCACAGCGATTGGAACCAGTGGAAGCGGACAAGTTTCCTCGTTGTTACCGGGCACCGATACTACCTTGAGCCTGGGCGCTCCGCTCATTCCCACCGATCCTGGCATCTACACCATGATATCGCAGGTCAGCGGGATCACCGGTGATTTGGTGGCTTCCAACAATCTACTACAGTCCAAGATCATCGCTGTGGATACTGTAGGAACCCAAATTCCCTTGGTTTATCACGATGCAACCCCAGAACCCGGGGGGATCTCTTGGAGCGGGGGTAGTGGAGGAATTGGTTATTATATCAAACCGCCCTTTTACCCTTGCCAAATCAACGGTTATAACATCACCATTGCCGCCGATCCATTAGCCAGCGGTTGTTACCTGAAGATTTACGATGATAACGGACCCAACGGCGGCCCAGGGACTTTGCTCGACTCCGTCTATGCTTCTCCCACTTCGTACACGGTTGGTGTGAACAGTGTGATCCCTACGGCAGGAACCCAAGTCAGCATTCCTAGCGGAGGTTTTTATGTTTTATGGGTGATGCCTGCCGGTTCCAATGTGACCCTGGCTTGGGACCGCACCCCCCCGGTTTCCAACCGATCCTACGAATACCTGGGCGGACTTTGGGCACCTTGTCGCTTTCGTTTTACCGAGGATTATTTCCTCGGTGTTTCAGTGGCTTGGGCCAATTTTGAAGATGTTCGTGCGCTTCGCTTGGTATCGCCGCAGGCCAATGCCTTGTTAAATACCCCAACCCCGGTTCTATTCAGGGCCCTGAACGCCGGTAGTTCGGTGAACGGCCAACCCATCCAAATGGGGTACAAATTCTCCATCGAGGCCCCGGTTTACCACACGATTCCGGCCGGTTCCATCCTGCCAGGGGATTCCATCAGCCATCAATTCACCACCTTGTTAAGTTCAGGAGCCCTTCGATCCGGTACGTTGTGCACCTGGGTCCGCATGAATGGTGACATGAACTCCAGCAACGACACCACCTGCATTAATGTAACATACCAACCAGGCGTTGGCCTAAACGAAATCGTGCGAGGGAACCGAGCATGGACCCTTTATCCAAACCCTGCTACGGACGATGTTCGTATTCTTGGAATGAATGAACAAATTCTACCGCAAGACTGGCTGCTCACCGACGCCACGGGAAGATCCTTCCGGGTCGTATCGGTTCAAGAGTCAGACCAACAAATGCGATTGGATCTCCAAGGTTTGGCTTCAGGGGTCTATATTTTGAGGGCGGCTCAAGAACCGAACCTATCCCTGCCTTTGTTCATCCGCCGTTAAGGTTCGGATTTTCCAACCGAACCGGCGCTTCTCTCTAGGTGCCCAGGACTGGACTCGAACCAGCACAGGATTACTCCCACTACCCCCTCAAAGTAGCGTGTCTACCAATTTCACCACCTGGGCAAAGGCCTGCAAAGGTAAGGTCTAAGACTGAATTTTGACCCCCCTTCGATCCAGGCTTTTGCGGTAATCCCTTGCATTTTGGGTATGTTCCCTGTATGTTTTGGCAAATCGATGGGTACCAACTCGCTCCGGGTCCGCACAAAAATAAAGATACCCGTGCTTTTCAGGCTTTAAAACAGCCTTGATGGCGTTCTTGGAAGGTATGCAAACGGGACCAGGGGGCAAACCTGTGCGTCGGTAGGTATTGTACGAGGAGGCATGGAGGGTATGATCCACCCCAATTCTTCGCAATTCAAAGCGACCCAAAGCAAATTTGACCGTAGGATCCGCCTGCAATGGCATGCCCAAGCGCAATCGGTTGAGATAAACCCCGGCAATGCGAGGTCTTTCGGCCGTGTATTGGGATTCTTCCTCGACAATCGAAGCAAGAATCATGGCTTCGCGGGGAGTTAAACCTTGAACTTGGGCTTGTTGACTTCTTTCGGGCTTCCAATAGCGATGGAATTCGCCTCTCATTTTCTCCATCAAGGCCCGAGGTTGGATTGTCCAATACACTTCGTAGGTGTCCGGTAAAAAATAAAGTAGGGTGTTTTGGGCATCCCAACGCCTTCCGTCCATATCCACCGAATCTCTAAGTACGGCCATCCAAGATGCTGAGTCCGCCATCAGTTTTTGACCCAAAAAAGCAGCCAAACGTTGGGGGGTCCTTTGTTTATTGAGAATCAAACGAACAGGGGTTTGCCGACCACGTTCGATGGTTCGAATCCAAGTCAACAAAGAAATTTTGCCTGTAAATAAATAATGGCCTGGCTGCGGGGAACCAAAGCCAGCTACCTTTTGGTAAATGGATATTCTGGCTTTAAAAAAAGAATCCCCCGATCCAGAATACGGTAAATCGCTCAATAATTCAGGCCATGTTGAATGCCTTTGTGCTGGAAAAGAAGGAAAAGACCTAGGCAGTCCTAAATCAATTGCGACCAGGGATAAACCCACCAAGCCACCCAGAAAAATAATTCGTAGCGATTTTATATTCAAGGCTTTATTTGATTTTTCAGGGCCAGGGCACGGGGGTCACCGGGGTAGCGCTTCAACATATCATCCAACAACCGGATCGCTTCCTTTTTTTGACCTTGGTGGATTCGCAAACCAATACGATTCAAAAGCGTTGGCACATGATCGGGATCCAAACGCAAAGCTTTGTTGTAACAATCATTAGCCTTCAGTGGCTGACCAGATTCCAAGAACATGAAGCCCAAATTGGCATAGGCCGGAACATAATCCGGGTCCGTTTCCGTTAATTTTTGCAAACGCCGCATGGCCCCTTCCCTGCGGGACAAACGATGCTCGTTCAAGGCCAGTTTGAGCACAAAGTCCGAAGAGCCTGGAACCAAATCCACGGCACGCTGTAAGTACACAGCCGCTCCAACCGGATCGTTGCGCATCGTCAGAAGTTCACCGATGCGATAGGCTGTCCAGGCATCGCAACGCTCTGCTTTCACAAAATTGGCATGGCTTTGAACCAAGGCATCCCATGCAGCAGCTTGTCCGGACAGATACATCCAATGCACCTGATTTTCGACCCATACGCTTTTGCGTGAACGCATCGGAGTCTGCTCCAACAAGCGCTTGGCGGAATCCAGACCCTGCTCTTCCCCATCAAATCGTTCAACATATTGCAACCAAGCCTTGGCCAAGGTCATCGGGTCGGGTCGGCTTTCATTCAGGGAGGCCAACCCCAAAAGAGCACCCCGTTCGGGCCATTTTTGGAAAGTCCCGCTGCCTTGATGGGGTGGGACCTGAATCTTATGATCGGTGATACGGACATGCGGTATGTCCGAAGAACCGGATTTGGGCATGTGACAGGCCACGCAGCGGTTTCCTTGGACCCTTCGGGCTTTGAGTGGCGCAGAACAGGCTGCTTCTGGTGCACCGCTTGAAGGGAACGACGAAGCGCTCTTCTGACCATCCCCGTGGCACCCATGGCAGGTTCGATCGTAAACAGCCGCATCGGTTTTGAGAACCGAGCGATGAGGGTTATGACAGGAAATGCATCGCAAAGACAAAGGTTCCTTGGTTAGACAAGCCGATTGGGCCAAACGATCGGGGTGCGATGCCATGATAAAAAAATCTTCGTGGTTGCGGTGCCGAGGCAAGAAAACCGATAACACATCGCTGAGCACCATGCCTGGCTTGAAATCGGCGAAGGTCTTTCCTGGCTTGAGGACCGCATTCCCTTGCAAATGGCATCGCTTGCATAAATCATTCTGCAAACCGGGGCTAAGGCGTCGGGGATTGACGATGGAATAATCCGGACCGGCCGAGGTATCTATGATTTGGCCCCGGCTTTTTTCGGCCACATGCAAGGCACCAGGACCATGACAACGCTCGCAGTCAATGCCTTCCGGCACCCGCAGGTAATGATTAAAGGCCTCTTTGCCGGCGACAGGGTGGGCGTTGTGGCATTGGATGCATTCGGCCTCGATGGGGCGACTAAAACGGGCGTTGTTGCCTTTTTCGTAACCAGGGGGAAGGTCCCAACGACCTTCTTGGGTATAGTAGGTAAGGGGCAATTGGCATAGCATTCCGTTGCGCCATCGCAAATGACTGTTGGTATGTTGCCCCGATCCCACCACCATATCAACCCTCTCCAGGCGATTGTGAACCGTATCTCCCTTCTGGTCCAACCTAAATTCACGAACAAACATGGACTCGTTTTGACGAAAGGCCTGGTAAGTCAAGTTCAAAACCGT
>RFOZ01000024.1 GCA_009926405.1 Cytophagia bacterium
GGGGGCGGCATCTTTCCGGATACCCTTCGCCTCTACCGCTTTTCGTCTCCCTTGGTAGGCGGTCAGCCCCGCTTGGACAGCAGCGCCGAACATCGCCTTCGCATCCTGACCCCTGCTGGTCAATCCCTGAGCGCATCGCTGTTCCCCATCGGCCGTAACAATTCCCTACCTGGCGGGCTTCCCCCCGGCGGAAACCTCCCCCCCAATTTTGGTGGACTCAATTGGAGCGCCAACCAAGGGCACCAGGTTGCCTTTACCCTGCCTGCCAACACATCCCGATATAATTTCAGTATCCGGGCCTACTACGACGAGTGGTGTGCGGATTCGGTGCCTCCGGGTCCACCGCCCCATCCCGACACGCCGGGGCTTCGTCTTCGTTCCATCGAATGGCCCATCACAACCAACGGCCTCAATCCCGGCCTTGGCCTGATTACGAGAGTCTTTGGCAAGAATCTTTTTGCGTTGCTTAACGCTTCTTTGGCCAAAGAACCGAGAACCCACCGGCGCCTGCGCGGCACCCTCTTTCATTTCTACTGGCTGGACGAGCCTTTTGGTACCTACCTGGAGGTCACCAATTCCAGCCCTTCCATGTCGGATGTAAAGCCCACCTACACCAATATTACCAACGGTTTAGGGCTTTTTGCTGGAAGGAGGGAGTGGCCGGATCCCATCCTTGATGCCCAAAATCCTGGCTATCCTTTTAGCAGCCGTTTTTACCGACAGGCCCTGGGAGGTATGGGAACCGACAGCCTTCGCCTAAAATACCCAGACCTCAATTTTCAGCCATAATTACCCGGTTTTGATGCCATCTCGGGTCCAATTGGCTTAGGCTTCTGACAAAATGTCGCGGATAACCCGCAGGAACCGAATGTGTCGGGCTTGGCATTGTTCTTGAAAGAGGAGGGGAAAACTTAACCGAATCCTATGAAAAAGATCATCGGCATTGACCTCGGAACCACCAATTCATGTGTATCCGTTATGGAAGGCAACGAATACGTTGTCATTCCCAACAGCGAAGGTCGCCGCACGACCCCGTCCATCGTCGCCTTTTTGGCAAACGGCGAAATCAAAGTAGGGGACCCTGCCAAACGGCAGGCTATCACCAACCCCGAAAAAACCATTGCATCCATCAAGCGCTTTATGGGGCGCAAGCACTCGGAAGTCAGCGAGGAACTAAAATATGTCGCTTACACCGTGTCCAAAGGGGACAACGACACTCCCCGCGTCAAGATTGATGACAAACTTTATACCCCTCAAGAAATTTCAGCCATGACCCTTCAGAAAATGAAGAAAACGGCTGAGGATTACTTGGGTTACGAAGTAAACGAAGCGGTCATCACCGTTCCCGCCTACTTCAACGATGCACAGCGTCAAGCCACCAAAGAAGCCGGAGAAATCGCTGGCCTCAAAGTGGCCCGTATTGTCAACGAGCCAACCGCTGCGGCCCTGGCTTATGGTTTGGACAAGAAAACCTCCGACCTCAAGGTCGCCGTCTTTGATTTGGGTGGTGGAACCTTCGACGTTTCCATCCTGGAACTTGGGGACGGCGTTTTTGAAGTTAAATCCACCAACGGAGATACCCATTTGGGCGGTGATGACTTTGACCAAGTGATCATTCAATGGTTAGCCTCTGAATTCAAGGCTGATGAAGGCATGGACCTCACCAAGGACCCCATGGCCTTGCAACGCCTCAAGGAGGCCGCCGAAAAAGCCAAGATTGAGCTTTCTTCTTCCTCCGAATCCGAAATCAACCTCCCTTATATCACGGTTGTCGACAATGTGCCCAAACATTTGGTCCGCAAACTCACCCGTGCCAAATTTGAACAGTTAGCCGATTCTTTGATTCAACGAACCCTGGAACCCTGCAAACAAGCCATCAAAGATTCGGGGTATTCCACCTCGGATATCGACGAAGTTATTTTGGTAGGTGGTTCAACCCGTATCCCCAAAATTCAGGAGGTGGTCGAGTCCTTCTTTGGAAAGAAACCCTCCAAAGGGGTGAATCCGGATGAAGTGGTTGCCGTTGGTGCGGCCATCCAAGGCGGTGTTTTGACGGGCGATGTTGAGGGCGTTCTTCTGTTGGATGTCACCCCCCTTTCGCTGGGTATTGAAACCATGGGAAATGTTATGACCCGTCTCATCGACTCGAACACCACCATTCCAACCAAAAAAAGCCAAATCTTTTCAACCGCTGCTGATTCACAACCTTCGGTCGAAATCCATGTGTTACAGGGCGAGCGCCCCATGGCTGCTGATAACAAAACCATTGGCCGTTTTCACTTGGATGGGATTCCCCCTGCCCCCCGCGGTGTTCCCCAAATCGAAGTCACCTTTGACATCGATGCCAACGGAATCCTCAATGTTTCGGCCAAGGACAAAGCATCCGGCAAAGAACAAAAAATCCGCATCGAAGCTTCTTCGGGACTAAGCAAAGAAGAAATTGAACGAATGAAGCAGGAAGCAGCTGCGAACGCTAGCACCGATGAACAGCGCAAACAAGAGGCTGAAACCATCAATGCCGCCGACTCGCTGATCTTCTCTACCCAAAAACAGCTCAAAGAGTACGGCGAAAAGATCCCTGCCGAAAAGCGCAGCGCTATTGAAACAGCTCTCCAAGCTTTGCAAACGGCGCATGCTTCCAAAGATTTGGCGGCCATTACCACTGCAACCGCTGAACTTAACAAGCAATGGGAAGCCGCTTCGGCCGATATGTACCAGGCAAGCCAACAAGGACAGGGCGAATCCACGACCGAAGGGAACGCCGGCCCAAACAACGGCACCGGATCCAACGAAGATGTGACCGACGTGGATTACGAAGAAGTCAAATAACGCGGATGCCAACATCCTTTTTTCAGCGTACCCTGCTCATCATCGCTTTGGCGGTGATGGCAGGGTGTCGTTCCGAATGGATGGGCGATCTACGCCCCAATCTCTCTCCTGAAACTTATGCCGTTGTGGACAGCATACAGCGGAGCGGTCCGGATCGCTTACCCACCACCGTTCAATTGCATTGGTGGGGATTGGATCCCGATGGAACCATAGCCAAGTTTGAAATGCGGGTGGGTCCACAACCCCTTGGGAACCTTCCCTGGACCACAACTTTGGCCAACGACACCTTGGTTCGTCTTAATCTGCCGCCGGGTCCCGACTCCTCGGATTTTGTTCTGGAAATCCGCGCGACCGATAACCAAGGCGCGACCGACACCACCCCGGCCCGCTTGATTTTACCGCTTCGTAACACAGCTCCGACCCTCGCTTTTGTTTACAATCCGGACGGAGGCAGTGCCTTGGCGGGAGCTTTTCCGCTTTTGACTTTTCCAGTCTTGGGTTACCGCTGGCAGGGAAGGGACGCCGACGGTGATTCTTCCATTTTGTATTACGAAATCTGCCTCAACGATACCCTGAACGGGGATACCGTGCGCATTCCTGGTCGTTACAACGAATGTATTTTGGATTGGGCGCCGAATTCAGGACTTTGCCAAGTCCTGGCAGGACCTTCCGATTGGCCGATTACCAAACGCTTGGCCGGGTTGATTTTGGGAGATAGCAACCGCCTTTACCTTCGGGCCGTTGACCAATCGCTGGCTCCTTCTTCCTGGGTTTCGAGCCGACCTTCCCTGGTACGGCCCGCTACTTCCACCGTCCTTTTGGTGAATGCCTACGGAAACGACCCGAACCCCGACCTCAACGCTGATACCTTATCCGACCGCTATCAGGGCTGGCTCAACAGCTTGGGAGTTAACAGCATCGCCGAACTACGCCTCTTCCAAAAAGTCGGCAACCGCTACACCCAGCTTTCGGTTAACGAAAGGGTTCAATCCAGGGTCTTTGGACGTTTTGGACGAATTCTATGGATAGCCCCTGATTTTGAATTGGCTATGCAATTTTCTTCCAAAACATTGGGGACTTTTTTCCAAAACGGTGGGCATCTTATCCTCGCTGCCAAAGCAGACGCAGGGACACCGGCTTGGTCCACCGCTTATGAATCCTCGCCGATCGACTCGGTCAGCGAAATTCCCGCTGGCTACAGTTTTCTTCTAACCGACACATCCCGTTTACTACCCTTAGCGACGCAATGGAATGGACAACCTTGGACCTTGCCCGTTTTGACACACCAGGGCTTTTCATCCGGCAATCGCCCCCTCAAGCCCGGTCCTTCCTCCACCGCCTTGTATCGAATCAATTTATTGTTACGAAACGATAACAACCCGGCCCCTCCGTTCCCGTTGTATACCGGACCTTCGCCCTGCATGGTGATCCGACAAAATTCATTGAACGGCAGCACCTATCTGCTTTCATCCGTGGAACTGCATCGCATGCTGCCGGCTGCCTCTCGTCTGAATCTGCTCCAAAATCTCTTATCCAGGGTATGGCAACTGCCCTAACCCGTCTTGCCGTCTGGGCAAGCGGTGCGGGAAGCAATGCCCAAAACCTAATCCAGGCTTTCAAGAACCACCCCCATGTTCGCGTTGTTTTGGTGGTGACCAACAACCCGGATGCCCCGGTGGTTGCCAAAGCCGCCGCCCTCAAAGTACCCGTTTTGTTGTTGGGACCCCAAAGCTGGAAAGATGGGCATGAACTGCTGCAGCAATTGAAGGGCTATGCGGTGGATGCCCTTGTTTTGGCCGGTTTCCTACGCAAAATCCCCGATTACCTGCTGGAGGCCTACCCCCAACGCATTGTCAATTTGCATCCATCCTTGCTCCCCGATTTCGGTGGTAAAGGCATGTACGGAATGCATGTCCATCGGGCCGTTTTGGATTCCGGTAAGCGTCAATCGGGTATCACAATCCATTTGGTGGACCGCGATTACGATACCGGCCCTATTCTAGCCCAGTACCGCTGTGATGTACGAGCCGGGGATGATCCCGAAAGCCTGGCCGAGAGGGTGCATGCTTTGGAGCATGCCCATTACCCCGATGTCGTGGCCTCGTGGATCAGGGGTTGGAGCGGGAGCTAAGGGGGTTATCTTTGGGTTTAGACCCTAAATTCCACGGTTTATGACTTTTTTTATGCAACGCTTGGCCTCCTTAGGCCTCACCGCCGCCGTGCTGCTCGCAGGAATGACCGGTCTCTTGGCCCAGTCTTGTCCGGGCGGTACCAACCAACTCATCGTTTCGGTCCGCACCGATAATTACCCACGCGAAACTTCCTACAAACTTCAAAACCAGGCAGGAACGGTCTTGATGTCCCGGGATACCGGGTTTTATACCCTAGCCAATACCACCTACCGGGATACCCTTTGCATTCCCAACAATGCTTGCCTGCTCTTTACGATGATGGATTCGTACGGAGATGGACTTTGTTGCACCTACGGGAACGGACAATTCCAGCTCTTCTGGAACGGGACGTTGACTGCCAGCGGAGGCCAATTCACCCACAGCGACGTGCGCAGTGTCAATTGCGGTCCGGGCCAGAGTTGCTCAACGGCGCTCGCCATCGATACGGGGAATTACAGCGCCCCGGTACGCAATTCCTGGTACACCTTCCAGGCCCCGGTCCGTGGTCGCTACCGGATCAGCACCTGCCAAGCCAATTCTGCCTACAACACCAAAATCTGGGTTTACAATACTTGCAATGCCCCTGTTTTGTCCAACGACAATTTAGGCACCGTTTTTTTTAACGATTCATCGTCTGCTTGCGGGCAGAGGGCCGAAGTCACAGCCTTTCTCGATACCACCACCCTTTACCGCATCCGCATAGGCGGTGACAGCACATGCACCGGTCCCATCGCCTTTCGTCTCCAATACGATGGCCCGACTCCCGGTTGCATGGACCCACTGGCTTGCAATTACGATCCCATGGCAACCTTGGCCGGGACTTGCTATTATTACCCCCACCCCTTGTGTCCTCCGGGTCCCGACCTGGAATTTGTGCAATCAGCCTTTGAGAATTCCCTTCAACGATCCACCATCAACGCCAATGTCGGAAACTGTTGGGTGGCCGAAAATTGCTTAACCGGATACGGCAACAGGACCCTCATACGCTTTACAACGGATATACGGAATGTTGGAATCACCGATTATTTTATCGGTAGCCCTTCAACCCACCCTGGCCAATTTAACACCGTCAATTGCCACGGTCATGCCCATTACGAAGGGTATGCCGAATATATTTTGTACCCCACGGTGGGGAACCGAATTCCGGTTGGCTTCAAAAACGGTTTTTGTGTTATGGATTTGTCCTGCCCATCCGGCATCCCGGCTAAATACGGCTGCAGCAACATGGGGATCACCGCAGGCTGTGGGGACATCTACTCCAGAGGCCTGGATTGTCAATGGATCGACATTACCGATGTTCCTACGGGGGATTATATCCTGGCAGCCAAGGTGAATTGGGATCAATCTCCGGATGCTTTGGGTCGAATCGAAATGAATTTCCTTAACAACTGGGCGCAGGTTTGCCTAAGAATTTATACCGACAGCAACGGTCTCAAACAATTTAGCAAATACCCCACCTGCAACCCTTACGTTGATTGCCAAGGCGTTACCTACGGCAACGCGGTCCGCGATTGCAGGGGAATCTGTGCTGGAACAGCCGTTCGCGGTGATATGAACCAAGACTCCGTTCGCAACAGCGTGGACATTCCCTTTTATTTGACCGGCTTGGTTCAACAATTACTGCCTTACAGCGAGTGCGCAGATCTCAGCGGCGACAGCACCCTCAATGTGTGGGATGCGGCCTTGCTTGGAAATTGCCTGATGAATAACAACACGGGGCAGGCCTGCAGTTTTCCCCGCGGTCTGCAATCCGTCCAAACCCATACCACCAAAATCCTAGCAATCGATACCGTTCAGCGCTTTGTTGATATCGGCATCCGGAACCCCCAACACCGTTTAACGGCTTTGGATTTCGAAATCCATGGCATCCGCCCCTTGCAAGTTACTTCCTTGTCGGCTCCAGGGTCTCCCCTTTGGCAATTTACCTTTTCCAACAACAGTTCGCGTATCGTGGCCATGGCCCAGAACCTGACCCAAAGTCTGGCCAGGGATTCCTTGTTTCAACCCATGTTGCGGATTTTTTACAGCCGGACCAACGATACGGCCATCTACCTGCGCCGCACCCATGCGGGTGTCAACGAGTATTTCGAAAACCTTGTGACGTCGACAGACAGCACCCGTTGGAGGGTTGCGCTGGATCGCAGTTCGGTCGAAAACCTCAACCAAAGGCCGGCGTTGCGCTTGTATCCCAATCCAACCAAGGGCTCCCTCACCCTGGAATTTCCTGCCTCCGATCAATCCGCCCATTACCGAGTTCTAGGCTCCAACGGCAAGGTTTACCTTCAATCGGAATTAAGCCAACCCCATCTGGGCCGCCAAGAACTGGATTTCACCGAAACGCTGCCCTCTGGTCTCTTTCTTTTGGAATACAAGGGTCCCCTTGGGCGAAATCTAATCCGATTTGTCAAGCACTAAATCCCAAAACATGGCCAATCCCCCTATCGCCATCCCCAAATCCGAAACGGCCTGGCTGGATTTCGAAAAACCTATACAGGAACTCGAAGAAGAACTATCCAAACTCCGCCAAATTCAGGACAAAGGCAAAAGCGATGTGAGCGGTCCCATACGGGCCCTGGAGACCCAAATACTTAAAACCAAAAAACAACTCTACAGCCAATTAACCGGTTGGCAAAAAGTTCAGTTATCCCGCCATCTCGACCGGCCCTATACCCTCTTTTATGTGGAGCACATGACCACCGATTTTGTGGAACTCCACGGTGATCGTTGTTATGGGGATGACAAGGCCATCGTTGGTGGCTTTGCCAAATTGGACGGTCAATCCGTCATGTTCATTGGTCACCAAAAAGGCATCAACACCAAGATGCGGCAATACCGAAACTTTGGGATGGCCAACCCGGAAGGATATCGCAAAGCATTGCGCCTCATGAAGTTGGCCGAAAAATTCAACAAACCCGTGGTCACCTTGGTTGATACCCCGGGTGCTTTTCCCGGAATCGAAGCCGAAGAGCGGGGTCAGGCCGAAGCCATCGCCAAGAACATTCGGGAAATGTTCCAACTCAAAGTGCCTGTGGTGGTGGTGATCGTTGGCGAAGGCGCCTCGGGCGGCGCGATTGGAATTGGGGTCGGTGATCGGGTTTTGATGCTTGAGAATACCTGGTATTCGGTGATTTCACCAGAGTCTTGCAGCAGCATTCTTTGGAGAAGTTGGGACCACAAAGAAAAAGCCGCTGAAGCCCTGCAGCTAACGGCCGATGCGATGTTAAAACATGGCCTAATCGACGAAATTGTTCCGGAACCATTGGGTGGTGCCCACCGCGATCGCGAAGGCATGGCCAAGACTCTGAAAAGCGCCCTGCTGCGCCAAATCAAGGAACTCCAAGCCATGGATCCATCGACCCGTATCCAAAAACGCATTGAGCGATTTTCATCCATGGGCGTTTACGGTCACGAGTCCTAAGCCCTGCTGTAACGTAAATCGTGACCAACATCGATCGTTCCGCTTCGGATTCTGTGCAACACCGAATGCAGGCCTTGGTTCGGCAACTCAACCAACACAACCGCGCCTACTACATTGAGGATCGCCCGCTGATTAGCGACCAGGAATTTGACGACCTGCTTCGCGAATTGGAGGAATTGGAAACCCGGTACCCCGAATGGGCTCAACCCGATTCCCCAACCCAACGGGTCGGTGGAGGTATTTTGGAGGGATTTGTCCAGCGTAAACACCGAAGGCCCATGCTATCGTTGGGCAATACCTACAACGAAAGTGAAATCCTAGCCTTTCATGAACGTTGCATCAAAGGCCTGGGACTCGAACCCCTTTATGCAGTTGAACTCAAAATTGACGGCGTCGCCCTGTCCTTGCATTACCAGGACCGGGTCTTGCAATACGCCGTGACCCGGGGTGATGGGGTTCAAGGGGATGATGTTACAGCCAACGTGCGCACCATCGAGGCCCTGCCCCTGCGTTTGGGCCCGGATGCACCCACCGATGCCTTGGAAATTCGGGGGGAAGTTTATTTACCACGAAACTACTTGACTCGCATTAACCTAGAACGAGTCCAGAACGGCGAAGAGCCCTATGCCAACCCCCGTAATCTGGCCTCCGGAACCCTCAAGTTATTGGACAGTTCCGTAGTCCGCCACCGTCGATTATCTGCTTGGTGTTACCAGCTGGATGGAGAGGGGCCCTTGCTGGAACGTACCCAAAACCATCACCAACGCATGGCTCTGTTGGAGGCTTGGGGATTTCCCGTTTGTGAGCACCGAGCCGGTCCCTTGCCCTTTGAAGGCGTGCTGGATTTTGTAAATCAATGGCAATCAAAGCGTCAAGAACTTCCTTTTGACATTGACGGGGTGGTTATCAAAGTGGATGGCTTCGGACAACGCGACGAATTGGGTTATACCGCCAAATCGCCCCGGTGGGCCATTGCTTACAAATACCCTGCCCAAAGTGTTCGCACCCGTCTCCTGGATGTGATCTATCAGGTGGGGCGTACAGGGGCCGTGACCCCGGTAGCTTGCCTGGAACCGGTGGAAGTTGCCGGAACCGTTGTGAAAAGAGCCTCCCTTTACAACGAGGCCGAAATTCGCCGCTTAGACCTCCACCTGGGTGACACGGTTAGCCTCGAAAAAGGCGGGGATATTATCCCCAAAATAACCAAGGTTCATCCCGAAGAACGCTCTGCGGACTGCATTCCTGTTCGTTTTCCTGATTATTGCCCCGATTGCCAATCAAGGTTGGATTGTGTTGAGGCTCTGCATTATTGCCCAAACCATCGCTTCTGCCCTCCCCAGGTCTTGGGTCGTTTGGAACACTTTGTTTCTCGCAAGGCCATGAATCTGGAGCACTTTGGGACCGAAACCTTGCTTCAGTTGTTAGAACACAAGATAGTTTCCGATCCGGCCGACCTTTATGAACTGGACGCTGGTCGCCTTGCATCTTTGGATCGAACCGGCGATAAAAGCATCCAACGCCTCCTGGAGGCCGTTCAGGCGTCCAAAGCCGTTCCCTTCGAAAGGGTCTTGTTTGCTTTGGGGCTGAGAGGTATCGGCGAGGTGGCTTCCAAAACGCTGGCAAGGCATTTTGGGTCCATCGAAAAGCTATCGATGGCCAACAAAGAGGCGCTATTGGCCGTTCATGAAATCGGCGAAAAATCCGCCGATCAAATTCTGGCATGGTTTTCGGACCCCCTCAACCAACGTTTGTGGCAACGCCTCCAGGCCTTGGGCTTGGCGATGTCAATACCCCAAACCCATGCTGCCAGCAGCGATACCCATGTCACTGAACCACGCCCCCTCACCGGATGCACCCTGGTCGTAAGCGGTAAATTTGCCCATGTTGAACGAGAGGCCCTCAAAACCCTGATCGAAGAAGCCGGCGGCACGGTTCTCTCCTCGGTGGGACCTCGACTCACCTACCTGGTCACCGGTAGCGACGCTGGGCCCGCCAAACTCGAAAAAGCTCACAAATTGGGAATTGCCGTGGTAGACGAAGCCTTCATTCTGGAATTGCTGGGCAAGTCCCCCCTTCCTTTGTAATTTGCGTTCATGGTTTGGGACGCCGAGCAATGGCCGTTTAGGCCCCCGATGTTTATTCGCAAGTGGTTGTTTGAACAAAAAGTCAAGCAATTCACCCCTGCGAGTCCATCTTCCCTTTCCCCGGCCCGTCAGGGGTCCCAGGGCGCCTGGTTGGTTGTTTACGATGGCAAGGATCCTTGGCAGGCCGAATTGGCCAAATACATAGCCCAATACCGTAGACCGGATTATTTCTGCCAAACCCTGGGGTTGGTTCGTCACAACCAAGCAGACCTCAACAGCTTTCATGCCCAGGAACTCACCCATGCCTTGCTGCCTCCGGATCGCATTCTATCGTTGGCGCGTTCACGCCCCTTCGACCTATGCATCAATTTAAGCCCGGTGAACAATCCACCCTTGGAATACCTGGTAATGGTCGCCACCGCCCCCACCAAAATTGGGGTGAACCGACAAAGCAGCTCCCCACGCTACAATTTGGAATTGGGACTAAAACTTGCAGGGGCCAAACCCAGCCTTCGTTCATTCCTTCAACACCTGGAGCGATTGGGACTTCATACAACCCAACAAAGCAAGTTGCAAAGCATACACCCCCTACCGGTCACCTAATTCCGGAACTCCAAAACCCATGAATCCATCACCGAACGAACATATTTTACCGCGAGGTACCGGTATTGCCCTGGTCACCCCTTTTGATTCCAAAGGGCGCCCCGACCGCAAAGGTCTCCAACGCCTCGTTGATCATGTCGTCCAAAGCGGCGTCGAGTTTATCGTAGCCTTGGGCACGACCGCTGAAACCCCAACCCTTAGCAAGGAAGATCGTATCGAGGTCCTGGAGATGGTCAAAGAAAGCTTGGCTGGTAGAAAACCCCTCTGGTGCGGTATGGGAGGAAACGACACCCGAGAATTGTTGGAACAAAAGGCCGCCTTCGACCTGCATGGAGTGGATGCCCTCCTTTCTGTAACACCCTACTACAATCGTCCATCCCAGGCTGGTTTGTATGCTCATTACCGAGAACTGGCTTTGTCTACCGATAAACCGATTGTTTTGTACAACGTCCCGGCACGAACGGGGTGCTCCCTATCGTCTGAAACCACCTTGCGTTTGGCCCATGATTTCAAAAACATCGTTGCCACCAAAGAAGCCTCGGGTGATTGGTTGCAAATCATGGAAATCATGCGCTCAAAACCGAACAGTTTCAAAGTTTATTCAGGCGATGATGCCATTTCCTTGCCCCTCTTGTCCCTGGGATTGGACGGGGTGGTCTCGGTGGTCGGCAACGCCTGGCCCCAGGCCTTCGGCCAAATGGTTCGATACGCCCTGTCCGGAAACTATCCCGATGCTAGACGCCTTCATTACCAACTCCTGCCCTTGATGACCGCCGTTTTTCGGGAAGGAAGCCCGGCTGGCATTAAATTCATCCTTCAGAACATGGGAATTTGCGAAGACCACCTTCGTTTGCCGTTGGTTAGCGTCTCAAGAAACTTACAAACCGAACTCAAAGACCTGATGCTTCGGTTCGAGAAAGAATCCTGATTCTACGGGCATTGGGTTATTTGCGCATGGTGGGATGCGCTCGTTGTGGGATGGGCTTGTTGTTCGGTGAATCTGCTTAGCCCAAACGCTGAGCCAAGTCCAAACTGTGACGGATGGATGTTTCTTGGGCCAAGGCATACCCTGCATCGCTGTGGCGAATGACCCCCATTCCTGGATCGTTGTGCAAGACCCTGCGCAATCGTTCATCGGCTGCGCTGGTCCCATCGGCAACGATCACCATGCCTGAATGAATAGAATAACCCATGCCAACCCCCCCACCGTGGTGGAGGCTCACCCACGATGCTCCACCGGCCGTGTTGACCAAGGCATTCAAAACAGGCCAATCGGCCACTGCATCCGAACCATCCAACATCGCCTCGGTTTCCCGATTGGGAGACGAGACCGAACCGGTGTCCAAATGGTCCCGACCGATCACAAGAGGAGCCGAAACTTGACCGCTACGCACCAATTCGTTGAATGCCAGCGCAGCCTTTTGACGTTCCCCTTGACCTAGCCAACAAATGCGAGCGGGTAGACCTTGAAAAGCAATACGCTCTTTGGCCATGGTTAACCAACGACGAAGGCCCACATTTTCCGGAAACAAATCCAACAACAACCGATCGGTAACTTCAATATCCTTGGGATCCCCCGAAAGGGCCACCCAACGAAATGGGCCCTTGCCTTCGCAAAAAAGAGGACGGATGTACGCAGGCACAAAGCCGGGAAAATCAAAGGCCTCCTTGTACCCTGCTTCCAAAGCCCGACCGCGGAGGTTGTTGCCATAATCAAATGTTATGGATCCTTGTCGCTGAAAATCAACCATCAATTCCACATGCCGCCTCATAGCATCGTAGGCCCGTTGGAGGTATTGTTGCGGATCGGACTTTCGTAGTTCAGCAGCCTCCTCCGAATCCAAGCCTTGCGGCAGGTAACCCACCATCGGATCATGAGCCGAAGTTTGATCCGTTAAAACGTCCGGCACGATGCCCCGTTCCTTGAGCCTTTCCAGCAAATCAACGGCCGTGCATATCACTGCCAAACTAAGAGCCTCTCCGCGATGGCATGCCTCAAGGGCTGCATCAATCCCTTGGTCCAAATCTTCGAAGACTTTATCCAAATAACGAGTCTCCACCCGCTTGGCCGCACGCCATGACTCCACCTCAGCCGCCAGGCAAACCCCTTCCGCCATGGCGATGGCCAAAGGCTGAGCTCCACCCATTCCCCCGAGGCCGGCAGTAACACATAATTTACCACGGAGTGAACCGCCAAAATGTTGCTGGGCTACCGCATGAAAAGTCTCGTAGGTTCCTTGCACAATGCCCTGTGAACCAATATAAATCCAAGAACCGGCGGTCATTTGACCGTACATCATCAGTCCCTTCCTTTCCAATTCATCAAAATGCTCCCAATTGGCCCAATTGGGCACCAACATGGAATTCGAAATCAAAACCCTTGGGGCATCCACATGGGTGGGCAGAATCGCCACCGGCTTTCCGCTTTGGATAAGCAGGGTTTCGTTGTCGTTCAAATCCATCAGCGCTCTTTGGATTTGATCAAAGGCCTGGCGGTTCCGGGCAGCTTTGCCACGTCCACCGTAAACAATTAAATCCTCGGGACGCTCGGCCACCTCGTGATCCAAATTATTTAACAACATCCGCAAGGCCGCTTCTTGAATCCATCCTTTGCAATGCAGGGTGTTACCAACAGGCGCTCGGTCACCGGGGGCAAAAAGCGAAGGGGTGGAGGAAGAATTGTTATTCATGTTTGGATTAAATTAATTTACCATTCCAGGAGGGTGCAAGTTCTGGGTTCAAGGGTGATTTCGGAATCCAGGACCCTAATTTTTCCGGAGGGCTGTTCCCTTACCTCCACCCCTAGAGGCCAATGCTTGGCATAGCGTTCCCGGCGAACGCGCTTGGGATTATCCGAACCGTTCACCAAAACCAGCAGGTGCCTGCGGCCGGCCGATACGGAACGAACCGAACAGGTGCGCGCGTAGACATAGACCTCATCCTCCGGGATATAGTGCTCAAATCGACCCTTGGCTACGGGCTCGCTCCCTTTGCGCCATTGACCCAATAATTGGAGTTCGCGCCAAAATTCTACAGTCTTCGAATCAAGATCGCGATTTTCAAATACCGATGCACGATCCCCAGGCCAACCTCCAGGCATATCCTGGCGTACATTGCTACCACCCAAAGCAGCAAAATTTCCAAACAAAAGTTCGGAACCATAATACAATTGGGGCACCCCTCGCAAGGTGTATAACATCTTGTACGCCATGAGGGTGGTGGATGGGTTTTGTTTGAATTCAGACCAAGCCCTGGACACATCGTGGTTATCCAAAAAGATGAGATTTCGAGAAGCATCTTTGTACAGAAAATCTTGAGCCAAGGTGGTGTAGATTTTACGGAGCCCTCGATCCCAATCCATTTTTTCGTTGAGGCCTTCCACCAAAGCAATGCGTAGAGGGAAATCCGTTACGGAGCCCAACCCAGGGCCCGCCAGCCTGACCGAATCCGGCTCACGAAAAAGCGGACAATCCTCGGTCCAATACGCGGATTCCGGAACACTGTGCACCCAGACTTCGCCCACCATCCCCAAGGAAGGGTATTCACGTTGCATGGCCGCGGTCCAACGCCGCATGAAGCGGGTATCGGGATACGCGTAGGTATCGATTCGATACCCTGCCAAGCCTGCATATTCAATCCACCAAAGATTGTTTTGAATCATGTACCGTTGGAGATCCTCGTTGGTTTGGTCCAAATCAGGCATGGGATAATCAAACCAACCTTTGCGCATCAAAGCACGGTCCTGTTCCTGAACGTACGGATCCATTTGGGTAATGGCTCGGTAATTGGATCGGGTAAAGGAAGGCCAACGATGAACCCAGGCGCTGTCCACGGGCTGAGCCAACAGTGGATGCGTGCCACCCCAATGGTTGTGAACAATATCCATGATGACTTTGATACCACGACGCGCACATTCGGAGACCAATTCCTTGTACAAGGTATTGTTCCCCAAACGAGGGTCAACACGGTACAAATCCGTTGCGGCATAGCCGTGGTAGGATTCCTTGGGCAAATCATTCTCCAAAACCGGATTCAGCCACAAAGCGGTTACCCCCAGGCCTTGGATATAATCCAAGTGTTGGAGCAACCCCTTCAAATCTCCCCCGTGTCGGGCCTGGTCCACGGAGCGATCCACCTTCTGCTCACGCATGCCGGTGACTTGGTCATTGCTGGTATCCCTGTTTGCAAATCGATCCGGCATAACCAAATAAACCAAATCGGATGCATTCCAACCAGCCCCCTTGAACGAAGAATCCCCTGTTTTGGGTTCCGACTTTCGACCGAAGGGGTATTCCACCACGGTCTTCCACTGGGAAGTTCCTGGTAGGCGTTGCTGAAATTCAACGGTCTGCGGCTCAAAGCCTTTCTGCATCACCAAATCCAACCATAGGTATTCTTGCTTGCGAGGGCCTGCCGGCCGGACCGACCGCAACGCAAGTCCTTGGGTGCTAGGAGCGATTCGCCAAGAACCAGGCCCTTCCAAACCAATATTCTTGGATGTCATCCGACCCGAAGCCGGTTTGGAACTCGGTTCGGAACCAACATAGAACAACAATTGCACCGACGTGTCTTCCATACCCACCCACCAGCAAGGCGGATCCACCCGAACGATATCGCCAAAACAACGCGCCATACCGTCATCCATCGTGGCCTTTCCCTTGACCTTCCCCGTTCCTTCACACCAAGCGTTTTCGGAGAAACAAACCGATAAAACCAACAAAAGCCGAATCATCAACCCTCTGCTGTGTCCCATCAAGCGATGGTGCCTTGAATTCAAATTCCCTTCATTCATTTTTTTAGTCTTCAAAAACAAGAAGATGAAAATTTTTCTTGCCTTTCTGGACCAATACCAATCGGCCTGCAAACAAGTCGTTGGCCGATGCCCTGGCCTGAACGTCGATGCACTTTTCGCGGTTGAGGCTGAGTCCCCCACCCTCGATCATTTTTCGAACCTCCGATCGGGACCCAAAAATCCCGGAATGATCGCTTAGCAGCGGGACCCATTCGGAACCCTCCGCAAGCAAAGACCTTGATACCTTGTGAACCGGAACACCCTCCAGAGCCTGCATCAGAACTTCGTGGTCCAAGCCCATCATTTGCTCCCTGGATACCTTGCCAAACAATAAATCCGAAGCAGCGCGGGCCTGTTCAAGGGCTTGGTCGCCGTGAACCCTGCGGGTCACATCGTCGGCCAGCAAACGCTGCGCCAGACGGAGGTGGGGCGCCTGATCGTGGGCCAAGATAGCCTCAGCGATTTCCTGCATCGATAACAACGTATAGACCGGCAAATAGCGCCGGGCTTCATCGTCACTCACATTGAGCCAAAACTGGTAAAAGCGATAAGGGCTGGTTTTTTGAGGATCCAACCAAACATTGCCTCCTTCGGATTTACCGAATTTGGATCCGTCTGATTTTTTGGTGAGGGGCGCCGTCAAGGCCCAAGCCTCGCCACCATCCATGCGCCGAATCAATTCGGTACCGGTGGTGATATTACCCCACTGATCCGATCCACCCACCTGGACCTTGCAACCATAATGCCGATGCAGATGAACAAAATCGTAGCCCTGGATCAATTGGTAGCAAAACTCCATAAAGGACATGCCGTTCTCCAATCGCATTTTGACCGAATCCTTGGCCAACATATAATTAACGGGAATGTGCCGACCCACTTCGGAGATAAAGTCCAAAAAACCCCAAGAGCCAAACCATTCTTCGTTGTTGACCATGCGGGCGGCGGATGGGGATGCCGGGTCAAAATCCAAAAACCTTTTTAACTGCGCCTGCTGACAGGCCAGATGGTGCTCCAGCTTTTCGCGGCTCAGAACCGAACGCTCGGCACTGCGCCCAGTTGGATCACCTACCCGACCGGTAGCCCCCCCGACCAAAGCGATGGGACGATGCCCGGCCCTTTGGAAATGCACCAGCAACATGATCGGAACCAGGTTACCAATATGCAGCGAATCGGCCGTCGGGTCAAAACCCGCATATACAGCGACTTTTTCACGCTCCAGCAGGGCATCCAGCCCTGGCATTGAATCCTGCACCAGCCCTCGCTCCTGCAGGGACAAGAATAGTCCTTGGTTCATACGGTCTCAAAAATAGTCAAGTAACTTTGAGGGCTTCACGGTTCACCTTAAAACCCTTGAATTCCCTATGAAAATTCACAATTTTAGCGCCGGTCCTGCCATTCTCCCTCGAACAGTCCTGGAACAAGCCTCTGCCGCCCTCTTGGATTTCAACGGGTCGGGGCTTTCGCTTATTGAAGTCTCCCATCGGGACAAAGATTTTGAAGGCGTCATGCACGAGGCCAGGGCTGCTGTCAAAAGGCTGCTGGGTCTGGGGGATGATTTTGAGGTCCTTTATTTGCAAGGGGGGGCTTCCCTCCAATTTGCCATGGTCCCCATGAACCTCCTGCGACCCGATGGAAAGGCTGCCTATGTAAATACCGGAACTTGGGCAACCAAAGCCATCGAAGATGCCCAAAAACTTGGCAAGGTCCAGGTGATTGCCAGCTCCGAAGACAAGAATTTCTCTTACCTACCCACCGGCTACAGCATCCCAACGGATGTTGATTACCTGCACATAACCTCCAATAACACGATATACGGCACCCAAATGCAATCTTTTCCGGACAGCCCGGTGCCGGTAGTCTGCGACATGTCCTCGGACATTTTTAGCCGACCCATTCCCGCCCCTTCCATGGGTCTGATCTATGCAGGCGCCCAAAAAAACATGGGTCCAGCCGGAACGACCTTGGTTGTGATTCGCAAAGACTTGGTGGGCCAAAGCGGTCGCAAGCTCAACGCCATGCTGGACTACGGAGTCCAAATCAAAGGCCAAAGCATGTACAACACGCCCCCGGTTTTTGCCGTCTACGTCAGCATGCTCACTTTGCAGTGGATCGAAGCCCAAGGCGGGTTGAGCGCTATGGAAAAACGCAACAGAGCCAAAGCCGGTTTATTGTATTCCGAAATTGAGAGAAACACGCTGTTCAAGCCCACCGTTACCGATGGCTCGGGGTCGCTCATGAATGTCACCTTTGTCCTCCACGATTCAAAGCTCGAAAATATTTTCGACGGCCTGCTCCGTGAGGCCGGCATATCGGGCCTCAAAGGCCATCGTTCGGTAGGAGGCTACCGCGCCAGTATCTACAACGCCATGCCGATCGAAAGCGTTCAAGTCTTGGTGGAAGTCATGCAAGCTCTTGAAAATCAATACGCTTCCTGATTCCAAAAACCGGATCCTCCGTCCAACATTCGGCCCAGTCCCTCC
>RFOZ01000025.1 GCA_009926405.1 Cytophagia bacterium
CGGGCTCCTTGCTGAACCGCCTCTAGAAGGAGTTGTCGCATGCGGTTGGCATGTTCTTGATGGATTTGGCAGCAGAGGGAGGGAGGGGTCGAATCATCCTTGCCTTTGGCTCGCATGGCGGCAGCTTTGAGTTCTTCCACCAAGGCGGGTATCATGCTGCGGTTGACCAAAACATAATCGGGGGCTATGCAGGTTTGACCGCCGTTCAGCCATTTGCCCCAATAAATTTTGGAAGCGGCCGATGCCAAGGGGGCGGATTCATCCACATAGACCGGGGACTTCCCTCCCAATTCAAGGGTGCAGGGGATGAGTTGATCGGCGGCCGCCATGGCAACCTTTCGGCCTACGCGCTCGCTTCCTGTGAAGAGCATGTGGTCAAAGGGTAGAGCGCAAAGCGCAGCACCTACCGAGGCGTCTCCTGTTACGACCCGGACCGCCTCGTTTCCGATGGCTTGGCTTAACAGTTGCGTCAGGAGCTCCGCCGTGGCGCTTGCAAATTCGGAGGGTTTGATGACCACCGAGTTTCCAGCGGCCAGGGCGGCAATCAAGGGCATCAGCGCCAAGTTCATGGGGTAATTCCAAGGGGCAACGATTAGAACACAGCCTTTGGGTTGCCAGGCTAGGTGCGCCTTGGATAGTAAATAAGGAAAATGAGGCCGAACCGGACGATTCTTCATCCACCGCCTTAGGTTTTTCTTGAAATGCCGAATCTCCAAGTAAACCGGTAACAATTCGGTAAGCTTGGTTTCCAAAGCCGGTTTGCCAAGATCCTTGTGCAGGGCTTCGCAGATTGCTTTTTCGTTGGTTCTTAGAACCTTGCTCAGTCGTTCCAGGCGGTCCCTTCGTTCTTGGTAGGATTCCTGGGCCATGCGTTGACCTGCGATTTGCAGGCGGTCCCACCATTCCGGAAGAACGACCTGGTTGGTGGGATCAACAGCGTGGGTGAGGCGATTGGACATGGGGATTATGGGTTTTTGGCGCTTTGTTCGCTCATCAAATAGGCTTTAATAAAGGGATCCAAATCCCCGTCCAAGACACCCTGCGCGTTGGATGTTTCGTGGTCACTTCGTACATCCTTGACGAGTTTGTAAGGATGCAAGACATAGGAACGAATCTGCGAGCCCCACTCGATTTTCTTCTTGTTGCTTTCAATGGCCTGCCGGGCTTCGTTGCGTTTGCGCAATTCCAATTCATAAAGTTGGGAGCGCAACATTTGCATGGCCCTTTCGCGATTGGCGGATTGGCTGCGCTCCACCTGGCATGTGATCACGAGGCCGGTTGGTTTGTGGGTCAGCATGACCTTGGTTTCGACCTTGTTAACGTTTTGGCCACCAGCTCCCCCGGAGCGCGCTGTCTGCAATTCAATTTCGGAGGGGTGGATATCAATTTGTATGCTGTCATCGATGACCGGGTAGGCATAAACCGAGGCAAAAGAAGTGTGACGACGGGCGTTGGAATCGTAGGGTGATATCCGCACCAACCGATGGACCCCGTTTTCGCCTTTGAGGTAACCGTAAGCAAAGTCACCCGTAATTTCCAAGGAAACGGATTTGATACCAGCCTCTTCGCCATCTTGCCGGTCCAATTCCTGAATTCGGTATCCTTTGCTTTCGGCCCACATTCGGTACATACGTTCCAGCATCGAAGCCCAGTCTTGACTTTCGGTTCCACCGGCCCCTGAATTGATTTCGATGATGGCGCTCAGCGGATCCTCTTCGCTTTGTAACATATTTTTGAATTCCAAGGCTTCAACCGCTGATAGCACTTCCTCGTAGGATCGGTCCAAATCGTCCATGCTCAGTTCCCCGGCCTGCTGAAACTCGTAATAAATTCCAAGTTCCTCGATTTTTTCGGCCAATTGCTCGTAGGCCTCTACCCATTGTTTGGGTATTTTGATGGATTTCAGCCATTGTTCCGCTTGATCGGCTTGATCCCAAAAACCGGGAGCCGTCGAGCGGGTTTCTACATCCTTGATTTTGGCAATCTTGGCTTCGACGTCAAAGAAACCTCCTCAGCGCCTCAAGGCGCTCCCGAAGGTCTGTTAGGTGTTCGTTTCGCATGTCTCAAAAGTAAGGACAGCCTTCAACTCCTCAGCCCTGCCCGGTACCGAGGGTGTAATTTCTGAAGAAACCTTGCCCGATTTCCCAATTGTTAAAGGACCAAAAGTCTTCCCAAACATCGCACTTGGATTGGGTGCCCGGGCCCAACACACATTCAACCAAGTCGAATCGAATTTCGCCTCGAAAAGGATGCTCTCGAAGGTATCGATAGGCAGCCATGCGCATCGCATGGGCTTTGCGGGGGCGGATTTGCCTGGAGGGGTTCCAAGGTCGGGGTCCGGCCATGCTTTTGACCTCCACAAAAACCAAAAGACCACCTTGCTGGATGACCAAATCAATCTCGAAGGGGTGGGATTTCCAGTTCCTAGCCAGGATACGCCATCCCAAACGACTTAGATACTCCGCCGCCAAGGTTTCCCCCCTGGCACCAAGGTCCTTATTTTTACGGGATAAATTGGTATTCGCCACAGACCCCCTAAGATGAGCCTCAGCCTGCCCCGAATCAATCCCACCGAAACATCTGCGTGGAAACAACTAATACACCATGCACAGACGCTGGGCGATCAGCGGATCCAGGATTTGTTTAAAGCAGATCCCGGCAGGGCTGAACGAATGAGCGCCGAAGGGGCCGGCTGGTTTTTGGATTATTCCAAGAATTTGCTGGACCAACATGCTTTCGATGATTTATTGAAGCTATTGGATGAATGTGGTTGGGAACAAGCACTTAACGCGACTCGAAAAGGTGGATTGATCAACGAAACAGAAAACAGGGCGGTGCTGCACACCGTTCTTCGGGACCCTGGCAATACCCTCCAATTGGTGGATGGAAGCCAACCCGGCGTTCAGGTGAGCGAGGTCCTGAACCGGATGGAAAACTTTGTGGAAGCGGTGAGGAACGGTCAGCGGCGGGGTTGTACAGGTCAGGCCTTTACCGATGTCATCAATTTGGGTATTGGTGGGTCTGATTTAGGCCCATTGATGGCCTGCGAAGCTTTGGCACCTTATGCAGGGTCTCTGCGGGTGCATTTTGTATCGAATGTTGACGGAGCCCATTGGCAGCGGACCTTGCTAGGCTTGAACCCCGAAACCACGCTTTTTTTGGTGGCTTCCAAAACCTTCACCACCCAAGAGACCATGGCCAATGCCCACAGCGCTCGGAACTGGTTTAGGCAGTCTTTGGGGGAAAGGGCCGAGGTTCGGAATCATTTTGTGGCCTTGTCCACCAACCTCGAAAAGGTGGTCGAATTTGGAATTGATCCGGAAAATATGTTCCCCTTTTGGGATTGGGTTGGCGGTCGGTATTCCTTGTGGTCGGCTATAGGAATGTCGTTGGCCTTGTCGATCGGCTTTCCCCGTTTTCGTGAATTTTTGGAAGGGGGTCGCCAAATGGATCAACATTTTTGGGAAACCCCACCGGCCCGTAACCTTCCTGTCTTGTTGGCGTTGGTCGGTTTGTGGAACCGAAATTTTTTGGGGATGGAGACCCTTGCGGTGCTCCCCTACGATCAGTGCCTGTCTCGATTTCCGGCCTACTTGCAACAGGCTGATATGGAGAGCAACGGAAAGTCCGTGGACCGCAACGGAAAACCCTTGAATTACCAAAGCGGACCGGTGCTGTGGGGCGAGCCTGGAACCAACGGGCAGCATGCCTTTTACCAGCTCTTGCATCAGGGGACGGTACGGGTGCCTTGTGATTTTATTCTGGCAGCGAACACGCATTATCCAGGAGGCCCGCATCATCGATTCTTGAGCGCCAATGCTTTTGCGCAGGCCCAGGCCCTGATGCAGGGCCGAACCCTGGAGGAGGTTCGTGCCGTTTCCTCAACCCCAACAAACCCGGCAGAAGCCTACCAAGTTTTTGAGGGGAACCGTCCCAGCAATTTTCTCCTATGCCAACGCCTGACCCCGGCCGCTCTGGGG
The DNA here is from genome assembly GCA_009926405.1 of Cytophagia bacterium. Lineage (GTDB taxonomy): Bacteria > Bacteroidota > Bacteroidia > UBA7662 > UBA7662 > SYHX01. Next base: position 3,981 of record RFOZ01000025.1, read on the forward strand.
GCTTTGGTCGCTCTTTATGAACACAAGATTTGGGTTCAGGGGGTGGTTTGGAATGTATTTAGTTACGATCAATGGGGGGTGGAATTGGGCAAAATCCTGGCAGGCAAAGTGTTACCCTTGTTGGATGAAGGAACGGAAGGGGCCGGCCTTGGCGTTGATACCTCCACCCAAGCCTTGGTGGAGCGGTGGCGACGCTGGCAGGATGGCCAGGAAAGGCCCAAGGGCACTTAAGACTCAAACAAAAGACTACCGATGCGGAGCATCGTGCTGCCTTCCTGCAGGGCAACTTGATAATCACCGGACATGCCCATGGACAGGACGCCAAACCCTGTGTCGGTGGAATAGAAGCGTTGCTTCACCCGGTCTGCAAAACTTTTGAGGAAGGAGAATTCGGGTCGGGTGTCTTCGTTTCGGTCGCTCAGAGTAGCCATGCCCATGAGTCCGCGGGGTCGAAGGTTGGGGTAGGTGGAAGGGGTGCGTTCTTCCAGGAAATGGAGAAGGGCTTCGGGTTCAAATCCATGTTTGGTTTCCTCCTTGGCAATGCGAACCTGCCAAAGGATTCCCACTTCACGGCCCATTGCGTTGGCTCTTTTCTGGATTTCATCGACCAGACGCGGGCTGTCCACCGAGTGGATCAAATGAACATGGGGTAGAATGGTTTTGACTTTGTTGGTCTGAAGGTGGCCAATAAAATGCCAACGGATATCCGCGGGGAGTTCGCGGGCTTTGCTTTGGAGTTCCAAGGCATGATTTTCCCCAAAATCCCGTTGACCGCGATCGTAAAGCTGCCGAATGTCCTGCACCGAACGGGTTTTGGATACCGCGACAAGTACGCACCCTGGATAGGCATGCAGGGTTTCCTGGATACGATCCCAGGGGGTGGATTGCGAAGGTTCGTGTCGCGATGGTGTCATGGCTTGCATGGGGACAAAATAAAACATCCGTACCTTTGCGAAGATGTTGAGGCTTGAATTTTTGAAGAGAAACACGGGCCTTGCTTGGTTGTTCAGGGCCGGAATTTTAGGCTCGATCTTGTTGGTTGGCTGCCAGGGTACGCCTGATTCTTCGTCCCCTCACGATTTACCAGGTCAGGGGCCAGAAAAGGACAGCCTTCCCATACCGGAGGACGAACGCCCGCTTTTACCACCCGACTCAATGGCGCTGGCGATGGTTCGAATTCAATTGGCTGAGGCCTACCGGGCCCGCTATTACGTAATGCAAACCGGCGATAGTCGTTCCTCGTTGGGCATGGAACTTGTTTACAACGAAGCATTGAAACCTTTGGGTGTGTCGTTGCCCCGGTTTGAGGCCAGTTTTCGATATTATTTGGTGCACGAACCTCAAACGCTTCAGGCCTTGTTTGATCGTTGCGATCTGATGTTGCAACAACAAGAATGGAAAACACCTTGAGCTGGTTGTACCCCGAGAGTGCCTGGTATACCCTTGAGATTGATACCATTCGTCAGGCGGTAGCCGAACGTTGCCAGACGGTTTCAGGACCCGAGGCCTTGGATGAATGGATGGTTCCGCTTCAGCATGCGGAAGCGTGGACACAGCGACAGGCGTTGTACCGCGAATGTTTGAGAGCATTTCAACACGGCCGTCCTTGGCCTGCTTTGCGATGGGAATCGACCAGCCAACAAACAACGCTTTGGTCCAAAGATGGTTATGTGCTCACCGAAGAGGATTTGTGTGCCATGGGTGAAGGGGTTCAATCAGCAGTTGCATGGGAAAAGGCTGTTTTTGGAGGGAGCGAAGGGCCGATGTCCGCTTGGGTTGCCGAAAGGGGTGGCTTGGCCTCCTTGGAGCCCGTGCTGCGTACGATGAACGGCCTTGTTGGTAGGGATGGTCAGTTGTTGGCCCAGGCCAGTCCGGTTTTGGCCAGATTGATGGTACAACAACAACGCAAAGCCCAGGAACTACGCGATACCATGGATCAACTTTGGAAGCGGTACCGCGAAGCCGGATGGGCCACCGATTCCGGGGTGACTCTCCGGGACGATCGGTATGTTTTGGTTTTGAACAGCGAAGGTCGAAAGCATGTTGCCGGGCTGGTTCACGATGTATCGGCAACTGGACAGCATTTTTACACCGAACCCGCCGAAGTATGGTCTCTTAACAACGGATTAAGGGAACAAGAATGGCTAATCCGCGCCGAAAAGTACCGCATTCTTCAAAAGTTAAGCCAGGATATCCGCATAATTCAGCCGGATTGGCGTGGATGGTCCGGGCTGATCGCTCGTGCCGATGCTGTGCAAGCGGTCTGCTCTTGGTCGTTGGGCTTGGGTCCGGTTCGATTTCCCGATTTGATACCCGTGGGTCGTCGTTGGGTGGACGTCCTGCATCCCTTGCTTGTTTTGGAATGCAAAAGTCGAGGGAGCCAAGCGGTCCCCTTTTGCTGGAGCTTGGATCAAGCGCAGCGAATCCTGGTTGTTTCGGGGCCCAATGCCGGAGGCAAATCGGTATTTCTCAAAACGGTGGCCCTGTCTCAGCTTCTCTTTCAATTTGGCTGGCCTTTGTTATGCGGTGAGGGTAGTTCCTGTTCCTTGGTTCGCACCGTGATTTTGGGGATGGGCGATCGACAGGACTTGCACCGGGACCTTTCAACCTATGCCGCCCATTTGCAATTAATGGCCCATGCCCTTGGTCAAGCAGGGACCGATGATATGGTTTTATTGGACGAGTTTGGTTCAGGAACCGACCCGGCTCTGGGCGGTGCATTGGCTGAAGCCATGCTCGAAACCTGGTTCGAAACAGGTCCGACCGTTTTGCTCAACACGCATTACGGAAACCTCAAACGTTTATCGTCTCGTTGTCCGGCGGTCTTGGATGCCCGCATGGGATTTGACTTGGCAACGCTTCGTCCTACCTACCGGCTTTTGATCGGTGCCCCCGGTTCGTCCTATGCCAACGAGTTGGCGGTTCGCGCCGGTTTGCCTCCGGAAGTGATGGAGAGAGCCGGTCAATTGGCGGATTCGACGGATGTGCGATCCGAGGCACTTTTGGTGGAATGGATGGACCAAAAACAAAAGGCCGAAGAGTTAACGGTCTTGAATCAATACAAAGAAGAAGTTCTGGATCGATTGATTGCCAAGCAGAAAGAATCGAACGACCTGGCCGAACGCCAAAATGCCGAAGCCTACCGGGAGTACCGTAACAAACTACGTCGTCAATTGGAGGAACGCCGACGTGAAGCCGGTTGGCAGTTGCAATCCTTTATGGAAGAGCTGGAACAATTGCGCACCCGAACCGTCCCTCGTACCGGGGAAGCTTCTCCGCGGACCCTGGCGTTCCAAGCGCTGGATGAATTGGTTCAAGCCTTGGATGCCTTGAATCCAGCGGATGTCCCCAGCCTTGGTTCGGAACAAGTAGCCGCTGAGGGCGAGGCTTTGCTTTTTGTTACGGGTCAGCGGGTTGCGTTAAAGGAGGGAGGTCCGGTGGGCTTGGTTTTGCGAAGCGATGCCGAGGCCGTCGAATGGACCGTGGATTCGGTTCGAATGCGGACGCCCCATCACAAACTTCGATTGGTCGAAAGCCCTGCCAAACCTTCCCCCATTGTTCCGACCAAGTCTCGTGTTCAACCCAGAACCAACCCTCCAGCCGTCCAGGAGGGTTCAACCAAGGGCCCTGCCCTGCTTTCATCGGATCAGGTTCTGGATTTGAGGGGACTGCGGATTCACGAATGGGAGCGGCCTTTGCAACAACGCCTGGACCGGGCTCTGGTCGCGGGCGAAGACCGCTTGTATATCCTGCACGGCAAAGGCAGCGGCGTACTTCGTCAAGCAATCCGGTCCTACCTGGGCCGTCAACGTCAGGTCAAAGCCCTCCAGGATGCCCCCGATGAACAAGGGGGATCGGGGTGGACCTGGGTGGACCTGGGGTCTTGAAGACGATGTATTTTTACGGACAACCAATCGAATGAACAAGGTTTTTAAGGACGCGCTGTCGGCTCTCCATGATTTGCAAGACGGGACCACCCTCATGCTGGGTGGTTTTGGCCTTTGTGGCATACCCGAGCATTGCATCAGCGCCTTGGTCCAAAAAGGCACCCGTAACCTCACCTGCATTTCGAACAATGCCGGCGTGGACGATTTTGGGTTGGGTTTGCTCTTGCAAAACCACCAAATCCGCAAAATGATTGCCAGCTATGTGGGTGAGAATGCTGAATTTGAAAGGCAGTTGCTGTCCGGCGAACTGGAGGTGGAATTGATACCCCAAGGCACCCTGGCCACTCGATGCCTGGCCGCCGGTTACGGCATGCCGGCCATTTATACGCCGGCTGGGTACGGGACCGAAGTTGCCGAAGGCAAGGAAACCCGGGTCTTTGGCAACAAGACCTACCTATTAGAAACTGCATTTGATGCGGACTATGCCTTGGTCAAAGCCTGGAAAGGGGATCGTTTGGGCAACCTGGTTTTTCGGGCTACTTCTCGCAATTTTAACCCGCTCATGGCCATGGCCGGCAAAATCACGATTGCGGAAGTGGAAGAATTGGTGGAACCCGGTGCCCTGGATCCGGATCATATTCATGTTCCTGGAATTTACGTTCATCGAATCTTTGTTGGAACAAATTATGAAAAACGCATCGAACAAAGGACGGTTCGATCCCGTTCTTAAGGACCGACCATGCTAGACAAAAACGGTATCGCCCGCACCATCGCCCGCGAATTACGCGACGGCTACTATGTCAATCTGGGCATTGGTATTCCCACCTTGGTGGCCAATTTTATTCCGAACGGGATGGAAGTGCAGCTCCAATCCGAGAACGGATTGCTGGGCATGGGTCCTTTTCCGTGGGAAGGCGAAGAGGATCCGGATTTGATCAATGCAGGCAAACAAACCATCACCACCTTGCCGGGTTCGGTGTTTTTTGATTCAGCTATGAGTTTTGGGATGATCCGGGCCGGCAAAGTTGATTTAACGGTTTTGGGTGCCATGGAGGTATCCCAAAAAGGCGATATTGCCAACTGGAAAATCCCTGGCAAAATGGTCAAAGGCATGGGCGGTGCCATGGATTTGGTTGCTTCGGCCCGTCATATCGTCGTCGCCATGCAACATGTGAACAAAGCAGGAGAATCTAAGCTTCTGCCGCAATGCACCTTGCCTCTGACTGGTTTGGCCTGTGTCCAAAAAGTGGTAACGGAATTGGGGGTCTTTGGGTTTGATGATCATGGATTTGTCCTGCTGGAGCGGGCACCGGGGGTGGGGGTCGAACATATCAAAACCCATACCCGTGGTTTCTTGACGGCCCATGGTTCTGAACCCGAAATATCCTGGCCGTGAACCGCTTTGAGGTTCGTCCGGCTTGCGCCGCCGATGTTCCAACCATTCATGCCCTCATTGCTGAATTGGCGCTTTACGAAAAAGAGCCGGAAGCCTTTGTGCTAAGCCAAGAGGATTTGTTAAAACATGGATTTGGCCAGACACCACCGCTGTTTGAAGTTTGTTTGGCCGATGGAGGAGCGGAGGGATTGTTGGGTATGGCCATGGTGTATACCAAGTATTCCAGTTGGAGAGGCCCCTGTTTGTTTCTGGAGGACCTGGTGGTGCGGGAGCCTTACCGTCGGTTGGGGGTAGGCAAAGCGCTGCTGACTGAAGTTTTGATTATGGCCGCCAACCGGGGCATGGATCGGGTAGAATGGATGGTCTTGGATTGGAACGAACCGGCCCATGCCTTCTACCGAGCGATGGGGGCCGAACTTTTGCGGGAATGGTGGCCGTATCGGGTCAGCGGTTCCGCGCTTGCGGCTTATAGACGCGGTCCTACCTTTGATACCCAAACAGATTAGACCGTGTTAGTATTCAAGTTTGGCGGGGCGTCGGTTCAAGATGCCGAGGGACTGAGAAGACTTTTACGCTTGGTTCGAACCTATGGCGGAGATTCGTTGTGGGTGGTTGTTTCGGCCATGGGCAAGACGACAAATCTTTTGGAGCAAGTCGTTCAGGCCGTGCGCCATGACCGTTGGCCGGAGGCCATGGAACTTTGCGGTCAAATTCGGGAAGCCCACCTGGAACGGATTCAGCCCCTGCGCTTGGAGGTCGACTCAAGGGCCACTTCCCCGGATCAGAAGAACTTGGAACAGGTTCTGGATACCTGGATGGATCGACTCTTGGAAGAATTGCGCTCCTTACGTGGTTCGCAGCTTTCGTACAATTGTTTTTATGACCAAGTCGTCGGTTACGGAGAAATCCTATCCACCGCCTTGGTATCGGCTTATTTTGACCAGAACGGTTGGGGGCACCGCTGGGTGGATGCCCGGGATGTCCTGGTAACGGATGCCACCTGGAGGGATGCTCGAATTCAATGGGAACCAACCATCCAACGATTGCACGAAGTTCACCAGGAAGATTATCGGAACCAGCAGGGCGTTCAATGTGTTTTGACCCAAGGGTTTATTGGCAGAGATCGTGTCAGCGGATTGAACACCACCCTAGGGAGGGAGGGTTCTGATTTCACGGCATCGGTGGTGGCCCATGCTTTGCATGCCAGGGAGTTATGGGTATGGAAAGATGTCGACGGGGTCATGGATGCGGATCCCAGACTTTTTCCGATGGCCAGGCTGCTGCCCAGCCTATCGTACCTGGAAGCTGTCGAAATGACGTACTACGGGGCAACGGTCATTCATCCCAAAACCATCCAACCCCTTCAGAACAAAGGCATCCCCCTGAGGGTTCGGTCCTTCCTTCACCCGGAGGCTCCGGGGACCCTGATAGGGGGGGGCGAAAACGAGGACCAAAGGCATTCTTGTGTGATTGTCAAAAAGAATCAAGGCCTCTTGGAACTGGTATCCAAAGACTTTTCTTTTATTTCAGAAGAAGGATTGTCCATGATTTACCGGGCATTGTACGAACAAGGCCTCAAGGCCAACCTTGCACGGCATACGGCGGTTTCCTTTAGCTTGGTGGTGGACAACGATCCCTATAAACTTCAACCGGTTCAAGAGGCCTTGTCTCCCTTTTTTGAAATACACTTGACCCAAGGACTGTCCTTGTGGACCCTCATGCATCAATCCGATAAAATGCGCAGGGGTTTTTTGTCCGGTAAGCAATGGCTGTTTGAGCAACATTTGAACGATATCTACCAATATGTGGTGGTGGAGTAAGCCGTCGAAACAAGGCGCTATGACCTTGATTTGGGGCCTGTTCCTAGGGGCCTGTGGGATTGTTTTTGCTCAGAGTCCGTTGGATAACAATCGATTGCATCGATGCGGCTATCCAACCTTGCTCAAACAAATCCAGTCGGATTCCCTTCGGTATTCTAGAATTCAGGCTGCGCGTTCCTTGCGTTCCCTGGCTGCAAAGGGCTTGACTGGAGGCCAAGAGCAGACGCCCGAAGGAGGCGAAGATGTGTTATACCTACCGGTGGTTTTTCATGTGATGCACGACCCCTCCGATACCGTGGTGGGTCAAGGAACCAACCTAAGCGATGAGCAAATTCAATCCCAGTTGGTTGCCCTGAATCATGATTTTGCCCGCAAGGCGGGCACCCGTGGTTTTAATCAAATTCCGGTAGGAGCGGATGCCCGATTGATTTTTGTGCTGGCAGGGCGTGATCCCCAGGGCCAATGGCACAAGGGCATTAACAGGGTTCCCTACGAGGCATCGTTGGCCCACCCCATGGGGGCCGACCTCATTATGAAAGACCTGAGTCGTTGGCCCGTTGATCGTTACGTCAATATTTGGGTGGTTGGTCGAATCCAAATGGGGGTCTTGGGTTATGCTTGGCTGCCTTCTATGTTGGTGGGGGATCCCCAGTACAGTCGTGCAGACGGGGTGGTGCTATCAGCCCAGGTAACGGGTTCCTTGGATTGGGTACCCCCCGGTCAGTCCTTGAACCTTCACCCGGTCTATGCATACGGCCGCACCCTTACCCACGAAATGGGTCATTACTTGGATCTTTACCATACCTGGGGTGACGGGGATTGCACGGTGGACGATGAAATCGAAGACACGCCCAATTGCGATGGTCCCTTGTTTGGTTGCCCGTCCGTGGCCCCGGTCGATTGTCCGCCGGCTTTGCCTCGCATGATTTCCAATTACATGGATTATACGGACGATGACTGCATGAATGTTTTTACGCAGGGTCAGGTTCAGCGAATGCGTCAAAGCCTGGGAGCCTTGTACCCTTGGCGTACCGTTTTGACTAGTGATAGCAACCTAACCAAGGCAGCCGTAACATCAGCTACAGCGCCTTATCCCGCGGTCTTGGTTCGGGTCAACGGGGGAGTGGGGACCTGCGCGGTCAACGATACCCTGGGAGGCATCAGCGATCGTTTGCGTTTGTTCGACAACCGAGGCCTTGGTTTGGATTCCACGAACCTGGCCTTGAGCACCGCCGTTGACGATGGGGTCGGACTCCGTGTTTTAAGCGGTATCGTTCCTACCGATGCCTTTGGCTTTGCAACCTTTGGGGCTTTAAGCGGTCCCCGTCCCGGTTTGAATCGCATGTTGGCGACAACCGAAGAACCCTCCATCGGAGGGTCTTCACCCGTTTTGTTCCTGGAATGGAATGCCCGAGCTGAGGCTCGTCTGTATCCCAATCCCTTTGAGAATAACCTTTATATGCAATGGCCGGGGACCGATTCCGTAAACCTATCCTGGACCCTGGTGGACCGATTGGGCAGAGAAATCGGTCGTGGCACTTACCAAGGCGAGGCTTTTTGGTCTTTGCCTGTCCAAGAATTGCCATCTGGGATCTTCGTTTTGCGGTTGGATTACGCGCTTGGGGGAGCCAGGGAATTCCATCGAATGATCAAGCGGTAGGTTCAAAAAAAAAGCCCGGCGTAGGCCGGGCTTCGTCATTTTACTTAAGAAGAAATTTCTTTCTTTTAACCTTTGGCTGCGCTCACTTTGACCTTGAGGTCCACCATATCGTTGATGAACTTGTCGCCCAAGTTCTTGAAGATGTTCTTGGAGCCGTAAACAACATTCCATTGCGTGCGGTCAATGCTCAAAGTTCCTTCGGCGTTGAGGCTGCCTTCGGAGAGGGTGACCTTGGCTGGGAAGCTAACACCTTTGGTGGCTCCTTTGAGGGTCAAGTTGCCGGCGATGGTATGGGTATTTCCCAAGGAATCCGGCGTAGCAAGGGCCGTAGCCGAAGACAAAACAAAGCTGGCAGTTGGGAAAGAATCGGTTTGAAAGAAGTCGGGGGACTTGAGGTGTCCAGCCAGGTCGGCGTTCATTTTGGCATCGGTCAAATCCAAAACAGTCAGGCTGTTCATATCAATGGTGAATTGAGCGGCTGAAATGCCGTTGTTTTCGACCATGAAAGAGCCTTCGGATACTTTGAAGGTACCGTTGTGCTTACCGGTTGGCTTGGAGCCAACCCATTCGATGGTGCCTTCGGTGAGTACAAGGGTGTCTGCACCGGCACCGGCTTGGCCTTCGGCCATGGGATCGGTGGCATCACCACCTTGGTTGTTGCAGGCGGTCAGGCTAAGAGCCAAGCTGCCGATCGCAAGAAAAAAGAGTTTTTTGAACATAATAAAAAAGGGGTTTGGTTAAGAGAACGCAAAAGTAATTGAAAGGTTTGCAATCCCCAAGGAATGGAGGATGATGTAATTTTGACCTTTAACCTTCCTTGATTTGACTAATTTGGCAGACTCGGCTAATCCAACGCATGATGCGATGGGCCCTAAGCAGGTTACGGACTCTTATTCCAACCCTTGGCATACCACTTCTTCAACGGAGGTTTACCGAAATCCCTGGATCCAAGTCACCGAACACCGGGTCATACGGCCCGACGGGAAGCCAGGAATTTACGGTGTGGTGGCATTCCAAAACCTGGCGGTGGGGGTTTTGGCGCTGAACGACGAAGGTTGCTTGGTACTGGTGGGTCAGTGGCGTTATCCTTTGGGGGCTTATTCCTGGGAAATTCCCGAAGGGGGGTGTCCCCTGGGTCAAGACAGCCTGGAAACGGCCCAACGCGAATTGCGTGAAGAAACCGGCTTGGAAGCGAATTCTTGGGAGCCTGTGTTACGAATGCACCTGTCCAATTCGGTCAGTGATGAGGCTGCCGTGGTTTACTTGGCCCAATCCTTGAAGCAAGGAATGGCTGAACCTGAAGGCACCGAGCAACTTATGGTGCGTTGGGTTCGGCCTGCCCAGGCTTGGGAAATGATACAGCAGGGCTTGATTACCGATGCAATTTCGGTGGCTGCCATCCAGCACCTTTTGTTGTTACGACCCGAACTTCGGATGCCAATCCCATCGATGATTTAATTTTTTATAATTTTTTTTATTTTTCTTATGATCAAATTTCGTACGTGGACGCTCCCTTTTTTCCTTTGCCAAATTCTATTCAACGGGGCTCAGGCCCAGCAGCGGCCTCGTAACATTATCTTGATTATTGGGGATGGGATGGGTCTTCACCAAGTATCGGCCTCCTATCTGCAACAAACACTGCGTGAACCCTCTGAATCCTGGAATATGGCCCGGTTCCCCTATGTTGGTCTGGCGTCTACCGTTTCCTTTGATGCATTAATCACCGATTCGGGTGCTGGCGCCACGGCTCTGAGCACCGGCCGCAAAACATACAACGGGGCGGTTGGGGTCGGTTCCGATACGATGCCCTTGCCCACCCTTTTGGAGTTGGCGGCCAAGGCCGGCAAGAAGACGGGCATGTTGGTCACCTCTGAAGTCACCCATGCGACACCCGCATCTTTTGCGGCCCATCGCAAAGACAGGGATTTGGTTGAAGACATTGCGTTGGATTTGAGTCGTGCCCCTCTGGATTGGCTGGTGGGCGGTGGACGGAACCATTTCGTTAACCGTCAGGACCAACGGGATCTTTTGTACGAAATGAGCGAAGCAAGCGGCGTTCTTCCGGTGAACACCACCCAGGAGATTTTGTCCCCCAAATTGCGTCCCATAGCGACTCCGTTGATTGGTTTGTTATGGGACGGGCCGGCTCCATCGATTTTGCAGGGCCGCGATCCCCAATTAATGAGTATGTTGGCAACCCGCGCCTGTCGCGATTTAGACAGGGTGCATAGGCCGGACGTGGATTCGGGCTTCTTTTTGATGATTGAGGGTTCCCAAATAGATTGGGGAGGTCATGCCAACGATGGGGACTATGTGATCACGGAGACCCAGGATTTGGACCGGGTGGTGGGTGCCGTGCTGGATTTTGCCCAAAAGGACGGACAAACCCTGGTGGTGCTAACCGCCGACCACGAAACCGGGGGCATGGCAATTCAGAGCGGGGCCCGGGATGGCTCCAATATGAAATTTGCCTTTACCACCAAGAAACACACCCCTGTCCTGGTGCCGGTTCTGGCCTATGGGCCCGGTGCAGATCGCTTTGCAGGTTGGATGGACAACACCGACATCCCTTTGCGCATGGCCGAATTATGGGCTTTGCCGCTGCGCTAGAGCGTTTCGATTCCTTCGATTCGCTTTGGGGTGAACCGATTCGCTTTGGGGTGAACGGACCTCCCTGCCTGGAGGGAGCTAAAAGGAAAGGTCACTGCGGGGGTCCAGGGCTTGGATGACGCCTTTGGCATCCCGGGCCAAGGAAGAAACCGCGTTCAAGGGGTCGTGCTCGTAAAACAGCAGCCAATTCTCACGCAATGCGGTTTCCAGGATTTCTTCTTTTTCGAGCAGGGTTTGGAGGGGTCGGACATCGTAGGCCATGACCCAGGGTAAGGGCAAATGCGCTACCGAGGGCAAGAGATCCGCACAGTAAAGCAGGGTTCGGCCTCCAAAGGGCACCATGGGCAACAACATGCCGTCTGTATGGCCATCCACATGGAGGCAGGGGAGACCGGCGGCGTTTTGGCCAGGGGGGACTTCCTGCAGCTGCCCCGAATGAAGGAGCGGCTCGATGTTTTCACGCAAAAAGGAGGCTTTTTCTCGGGCATTGGGCTTTGGGTATGACCAAGCCAATTGTTTGGCGCCTACCCAGTAGGTGGCATTGGGGAAGGTCACTTCCAAGGTTTGGCCGTCTTCGCCAATTCGCGTTGCCCCACCGCAATGGTCAAAATGGAGGTGCGTCAGGATGACATCGGTAACCGCTGCCGGCGAAACCCCCGCGTTCTGGACAGCCTGGGCGATATCCACTTCCTCCGACACCCCGTAACGGTTGCGAAATCGGTAATCTTGCTTGCGGCCCATCCCGCAATCGATCACAATCACCCGGTCTCCGTCTTGAACCAGCAAGCAACGCAGGGCCCAGGTGCAGAGGTTGTTCGGGTCCGGTGGGTTGTGGGTGGACCACATCGAGCGGGGAACGACACCGAACATGGCACCGCCGTCCAGTTTAAAATAGCCTGTGTGTAAAATCTGTACGTTCATTGAAAAGGATGGGTACCGGGGTTGCGTAAATTTGCCGTATGTCAAAATTAAGCCCTGGAGCAACATTATACGTAAAACCAGCTGCCAACTGAAACGTATAGTTCCATTGGTAGCTTGTGAGATTCTCACCGGCGCCATCAATAGTTACTGAGGCAGTTGTGAAATCCCAAACTCCTCCGACTCCTCCGCCACAAAAGCCACGAAAAGGTCCATCAGATGGGAATTGAAACCTAATATTAGCCAGAATTGGAACTTGGTATAGTGCCCCATTACCAAAGTTGGAATCTCCTGAATAAAGAGTAGCATCCTCAATCTGAAGCGAGTGAATCTGGTTGTAGATAAAGGCGCTCTCAACTCCGACAGAGAACCAGTCGGTTACATTATAAAACGGCTCAATATCAAACCTGATTCCAGGTTGAAATGTAATGGAGTTATAAATTGATTGTCCCCCACTTAGAGTCCTAAAGCTTTGAGACTGCTGAAAAGCAACGCCGACATTGCTTCTGAAGCCGAAACCTTCCATTGGACCATAATCACCAGTATCTGACATCGGGGATGGGGTTGTGTCTGCTGTTTTTGAAGATTCTTGGATTACGACTGATGATGCGGAGGGCATCGGAGCAGGGGTTGATGGAGGGGTAGACACTGTTGCGGCCGGTTGCCCGATTGGGACGATTCCATCTTTCCCTGGGTCGTAGGCGATAATACGGGGTGCACCTCCGTGTTTTTCTCCGTTATCGACTGCTTTTCCGATCTCACTCCAACGGACGACCACCTTGGTTCCGTCCGGATAGATCTTCATTACCATCGGATCATTAGTGGGTGTTGTAACTGCTGGTTCCGCAAAAACCCCGATAGGGGCAAGAACAGCAAGGATTACGAATATATATTTTACGTATTTATACATAATTAATCTCCAGTTGTGTTGTGAGGCTTATATCGTCTAATTAACGACAAATAGGCGCTCATGTGCCTCTTTTTACCTATATATGGTATGAGTCAATAAAAATGTTAATAACTTCTAAATAACTATTTACGTAAATATGGTATTAATATTTTGTCATAGCGAAACATCCGCTGATCTTTTTGACCTAAAAACGTGAACTTTTCTATTCCGAGAAAACTTTTCGGAAGATCCCTGAGTGTGTAGTTAGGTTTTTTTGATTCCTGAAATCTGAAAAGTTAGCAGCTCTTTTTCGAGATCGGTTCCTGGGGGCAGGTGAAGCGTTCTCCATCCTGATTTTCTTGGGGTTTCCAGATTTTCGGTAAGATCGTCGATAAAGAGAGAGGTTTCCGGTTTTGCCCCCGTCTCTTTCAGAGCCTTTTCGTAGATGTCGGGGTGGGGCTTCCTACATCCAGCCTTGTGAGAGTAGATCCGATGATGGAAAAGCGGGAAGAAGTCGTAGGTGGCTTCGAGATATTGGATATGAGAGGCGCAGGTGTTCGAGATGAGGGCAAGGGGGTACTGTTTTGCGAGCCGACGGACTAGGGCCACCCGTTCGGGGAGCGGATAAAAGATATCGCAGAAGGCCTCTTGCAGTTCTTGCCGTGCGTGGGCGAGATCGAGATCCTCGGCAAGAAGGGCAAAGTACTCATCGCA
>RFOZ01000026.1 GCA_009926405.1 Cytophagia bacterium
ATACAAACCCGCCACCAAAATACCGGCATGACTGATGGTGTATTCGATGTGGTTATAAAGGCTGTTACCATCGTCTAGTTCGGGGGTCAAAAAGGAGTGGAGGGCGCCTGCTCCCCAAAACAACAAGAACTCGTAAACCAAAGGATGACCGGTCCACAATGTAACCGCCGCCCAAACAACCGAAAAAGAACACATCTGCAGGGGTAAGCTGTTATGGGCGGTCCATTCACCGGTCCATACGAGGACCCCTTGGCGAAGGAGCAAATTGCCTACAAGGATAACGGCCAAAACCCGCCCAAATCGGCGAATTTGCCCTGAATTCCAGCCTTTGCTTAGGTGGAGGGTCCCGAAAAGGGAAGCGACCAAAACCAGGTTCAGAGTCAGCCAAACAGGGGAACCGGGGTCAACGGGATGGTGTATTTCCAAGGCGCGGGCTTTTGATGCTCGCTAAAGTTAGCCATGCTAGCAAGACAAAAAGACCCGCAGCGATCATGGGGGCTCGGAGGTCCCATGCCACCACCACCCCTCCGATCAGAGGGGGTAGCAATTGAGCAAAGGAATTCACCGATTGATTGATGCCCAAAATCTCGCCTTGAACGGATGGGTCCGCCCGATTGGATACCAGGGAGAGCAGGTTTGGTGAGCTAAAACCCTGTCCCAAACTAACCAAAGGGAGGATGGCATACAGCCAAACAGCTTCGGTTGGCCACAAAATCCCCCAAAACCCCAGGGCCAATACCGGCAAGCTGACCCGAAGAATGCTTTCGGGGCTGAAACGGTTCGAAAGTGGACGGAGCAAAGCCCCTTGGGTAAGGGCAATCCACAATCCCAAATAGCCAAAAAGGTTCCCGATATCCCTTTGACGGTAATCAAAACGTTCAATCATGTAAACCTGCAGGTACTGCGAAAAAAAATTGAATCCAAAAACCATCAAAAAAGAAACCAGGAACAATCGACGCAGCGTTGGATGACCAAAAGCGGTTCGAATTTGTCGAACGCCATCCCCTAAATGCAGGGGACGGTGGGTTCGTTGGGCCAGGGTTTCTTTGAAATAGCGGCGAATCATCCAAAGGTTCAAAGCGCTGAGGGCCGCTGCCGCCCAGAAGGGCGTTTCGTAACCCAAGGATGGATGGTTTTGGGGATCCGAAAGCAAGCCACCCAAAAAGGGTCCCAACACAAAGCCAATCCCAAAAGCAGCGCCCACCATCCCAAAATTCTTGCTCTTTTCTTCCGGCGAACTCAAGTCGGCGATCGACGAAAAGGTCACCGCCAGGTTTCCTGAACAGAAGCCCAGCATCAGCCGCCCTCCAAAAAGCAAGGGCAAGGACTCCGTGAGAATGCCAGCCCCAAAAACTAGGTAGGAGGCCATGGTACCGGCCACGGTCCAGAAAAGAACCGGTTTGCGACCGTGGCGATCGGATAGGCTACCCAAAAGGCCTGATCCGAGGAACTGAGCAAGGCTGAAACTGCTTAACAAAAAACCCAAAACCAAGGTTCGGTCTCCAAAGGCCGTGGACGGGTCCAGAAGATTTCGATTGGGGTCCAGGATCAGCGGGGTTACCACCGGGATAATAAGCCCAATGCCCATCATGTCGATGAGCGTGGTCCCAAAAATGATCCGAAGCAAGGTTTTATTCCCCGGATTGGGAACCTTGTTACCAGGAGGCAAGGTAGGTTTCGCCACCGCTTACTTTTTGGCCAACACGGACCAGGGGTTGGGCCCCGGGGGGCAGGTAAACATCCACGCGGCTACCAAATTTGATAAAACCAAATTCATCACCTTGGTTAACCGTATCCCCTTCCGCTACATACCAACGAATGCGGCGAGCCAGGGCCCCGGCGATTTGACGAAACAAAACTTCCTGCCCGTTGTGGGCACGGACAACCACGGTGGTCCGTTCGTTCAGGGTCGAAGATTTGGGATGCCAAGCAACCAAGTAATCGCCCGGATGATAGCGAAAGTATGAAACCACCCCGCTCACCGGATTGCGGTTGACATGGACATTGATCGGTGACATGAAAATGGAAATCTGCAAACGCTCGTCCCCAAAGTATTCCGGCTCACGAACCTTTTCGATAATCACCACCTGACCATCGGCCGGTGCAATGATGCGTTGCGGATCGGGGACGGTGTTGCGCTGGGGGTTGCGAAAAAATTGCACAACCAGAATCGTAAGGACCCCAAAGATGATATAGGCAATCCAAGCAGCCCAGGACGGAATGACCGCTGAACGATGAACCAACCAAGCCCCCACCCCGCACAGGGTGAGGGTGGCCAAAATGAGCGTATATCCTTCGCGGTGGATCACGTTAACGATTTAGATGCCACCACGCAACTGCGTGACCTGGGCAACCTTGTCAATGGCAACCACATAGGCTGCGATGCGCATGCTGCATTGGTGTTTGAGGCTGGTTTGGTAGACCACTTCAAAGGCCTCCTTCATGTTCCGATCGGCGCGACGGTTCACCCGCTCTTCGGTCCAGAAATAACCCAATCGGTTTTGGACCCATTCAAAATAAGAAACCGTCACCCCTCCGGCGTTGGCCAAAATGTCCGGAACCACCAGGATCCCTTTTTGGTTAAGGGTATCGTCTGCACTGGCAGCGATAGGCCCGTTGGCACCTTCAACAATGAGTTTGGCCTGGATTCGCCCGGCATTTTGGGCGGTGATTTGGTCTTCCATGGCGGCTGGAATCAAAACATCCACCGGTAACTCCAACAATGCTTCGTTGGAAATGGGTTCAGCTCCGCCAAAGCCGGCTAATTGATGGCCGTTGGCCGCACTGTAGGCCAAAGCTTCCTGAATGTTAATTCCGTTGCTGTTGTAATAGCCCCCGGAAACATCCGAGATTGCCAGGATTTTGAGGCCTTGTTGCTCCATGAGTTTGGCCGAAATGGAACCCACATTGCCAAAGCCCTGGACTGCACAGGTTGATTTGAAGGGATTCAGGCCCATTTTGAGCATGGCACTGCGGGCAGCGACCATGACCCCTCGACCGGTTGCTTCGACCCGGCCTTTGGAGCCACCCATGACCAGGGGCTTTCCGGTGACGACCGAGGGAGAGGAATAACCAACCAAGCGGGAATATTGATCCATAATCCAGGCCATTTCGCGGGGGCCAGTTCCCATATCCGGTGCTGGGATATCCTTTTCGGGACCAAAAACATCAATCATGGCGCGGGTATAGGCGCGGGTTAGCCGCTCCAATTCACCGACAGACATGGACCGGGGGTCGCATTTGACCCCGCCTTTGCCACCCCCAAAGGGAATATTCGAAACAGCACATTTCCAGGTCATCCAGGCCGCCAGGGCTTTGACTTCGTCCAGATCAACATCCAGTGAATAACGTATTCCTCCTTTGGCAGGGCCCAGGTTGATGTTATGAACAACACGAATACCTTCAAAAATCTGAATGGTACCGTTGTCCATCGAAACCGGTAGGTTGACGATGACCTGTTTGGCGGGTGATTTGAGGACATTGTATAGACCCTGATCCAGATGCAGAATTTTAGCTGCCCCGTCAAAGCGGGACATCATGGAATCAAAAGGATTTTCGTGAACGGGGGCCGACTTATTCTCGGACATAAACGGAAGTTTAGGTGAAAAAAAAGGGATGGATAAGAGCCAAAGGCCCGCCAAAAATAAGGTTCAAACCGCCAAAAGGCCCCTTAGGTCAAGGCCCATTTCCAAAGGCTGACTAGAACGGCCAAGGCCAAAAGAGAATCGAAGCGATCCAACCAACCACCGTGCCCTGGGAGCCAATGTCCGCTGTCTTTGACCCCCGCTTTGCGTTTGAGGGCGGATTCCATTAAATCCCCGGCGATCCCCGCAGGACCGGCTGCCAAGGCCAGCCAACCCCAACCATCGGATGCCCGGATACCGCCAAGGAGGGGGTAAAGAAACCAACCGGCCAAGGCACAGAACAGCCACCCGGCCAGGCTGCCTTCCAGGGTCTTGGATGGAGAAATGCGTCGGTGCAGGGGGTGCCGCCCCCATCGCTTTCCAACCAAGAGGGCCCCGCTATCCAAAATCCAAAGCAGGCCGAAGGTGGCCAAAAAGGTATTGGGACCTGAAAGACCGCCCATCACGATCTGCGAGTCCATGCAAATGTTACGAAACATCAAAAGGGGTGCTACCACATAGGCCAGGGTTGAAGCCAAGCGCAGAAGCGTTTGAACAAAGGCATGCCGACGGTTGTGCAGATAATCGCTCTTCAACAACCACCAACCAGGAACAAAAGCCAAGGCGAGTCCAAGCGTCACCGGGCCGTTCGCGGGGATACCGGGCAGGATATTCCCAACGGGCCAGAGGCCGACCACCGAAAGGCCCAGCAACGCCGCGGCAAGCGCAGCGCGTTGGGGATGCGTCGGGCTCCCTGGTTGGAGGCGTAAATAGATTTCCCAACAGCAACCGCCGGCTACCACTGCCAAAAAGAGGCGGATCACCGGGACCCCGGTCCACCAAATGATCAGAATTGCTGCGCCCACCCCCAGGGCCGTCAGGGTGCGGGGCATGGAACGCCCGGCTTTGGTTTTTTTTGTTTTTTTGGATTCCAAATTCTAGGATTTTGGACGTCGAATTAATTGAATTAAAAGGAAAACGCCGATGAAGGTTGCCGGTAACAAGACCCACCAGGCAACGGGGCCATCGCTCCAGCGGTAAGGCGCATCGGATTGCTCGATGACCGCCCGTGCATTCATCCAATTCCAACGATAGGCCAAAAGTGATAACAAATTATTGCTCAAATGAGCCAAGACCGAAGGCCACAACAATCCGGTCCAAAGGGCCAGGTAACCAAACAAAGCTCCCAACAAACAGCGGGGGACAAAACCCAACCACTGACCGTGTATCGCGCTAAAAATCAGAGCTGAAACCCAAATCGCGGCATGGGGTTTACCCAGAATCCGCGCTAAGAGGGGTTGTAAACTGCCTCGAAAAATAATTTCTTCACCCACCGCAGGCAGAATCACCAAAACAACCAGGCTTGCGATGGCAAAGGCTGTACCGTTTTGGTCCAACAACAGGGCAATAACGCGCGATGCCTGTTCTTCGGTGGCGACCCATTGGGCCACCAGCGGAACAGAATCCTCAAGCAGTCGAAGGGCATGATTCCAATGATAGACCGTGTAAATCAAAGGCAGAAAAGCCAACAAAACTGCTACGGAAAGCAAGGCTTGCAGGAGGCCGTTACCTACGAGGCCCCTCCAATGAAGGGGATGAGATTCGTCCTCTTTTCGGCCGTCGAGGCGATTTTGCAAGAACCACAAACCAGGCAACACAAAAAAACCCAGCGTCGTTAATCCCTGCAGGCCCATCAACCCAGCACTCAATTCCCAACCTTGAAGGTTGAGGCCCCGAAGCCATTCCTCCCATGACGCTTGCTGGCCGTAGCCTTCGAGGCCGCGGGTCAAATCATCCATCCCCAGTCCTGTGAATCGAGGTAGGAGACTCATACCCAAAGCTGAAAAAGCCAGACCCGACAAGAGGCAAGCCATGACCAGGTTCAGCAGGGAACGAAAGGGCGAGGGAGGATTCAAAAGAGGTTGGTCTTGGCCCCAAAGGACCTTCAAATTTAACCACAAAGGAAGATGATGACCCGAAGCGTCCGTGGGACCTAAATTTGCATAGCCTTTGAGGCGTATGACACCATGACTCCTTCGGTATGCATCGGTCCCCTGGACCTGGGTCCCTTTCCGCTTCTTTTGGCGCCCATGGAGGATGTCAGCGATCCCCCTTTTCGGGCAGTTTGCAAACAAGGCGGGGCCGACCTGATGTACACCGAGTTTATTTCATCGGAAGGCCTGGTAAGGGATGCTATCAAGAGTCGCCAAAAATTGGATATCTACGATGATGAACGCCCGATGGGTATTCAAATCTTTGGGGGCGAATTGGAACCTATGTTGGGGGCCGTCGATAAAGTAGCCGAAGTCAACCCCGATTTAATCGATTTGAATTTTGGTTGCCCTGTCAAAAACGTGGTTTGCAAGGATGCCGGTTCCGGCATGCTACGCAATTTGCCCAAATTAATTCAGATAACGGCGGAGCTGGTCAAGCGAAGTCCCAAACCCTTGACTGTCAAGACAAGACTGGGATGGGACGATCAATCCAAACACATTGTTTACCTGGCCGAAGCCTTGCAAGATATCGGGGTGGCTGCAATTGCAATCCATGGCCGCACACGGGTTCAGATGTACAAAGGCGAAGCAGACTGGACCCTCATTGGCGAAGTCAAAGCCAATCAACGAATGCGCATTCCGATTTTTGGGAACGGGGATATCAACAGCCCCTCCAAAGCAGCCTTGTATCGCGAGCGTTACGGAGTGGACGGTTTGATGATTGGCCGGGCGGCGATTGGTTATCCTTGGATTTTTAGGGAAATCAAACATTACCTACAAACCGGCCAAACCTTGGACCCTCCCACCGTGGCCGAACGGCTAGCGGCCTGTCGCGAACACCTGGAACGTTCGCTGGTCTGGAAGGGGCCCAAATTGGGGCTCCTCGAGATGAGAAGGCATTACGCCCCTTACTTCAAGGGCTTTGAGCATATCAAAGAAATCCGCAGTCAATTGGTCCAGAGTATGGATCCTCATGAAGTCCGTGATCTACTTTCTTTGATCGAATCCCAATACGCCAACGCCGTTGGAGGCGCGGAAATTAGCGCTTGATAAAACGCAGGGTCCGTGCCAGCTTGCCGTTGCTGATGTGCAAGTGATAGATCCCTGGCTCAAGCGCTGCAACGCCCAATGCGAGGGTTGAGCTGGCTCCTTCTGGCATTTCGGTACCGGAGGCAACGCGACGACCCGAAAGGTCGCTGATGTTGTATTGGAGAATGCCCAGAGGACCATCGTTGCGAACCAAGAGGTTGAGTCGATCCGAAACTGGATTTGGGAAAGCCCTTACTTCCAGAGTGTTATGGATATTCTCCCTAACAGAGGCGGTAGCGCTGCTGGTTACAGCGGATACCGCTGGTACCCGGTTAGGGCCAAAGCCGTTGGGGTTCCAAGTCCCGCTAAGCACAGGGCTAATGTATTGTTGGTAGATACTGCGGGTTAGGGTATAATCCACCTGAGGATCCACATTGGTAAAGACGGCCGTTTGAGAACCAGCGTAATAGGCTGAGAACAGGTAAACGCTGGTATCGGCCAGGATAACTCCCGGTGTGTTGTTGATGATATCCGTGACCAATACGGAACGCTGGGAATTGCTTCCCGAGGTATCGGTGTAGGTATAAATTCCATCAGCGAGGTCGACAATTTCGCCCGCGTCAACCAGCCCATCTTGGTTGAGGTCCAGCCATTGGCTGACTTTGCCAAGTATGGACTCGTTGAGGAGGTTGGCGCCCGGGTTCGTAACAAAGGAGAATCGAATGGAATCTACTTTGAGGCGGGATCCTTTGTTGGCATAATACCAAATTCCAAAATCATAAGGACCAGCCGTGGCGTCCGATGGGCGGATACCTCCGGAATATTGCATTTGGCCAAGCGAATCCAGACGGACCTTGGAAATGATGTTGGAATTTATTACAAAGCCCTGGTTGACAAGGTTATCAGCAGGAAATTGATCGGTGGTACCGGAAGGCATGCTGATGGTGTAGGCAATGTTATAGCGCCCTCTTCCAAAAGCGGAAGGGTCAAAGTCAGGGGTCCTGAGGGTATCGGTTGAATCGCTGGCCAAGGTCGCCAAGGTCGCATTTTGGTTGTAAACCGTATTGGTCAAGCCCGCTGGGTTGGTGAAATCAATTTTGACATTCAGGCTTAGGTTGGTTTGGGCGTTTTGGCCGTAGTTTTTGACCGCGGCGCCTAAACGAAAAATGTATTCGCCGGCATTCAAGGCCTGGCTGGCGGGGATGCTGAATTCGGTTGGTCGAATCACCGAGCCGTTACCGATTCCGATATCGTTGAGAAAGTAGCCTGTCTTGTTACCCATAAATACGACCACCGAATCGCCGCTGTTCATACGTTGGCGGATGAGGGCTCCGTCTGAATTGGAGACTAGCATGACCGGAATGGTCACCAATCCACCAGCACCCCCTGGGCCCATGTTGAGGACCCCTGCGCTGTGATTGATGATAATGCAACCTAGGGCGCCGGCTCGTTGGGCGGCCAAGGCTTTGACCCCAAATTCACAGGATCCGCGGTATAGAACGCAGATTTTGCCGGCGACGGCCGATGCATTGATCAGGTTGGTATCGCAAGCCAATGAATCACCGCCTGCATTGGAAGAGGTGCCAAGGACCAATCGGCTCTGGACCTGAACACTGTCGTAGCTATAACCCCAACCTTGGGCAGCATCCCCGGGACCAAAGGTGTAGGGACCGGCAATGGATGCGGGTTGGGACACAAAAAGGATGACTTGGGCCGAAGTCGTTCCCAGAAAACCGAGCAGGGCCACCAGGACGAGGGCTGGAAGCAATCGATGGATGGGTCGAAAGGAAACGAGCAATGGGTGAAGGAAGGAAAGGGACATGGGGTAGGTTTAGGTCGTGGGTTGATTCAAGAATGCAAAGACGAATTTAAGCAGAATTGAAGCCCGTTCCAAGTTTGATCCCTTGGGGAAATTTTGGTCTTTGGGTGAATTAGTACTCAACGGGAAATTTGTTCCCCGCTGCAATTTTGATTGGGGCCGGGAATGGTGGAAACTCCTAGGCCGATGGGTGCGGATGTTTAGGCGGTGCGTCGATTTACCAGCGCAATTCCGGCGATGATGGCCAAGAGGCCTGCCCCGTGATAAAAATGCAAGGTCTCCCCGTCCCACACCCCCCACAACAGGGCAACAACCGGCATCAAGTAGGTGGTGGTGGATGCAAAGAGCGGGCCTGCCAATTGAATCAGGTAATTAAAAGCAACCAAGCTGATAGCCGAATTGACCAGCGACAAAAAAACCAAAAGGCCCAGGGCTTCCATTCCGCCTTCGCGGTTCATTCCCGCAATGGGGTCGCCAAGGAGGCCTAGGGTCAGGAGGGCCGGTACGGACGCAATGACCAAGGGAAAGGAGGCGGTCAGCCAGGGGGTAATGCCCCGCAATTTGTGTCCTACGGTGTTGACCGAGATTCCGTAAAAAAAGGTTGCAAGGACCAATAACAAAGCCAAAGCCGGCTGGGACGAACCAGCCACCCGGTGTTGGGATAGAATGAGTAGCAAGGCGCCGGCCAGACCTAGAATCAGGCCGAGGATTTGACTTCGCTGAGAGGGCCTCCCAAAAAAAGCCCATCCTACGACCAAGGTGAACATGGGGGTGAGGGCGTTGAGAACCCCGGCTGCTCCGCTTTGGATTCCTGTTTGGGCCACTGCAAAAAGCACAGCGGGAATGCCGTTCCCGATGAGGCCGACCACCGCAAACCAAGGCAACAAGCGCCAGTGGTCCCGGCGCATATGCCAGAGCCATAGGGGTACCATGGCCAGACCGGCCATGCCAATGCGCATGGTGGCCAGTTCCAGCGGTGGAAAGGCCGGCAAGATGCGCTTCATGAGGATAAACGAGGAGCCCCAAAGGAGGGATAAGCCCCCTAGGATGATATAGGCCAAGGGTCCAACGCTGTTGGTCTGTGGGGTGGTGGTCCTGGGCTCTGTCATCGATTCGACGGTGGGTCGTCGTCTTTGCGATACAAAAGTCGCTACGGACGGCCTCCGGTGGTTAACGCCTTGTAAGTTTGCTTTCACAATTTTTACCTCCATGCGCGTTCGTTTTGCCCCCAGTCCTACCGGCCCCCTGCATCCAGGAGGGGTCCGCACAGCGTTGTTCAATTATTTGTTGGTTCGCAAAGCGGGCGGACAGATGGTGTTACGAATTGAGGACACGGATCAGACCCGGTTTGTCCCTGGGGCCGAGGATTTTATCATTGAATCGCTTCGCTGGTGCGGGATTGAGTTTGACGAAGGCGTCCACAAAGGCGGGGCTTTTGGCCCTTACCGTCAGAGCGAACGCAAGGCCATGTACCGACAATACGCCATGCAATTGGTGGAATCGGGGCATGCCTATTACGCCTTTGATACCGAGGAGGAGCTGGATACCATGCGGGAACAGTTCAAGGCTTCGGGTGTTGCTTCGCCTCAATACAATGCGATCAGCCGGGTCCGCATGAAAAACTCGTTGAGCCTGCCTTCGGATGAGGTGGCCAGACGCCTGGAAGCCGGAGAGCCTTACGTGATTCGATTCAAAATGCCCAGGGGACGAGAAGTTCGCGTTCAGGATCGTATCCGGGGTTTGGTGGTGGTGCAGACTGCGCAATTGGACGACAAAGTCCTCTTCAAGAGCGACGGCATGCCGACCTACCATTTGGCCAATGTGGTGGACGATCGATTGATGGAGATTACCCATGTCATCCGTGGCGAAGAGTGGTTGCCCAGCACTCCACTGCATGTTTTGTTATACGAAGCCTTCGGTTGGCAGGATACCATGCCGGAATTTTCGCATCTTCCTTTGTTATTGAAGCCCGACGGAGACGGTAAATTATCCAAAAGGGACGGGGATCGTTTGGGCCTCCCATTTTATGCGACGGAGTGGACCAACCCCGAAACAGGTGATAAAACCCCCGGTTATCGGGAGGCTGGCTATTTTCCGGAGGCTTATGTTAATTTTTTGGCTTTGCTGGGCTGGAATCCCGGTGATAACCGTGAAATATTTACGATGGACGAGCTCATTCAGGCTTTTAGTTTGGATCGTGTTAACAAGCACGGGGCTCGTTACGATTTCACCAAATTGCAGTGGTTCAATCAGCAATACCTGCGGCATCGCTCGGTGGATTCGTTGGTTGAACCTTGTCGTAAAATATTGATGGACAAGGGTTGGGAGGCTGAAGATGCCGTGTTAAAGGCGTTGATTCCGTTGGTCATGGATCGTATGGTGTTGGTTTCGGATTTTGCCAAAGAGGTGGAATCCTTTTTTGAGGATCCAACGACCTACGACGAATCGGTGGTCGCCAAGAAATGGGGAGGGGCTTTTCCGGCCGTGCTTCATGAATTAATCGGTTGTTATGAATCATCCGAGGAGGTTTGGGGGGCGGCGGTGGCGGAGGCCCTGTTCAAGGAGGTTGCTGCCCGTCACCATGTCACTCCGGGCAGCCTGCTTCAGGGCCTGCGATTGGCCGTTACGGGACAAGCCTCGGGACCTGCCTTGTTTGAATGGATGGGCCTCCGCGGACGCAGCGCCTGCGTTGCCCGTCTACGACGGGCCGCCGCCGCCCTCCCTGCTCCTTAATTTCTGTATCCCTACCGTCCCCTACGATCGTTTTCCCCAACCTTTTTTGTCTTGATACCCATGCAAAATCTACGCTACGAACACCACGGGTCCTTGGTCCTCCTTACCATCAATCGCCCGGACAAACTCAACGCCCTCAATCGCCAAACCCTTTTGGAAATCGAGGAGGCGGTGGCCACGGCCATGGCCGATGCCGCCGTGCATGCGGTGATCCTGACCGGGTCGGGGGATAAGGCCTTTGCGGCCGGAGCGGATGTGGCCGAATTTGCGCATTATACCGCCACCGAAGCCCGTGATTTGTCGGCGGTCGGGCATCGCATCATGGATTCCATTGCCACCGCACCCAAGCCCGTCTTGGCCGCCATCAACGGCTTCGCCCTTGGTGGCGGATTGGAATTGGCCATGGCCTGCCATCTTCGGACCGCGGCCCCGACCGCCCGCCTGGGTCAACCCGAAGTCAACCTGGGCTTGATTCCCGGCTACGGGGGGACCCAACGCTTGGTTGAATGGGTCGGCCGGGCCCGCGCCCTCGAAATGCTCATGAGCGGTGATCCCATTGATGCCGCCACCGCCCTTCAATGGGGTTTGGTGAACCGCATCAGCGCCACCGCCGAATCCTTGCTCGAAGACTCAACCGCCATGCTCAACCGCATCCTGCAGCGTGGTCCCATTGCTGTTTCCCATTGCATCCGCCTCACCGCCCTGGCGGCCCAGGGGGACCCGGCAGGCTATCTTCAAGAGATCGAAACCTTCGGCAGCCTTTTTCAGCAGCCTGAAAGCCGCGAAGGCATTGGGGCCTTCCTCGAAAAGCGCAAGGCCGCCTTCCGTGGCAGCCCGACCGGTCCTTGATTAACGGGGCATCCCTGCCAGCGAAAATTCAAAAACGAAAATTAAAAAAACAGCCTTTTTATTAAAGGGTGTATTTTTTACACTTATTTCTTAATTTTGACCAAACACTCCTCTTGTTTGAGTCTTTTTCTTTGAAACCAATTCCTTTTTTCGCTTCCAAACAAAGACCGCTATGAAGAACATGAATCCTTTCCGGAATCTTTTGCCGGCCCTTTTGCCGGCTTTCTTGTTGACCCTAATCCAAGGATGGGGCAACACAGCCCAGGCCCAAACCACCTACCCGGTCTTGTTTCGGGTGGATATGTCCGATTACAACGGAGCCACGCCCATTAACGGGGTCTTTTTGAACGGAACCTTCAATGCTTGGTGCGGATCCTGCGCTCCCATGAGTGATGCCAACAACGATTCGGTTTGGGAGCTCACCGTGCCTTTGGCAGCCGATACCTTTGAATACAAATTCACAATCAACGGCTGGACAGCCCAAGAAACCCTGATTCCCGGGTCTTCCTGCACCAACACCGCCTTTGGATTCACCAACCGCCAAATCATCGTCGGCGGTCCCCTCAGCCTCCCGGCCCCCTGTTACGGTTCTTGCGATTCCTGCACCGGGGCCCCCAGCTCCGGGCGAATCCGATTCAGGGTGGACATGAACGGTTATGCCGGCCCCGCTTTTACAACGGTGAACCTGAACGGCAGCTTTAACGGATGGTGCGGCTCCTGCGCCACCATGACCGATGCCAATCAAGACAGCATCTATGAACTGGATTTGGACTTGCCTCTGAGCACCGTTGAATACAAATTCACCTTGGACGGATGGAACCAACAGGAATCCCTTCTGGCCGGTTCGCCTTGCACCATGACCACCGGTCAATTTACCAACCGTTTTCATAATGTAACGGGGAACGACACCCTGGATGCGGTCTGCTGGCAAAGTTGCAGCCCCTGCTCCTCCGGGCCTACCTCCGGTCGCATTCTTTTCAAGGTCGATATGAACCAATACAACGGTCCGTCCTTTTCCAATGTTCACTTGAACGGCACCTTTAACAACTGGTGCGGCGCCTGCGCCCCCATGACGGATGCCAACCAAGACAGCATCTACGAATTGGAATTGACCTTGCCCATCGACACGGTTGAATACAAATTCACATTGGATGGCTGGAATATTTCCGAAAATCTAAACCAAGGAATGTCCTGTACCCAAACCACATCCACCTTTACGAACCGTGCTCTCATTGTAACCGGCAACGATACCCTGGATGCTGTTTGTTGGGAAAGCTGTTCCCCATGTTTTCCGGTTGGGGTTCCTTCTTTTTCTTCTGATTTCAATGGTATCAAGGTTTATCCCAACCCCGTGCACGATGTGTTGCGCATTGATCTTCCGACGGGTGAGACCCTCCAAAATGCATCTTCGTTACGATGGACTGATATTCAAGGTCGTGATATTCAGGGTTTTATTTATCAAAATGGCCAAAGCGAATCATTCAACGTCGAAGCCTTGAACCCGGGATTGTATACGGTTCAAATCCGTACCGAGCGAATGCAAAGGGTGGTTCGCTTTATCAAGAACTAAGCTACGTCCCCCTTAGGCTACCGATTTTTCTTTCTTAACAAAAGATTTAGGTCAGTTTTGTAACAACAGAATATTATCCTATTGAATTCACAAGATGCGTAGAGACTTGGATGAATTAATCAAAGGCAAATCTGTGGCCCTTCGGTTCTCCGAGGACAATTCTCCGGACGATCAGGCCCAGTACCTGATTCCCTTGGAAGACTTTTTTCAGTTCGGTCTTTCGGTGGACTGTGTGGTCTTTGGTTTTGATGGGCAGGATATCAAAGTATTGTTAATTAAAAGGGGTGTTGCGCCTTACAAAAGTTTTTGGGCCCTTCCGGGGGACCTGGTTTATCCCCAGGAGGATTTAAACGGTGCTGCTCAACGCGTCCTGGAAAACCTGACCGGTATTCGAGACGTCTTTATGCAACAAATCAAGACCTTTGGCAAGGTGGATCGTCACCCCCTGGGCCGGGTCATCACCGTGGCCTACAACGCCTTGATTCGGGTGGAGAATTACGAACCCCGGGCCGCTTTTTGGGCTGACAATGTGCAATGGCATACCCTCTCCGAACTGGGGGACCTGGCCTTTGACCACAACGAAATTCTTGCCAAAGGCGTCGAAAAACTCAAAGTCCGGGTTCGCAATCAACCCCTGGGCTTTGAGTTGCTTCCCGTCAATTTTACCCTGAATCAACTACAGAAATTGTACGAAGCGGTTCTGGGTCAACCCCTGGACAAAAGAAATTTCCGCAAAAAAATCCTGGGCATGAATTTTCTTGTGAAGTTGGATGCCAAACAGACCAAAGACACCCGCCGCCCGGCTCAACTGTACACCTTTGATCGAATGCGTTATGAGGAGCTCACCCACAAGGGCTTTAATTTTGAACTTTAGGGCCAAGCTTCGTTTGACCTGTCGACGGCTTGCATGGGCCTTGATGGGCTTGTTTTGGATAAGTTCGCTATTCCATCTCAAAGCTCAACCGGTTCATGTTCAATTGGTTCAGGATGCCGGAGTTTGGCGTATGGAGCGGGGTGGCCAACCGTACTATGTTCGTGGTGCCGGAGGTCAAGTACACATACCCCTCATGGTGGAATGCGGCGCGAATTCCCTCAGGACCTGGGGAATTGAGCGGGCGCAACAAATCCTTGACTCGGCTCATCGCTTTGGTCTCACCGTCATGCTGGGTATGTGGATGGGTCACGAGCGTCATGGCTTTGATTATGACGACCCTGTTGCTGTTCGCGAACAATTCATTCATTTTGCTTCGGTGATTGATCGTTTCAAAACACATCCCGCCTTGTTATGCTGGGGAATCGGGAACGAAGTGGATTTGTTTTACACCAATGTCAAAGTTTGGGATGCCATTCAAGAAGTCGCAGCCTACGCCCATGCCCACGATCCGCATCATCCAACGTCCACCGTTACGGCTGGTTTGGATTCCATGGAAGTGCATTGGATCAAAACCAAAGCTCCGGATATCGATATCCTTGGTGTTAATACCTACGGTGACCTCGAAAAGGCCCTTACGCGCATTCGATCCTTTGGATGGGAAAAAGCCTATATGATTACGGAATGGGGACCCAACGGACATTGGGAAGTCGCCAAAATGCCCTGGGGTGCCCCGGTTGAACAGTCCTCTGAAGCCAAATTCCGCAGTTACCAGCATCGCTACTCCAAAATCAAAGCCAAGGAATCGGAAGGTTGCGTTGGTTCCTACGCTTTTTTGTGGGGTCAAAAGCAAGAAACCACCGAGTCATGGTACGGTTTGTTGGATACCGAAGGCCGCCCAACCCGTGCCGTGGATGCCTTGATGGAAGGATGGAAAGAATCGCCCGTTGCCCAACCGGCTCCGGTTATCGAATCCATTGCAACCCCCTCCACTTTGCATCCCGATTCCCCTTGGATCGTGCATGCCGGGGAATGGGTGGAGGCTCGATTGCCTGATTCCGTTGGAATGGCCACCCTGCGTTGGAAAGTTTTGCCCGAAGCAACCCATACCAAAGCCGGCGGAGATTTTGAACAAAGTTTGGGCACCGTTCGTGTCCCCATGCGTACCGGGCCTGGTATGGTATGCCGGTTCAAAGCCCCCGCTCAGGAAGGGGCTTATCGGCTCTACGTGAGCGCTGTCAACAGGGCCGATAAATCCGCTCACGCCAATCGTTGTTTTTATGTCAAACCCGCCAAGCCTCGCAGCGCTTGGGGTTGGCGTTGGAATTTCTTTGCCCGTCCTTAGGATTGTTATAACGCTATCGCATGTTGATTCTACGCTCTTTTTTATGCTTCCTCCTTCTAACGGGAGCTTTGGGGCCTTGGGTCAACGACCGGGCGATGGCCCAGGATTTGTGGCCCCGGGAGAGCCTTCCAGCGACATCGCGTTTGCAAGTCAATGGTTTTTATCGCTTTGCGGCGACCTACTTGGACGAGAAAGTCGCCTACCCACGTTATCCAGACCAAGTTAGCACCCTGCCCGGTCGACAAATCTTTGTGGGGGATGATGCTCAGCTCCCCAACCTCTGGTTAAATCTCAAAGGAAAACCCGGTGGCAACCTTTCTTGGTCTTTTGATATCTATGCCTTTCAGTTTTTGAACGGTCGGGTGGGGGCGGCTTATTCCCCTCCCGTTGCCAGTGCAGCCCGGCCTAGCCTTTACGATCCCCTCGGTTCGTCGCGTTTGGCTCCCAGTCTGGGTATGAATCTGGGTATGAACTTGGGGCTCCAGTGGAGTGATCGCCGTGCGGCCCATCAACTTCGGATCGGGGGCATCCACTGGTATTCCTTATCGGATTTGACCTTGGCCTCCTTTCGGGGGTATTTCCGTTGGTCACTCTTTGAGCGCAATCCCTGGGATCCGGTGACCCGGCAGCCGGTGGTTCGCTACGATGACTTGTATCGCTCGGGTCAGTTTGAGCAGGATGTGCGCTTTGGAGAAAGGGCCGTTCACGGCGCCATTTGGGATGTGTTACCCAAAAACGGTCTGATCAAAGCCTCCGTCTTCGCCGGCAAAACCGAGATGAACGCCGGGCTGGGCGGTCTTGCCTCCGGGACATTTGGGGGTCGTTTTCAACACAAATTGACATCATCCGGAGCCTGGCTTGCCGTGAACTCTCTGAACCATCGTCAGTTTTTGGATTCATCGGGCAGCCAACGAACCTCCTACGGGGTGCATACCCTCGAAGGCCGGACGGCTCCCGGTAAACCTTGGGAAATCCGCGCAGAAATGGGGTTGGGGCGTTATAAGGACCCGGTTTACCAAGGGCCATGGTCGGAATTGGCTTCGGTCAAAGTCTTGACCCGTCCTGCCTTGACGGGCATTCCCCTGGAATTGCATGCCTACCGCATCGGCCGAGAGCTGGTAAATAACAACGGATTGTATTGGAATGTTGCGGTCCAAGAAAGAGGCCCCGCCTTGAACACGAATCCAACGGCCGGTGCCTCCGGTGCCAACGCTGTTTTGCGCCCCTTTGCCAGCGCCGTGGTTCCTTTGGGATTGATGACCAACAACCGACAAGGCCTTAACCTCAACACCCGTTGGCAGACCGGTCCGCTACGATGGAATGTCGGCACCGGCATCGCTCGCGAAATTGTACCGGTTTCCAACCGAATCACCTTCAATCATCCCATAAATCAATTCACCCGGGCCCGCTTTTGGCGTTGGAATTTCCCCCAAAATGTTGGCCCCTACGGTCGTCAGTCGGTCATCTACCGGGATGTCTTTGAAACCGTCAAACTCAGCGATGATTCCGCGGGAATTCCTATGAATGCCAAGCATTTTTCGACCCTTGAAGCGCAGATCGCCTGGAAATCTGAGGGCAGTCCCC
>RFOZ01000027.1 GCA_009926405.1 Cytophagia bacterium
CAACCAATGGCCGGCCCTCATTAACCACTACAACCAAAACAGTCGCATCGTTCATTTCTCCGAAAAACTTCCAAGCTTCCAGGACATCTTTATCAACGCAGTTGGTTCTGACAACCTCGGCGATCCCAACATTCTTAACGGCGACCCAAACGCCTACCTTGGAAACCCAAACGCTAACATCATACAACCAATCGCATGAACAAAATTCTCCTCGTAGGCGGTCGGGAATTCTTTACCCGAATTCAAAGCCGAACCTTTATTGTTATGTCCCTCCTGGGACCCCTGTTGTTTGGGCTCTTTGTTTTGGTACCGGTCCTCATGGCCCGTTGGGACAGCGATTCAACCACGATTTGGGTTCACGACCCCTCGGGTCAGTTGGCAGATGCCTTTGAAGACTACCAAGGCCTTGATTTCCAAGTATTACCACAGGGAACGCTGAGCAGCGGTCTTCTCACCCCGGCCGATAGCTCCAACATCCGACAACTCCTGGAAGAACAAGATGCCGGCTTATTGCACCTTCAAAGACCAGACTCCAACCTAAACGTCAAAGCCAGCTACTACTCCTCCCAAGCCGCCGGCCTCAAAATCACCGAACGCATCCAAAGCGCCCTCAACAATCGCATTTATCAATTACGCATGGCCCGCCAAGGCCTTGATCCCGATTTGATCGAACGCCTGAGGGCCGAGGTCCGTCTCCAAACCTCGGTATGGACCGATGAGGGCAGCGAAGACAGCCATACCGAAACCGCCATGATCCTGGGCTTTGGCGCAGCCCTGCTCATGTACATGTTCATCTTTATGTACGGTGGCATGGTCATGCGGGGGGTCATTGAAGAAAAAGCCAGCCGCGTGATGGAATTGCTGGTTTCAACCACCAAGCCCTTTGAGCTCATGTTGGGCAAAATCCTGGGGATTGCTTCGGTGGGTCTTTTTCAATTTGTGTTATGGTTGTTGCTCGGAAGCGCCATAAGTACCGGGGTCGGCGCATTGGGCCTAACCAAAGGACCGGAAGCTCCTTCGGTCGCAACACCGGTCACAACACCGCTCGCAGGAAACTCCAACAACTTACCTGCAGAGGCACAGGCCGATTGGATGCAAATTCTATCCCAAATGCCCTGGGAATCCATCATCCCCCTCTTTCTTTTTTATTTCTTGGGAGGTTATTTTTTCTACGCTGCCCTTTTTGCGGCCGTCGGATCGGCCGTCGATTCCGAAGGAGACTCCCAACAACTCATGCTCCCCATCAGCCTCCCCATCATTTTGTCCTTTGTTGCTTCGCAATTTGTTATGCAAAATCCACACGGCAGCCTGGCCTTCTGGATGAGCATGATTCCTTTAACATCCCCGGTCGTCATGGTGGTGCGCTTGCCCTTTGGGGTCCCAGGATGGGAATTGGCCCTGTCCATGGCTTTGCTGGTAGGAGCTTTTGTTCTGGCGGTGTGGCTGGCCGGTCGAATTTTCCGTATCGGGGTTCTGATGTACGGCCAAAAAGTCTCCTTTGATTTGCTACGCAAGTGGCTCTTTTACCGATAGAGCATTCCCCTTGGGGATTCTTTGAACACGGTCAGCGCATCGCCGTCGTTGACCTGGGCACCAATGTCTTTGGATTGGTGGTAGGAACCCTGAAACCGGATGGAGAACCGGCTTGGTTGCATCGCGCGGATATCGAAGTAGGCTTGGCAGCGGACGGATTTGGCGCCCTGAGTCCCGAAACCATCCAAAGGGCCGAGATCGCCCTCCAAAAACATACCATGGATGCCATCGAACACGGTGCAACGGCCTTGTTTGGGTACGGGACCTCGGCTCTGCGACAATGGCCCTATGCTGAATCCTGGCTAAATGCATGCAGCCTACGACTCAGCAACCAAGAACACCAAGGCCGGAGAATTCCTTGCGAGCTCCGCACCATATCAGGAGAAACAGAAGCCGAAACCATCCGCTACGGACTGCAAGCCTGCGGACTTTTGGACCAAGGCCCGGTGCTCATTAACGATATAGGCGGTGGAAGCGTTGAATGTGTCTTGTGTTGGAATGAATCCGTATTTCTGTCCGTATCCCTCTCGCTGGGAATGCGCAGGCTCCTCCGCGATTTTCCGGTCCTTAAGAGTACAGATTCCGAATCCAGCACGTCCCAAAACCCCTACCTACTCGCATTTGAAGCATGTTATCAATCCCTACGTCAACGCTTTGAATCCGAACTAGGGCCCTCTTTGCGGTCCCATCCTCCACGGCATATTTTGGGAACCGCCGGACCCTACCAAACCCTCGCCCTCTGGGCCCAAGGCTACCAGCCCGAATCCAAGCAAATCACCCGCTCGCTTTGCCAGGCCTTTGGACAAGCAGCCACCCAAACCCTTCCCCATCCCCATCCAGCCCTGCATCCCCTTGCCACGGATGCCATCATCCATGCATCAGCCCTTATGCTGGCGCTTTCGGATACCGCCCAAGGCATCCCCATTGTGGCCACAGACCTTTCCCTCCGCGAAGGCGCCATGTTAACCCATTTCCATAACACAAAAAAGACTTTTTAGCGCCTTACTTTCCCGGTTGCACCAGCTCCAAGCGATCGGAGCAACGGGTAACCGCCGTGTACAACCAACGCAAATAGCCCACCGAATCCTGAAAGGAATAAGGCTTTTCTAACAAAAGATAAACACGAGGCCATGCTCCGCCTTGGGCTTTATGGACCGTCTGAGCATAGGGGTACTTGACCCATAAAGCCTGCATGTACGGATCTCGTTCCTCTTCCTTATCCATGGACCTCGCCTGCCACAAAGCCTGTTGCTGGGCAGCGTTCAGTCCTGGCTGACCTGATTCCAAAAGGTCCAAACAGATTTTGGACTCAAATTCCCGGGCCTCCCCATCCAGACCAATCCACTCCAAAACCGCATTGCACCAAGCCATCCCTGCGTGACGATGGGTTCGTCCTACTTTGCGAAGCAAACGAACCTCCTCCCCGTTGGCCAGCATCTGACCTCCGGCCAAGTACTGATTTCGCACCACCAACAAGGGCTCCCCGTCACGGGGCCTGGTACCAGCCCTGCGTTGAGCCAGGGTTCTGAATTGATTATTAAAACGAGAAACCCAGGCATTGGAATAGGCCAAAAAAACTTGTTGACCGGGCTCGTAATGAAATCGAAAATCCTTGACAGCCTGCCCTAAACCCCTTATCAATCGCGGATCTTCCTCCGAACCACCGGCCGCATAGTCCTCCACCCAATCCGAGAACGAATCCCACCATTGGTTTGGAGGCGAAGTCGGAGTCCCTTGCATCCACTCCAAGATTTTGCCAGCCAAATCAAGCACCGGCGAATCAGCTCCCTGGCGGTAACGACCCTCCAAGGGAATCTTGCCAAAAGAGCAGCCCCAAGGAGTCCAGGTCTCCGGACGAAAAGCCGGTGAATCGTTTTCACCCACCGGAGGTAATTGATAGGGATCTCCAACCAAAATAATCTTGTGCCAAGACGAAGAATTGTAAAGTTGTTGTAACAAATCACCAATCAACGCTTCGCCACCCCCGCTGCCATTGCCCATCATCGATGCTTCGTCCACCACAAAAACACAGGGTTCATCCCGTTCCATGGTTTTGAGTTCAAAGCGCACCCGCAATCCCCGACCCGGCATCAAGGCCTCCTCCACCGGCCTGTACAATTGCCGGTGCAGGGTATTGGCCCGCATCCGCGTTGTTCGAGCCAAAACCTTGGCCGCCCTCCCGGTGGGCGCCAACAAGACTACCGGCATTTCAAGAGACTGGAGCCATTGGACCAAGGCCTTCATCATGAAGGTTTTACCGCTACCTGCCGGCCCGGTGATCGCCTGCACACCTCGCTCCTGATCGCTCATAACAAAATCCTCCAGGGCTATTAACGCCCTACGCTGGCTTTCATCGGCCTTCAACCCACCGGGGCCTCCTTCAAAAAACGCCAACAGGCCCTTCATGTCCCCCGTTTTCTTTGGAAAATTAGGTCAACGAACCCTGTTCAGGCAGGGCTGCCATCACCGAATCCCACAAAGCTAGGCGCGCCTCCAAGGCATCCGCCACCGCCACCGCGGCCTCTTGCCAAAGGCGATCGTCGTTGCCGCAGGCCAAAGCCGTCATCCGGTAAGCCAAGTGTTTGTGGTGTTCGCCATCCACTTCGATATGCCGCTCCAGGTAATACTTGAAGGTACTCAAGCGCCCTGGCATCGCGCGATCCAACGTATCAACCATCTTGAGAAACATATCCGGAATCAGATCCTCCCTTCCTAAGGTAAACACTGCTGCGAGTTCATGAACGCCCGCCTTTTGAATCAAGCCAAAGGTATTACGGTTAAATGCCAGGCCTCCGGGCGGCAGTCCCACCGAAGGACCCAAGTCCCCCAAGCCCTCGGACGCCCTGACATATTGCTCAAACGCCTTGGTCTCCACCCCTGCCTCTTTCATCGCTCGCATGTACAATTCAAAATGCGAAATACGACCTCCGGCCGGATCCTCATCGCTTTCCTCTCCCAAGACAATCTCGTTAATAAGGTATCGGACCTCCGGGTCGCCCACCGGCTTCCATGGAAGCCGCATACCGGTCAACTGAACCTGAAGCGCCTTAACCAAAGACATAAAGTCCCAGACGGCAAAGGCATGGTGGGCCATAAATACTTGCACGTGTTCCAGGGTTTGGATGGTACCGTAAAGCGGATGCGCCAGCAAACGCTGCCTTTGGTGTCCTACAACGGTCAATAACCGCTCGATGTTGGGTTGAATGGAATTCGTCATGAAGGCAAAACGCTAAATAAATGATCGGGTTTTACCTTTGGGCATCAAAATTTTTAACCCATGGTAACCGCCCTGATTCTAGTCTTCGTCCTTGGCTACGCCGCCATTGCGCTCGAGCACCCCATCAAAGTCAACAAAACCGCCTCAGCCCTGCTCACTGCGGTGATTGCATGGACTCTTCTGGTCATGTTACCCATGCCCGAAGGCATGGAGGGAACCTCTGCCTTCGCCGCTTACCTGGGCGGATTAGGAGACGCTGGTTTGGGCAATTTACAAGAGCATTTTAAGCACTTTGTAGGCCACGAATTGAGCCACCACCTGGGCAGTATTTCCGAAATTCTTTTCTTCCTTCTGGGCGCGATGACCATCGTCGAATTGGTGGACGCCCATCAGGGCTTTCGCATCATTACCGACCGAATCACCACCAAGAACACCGTCAAACTCCTTTGGATCGTCTCCATCATCACCTTCTTTCTTTCCTCCGTTCTAGACAACCTGACCACCTCGATTGTGATGGTTTCGTTGCTTAGGAAATTAATCAAAGAAGCCGAGCAGCGTAAATTCTTTGCGGGTATGGTCATCATTGCCGCCAATGCAGGCGGGGCCTGGACGCCGATTGGGGATGTCACCACCACCATGCTTTGGATCGGTGGCCAAATAAGCACCGGAGCCATCATGTCCACTGTTTTCCTTCCCTCGCTGGTTTGCCTTATCGTTCCACTGGTCGTGCTTTCGTTCAGCCTCAAAGGCGAAATCAAAGGCTTTGAACAATCGGCCCAATCCAGCAACGATACAGGGGTCAAAGGGTCCTTGCTCATGCTCATTCTGGGCGTTGGTTCCCTGCTCTTTGTGCCCGTCTTCAAAACCGTGACCCATCATCCTCCCTACCTTGGTATCTTGCTGGGATTGGGGTTGTTATGGTTGGTTTCGGAACTCCTGCATGCCGACAAAGACGAAGAAGAACGCAAGCCTTATACCGCCGTTCATGCTTTATCCAAAGTCGATACTTCCTCTGTGCTTTTCTTTCTCGGAATTCTTTTGGCCATTTCGGCTCTTCAAACCGCCAACATCTTATCGGCCGCTGCTGCTTGGCTGGATCAATCGGTGGGGGACCTGCGCGTCATTGTCTATTTGATTGGGATGCTTTCGGCCATTATTGACAATGTCCCCTTGGTCGCAGCCAGCCAGGGCATGTACGAAATGACCACCTACCCCATGGACCACTGGATGTGGCAGTTCATGGCTTACTGTGCCGGTGTTGGCGGTAGTGGTTTGATCATTGGTTCTGCCGCGGGTGTTGCGGTCATGGGAATGGAAAAAATCGAATTTGGCTGGTACCTGCGCAAAATTTCCCTTTGGGCTATTCTTGGTTATACGGCCGGTGCCGTGGTTTACCTGGTGATGCAGGGTTTGGTCTAAGCAACCGATTTCCAAACTACCACTGCCCAGATCGCCAGCCGTTATGAATTTCCAAGCCGGACCCCTGCCCGGACTCTTCATCATTGAACCCCGGATTTTTGGCGATGCGAGGGGTCATTTTTTGGAGAGCTACCGCAAGGATCTTTTTACGGCCAACGGGATCACCGAAGATTTTGTCCAGGATAACCAATCCCTCTCAGGAAAAGGGATTTTGAGAGGCTTGCACTTCCAAGCCCCGCCCCATGCCCAGGGCAAGTTGGTTCGGGTTCTCCAAGGCCGTGTCCTGGATGTCGTGGTGGACCTTCGGCGTTCATCCCCCACCTATGGGCGTTGGTTCAGCCTGGAACTCAGCCCCGAAAGGGCAACCATGTTCTACATTCCCCCGGGATTTGCGCATGGTTTCCTGACCCTGGAGGACCAGACGATTTTTGCCTACCAATGCACAGCCTATTACCATCCGGCTTCCGAGGGCGGCCTACGTTGGAATGACCCTGCTTTGGCCATCCAATGGGGGTGGAAAGACCCGAATAATCCCCCACTGGTTTCGGACAAAGACCAAAAACTTCCGTATTTTGAGGACTTTAACAGTCCTTTTGCATGAGTTTTTCGCCGGATATTCTTCACAAACTGGAGCAACTCCAGGCCAAATACGATGCCCTGGGTCAAGACTTGGGGTCCTACCTGGAGGGCCTTCTTCAAGCCGATTTTCTTCCCTACTGGGATTATATACAATTGGATGTCCTTCTGAATCTCCAAAAACCCAGGACAGCCTTTGAGGACGAAAAGATTTTTATCCTCTACCACCAAATTACCGAGCTCTACTTCAAACTCTGCCTCAACGAGCTGGCCCAACTATGCCGACCCGATGTTCATCCATCCGCGGCAACCATCGAGCCACAGGAAGCGCTCATGCGGGTCGAGCGGGTCAACCGTTACTTTGATGCCTTGGCAATGTCCTTTTCGATCATGACCGATGGGATGGATCCCGAACAATTTTTGAAGTTTCGAATGGCCTTGTTACCGGCTTCCGGATTTCAGTCGGCCCAGTACCGGGAAATCGAAATGCACTGCACTGAATTGGAACAATTGGTTCACCGGGATTTTCGTGGTCAGCTCCAAGCGGAGGCAACCATCGAAACCCTGTACGCCCACATCTACTGGAAACAAGGGGCCATGGAGCTGCAATCAGGCAAGAAGACCTTGACCCTCAAGCAGTTCGAGGCCAAATACGATAACATTCTCCAGGCAAGGGCCGCGCAACTTAGAGGACATACCTTGGCAAGCCTCTGGCATCGCTGGTCCGACGGTTCCGCCGATTCCGCCGGTGCCACCAGTTCCGCCGGTCCCGCCGAGCCATCGACTACCCTGCAAGCCTTGGCCCAGGCCCTCCGCATTCTGGATCATCGCGTCAATGTCGATTGGCCTTTGGCCCATTACCGCACCGCCGTCCGTTATTTGCAGCGCCCCACCCAAGACATCGCGGCCACCGGAGGCACCAACTGGCAACAATACTTACCACCCCGTATGCAATTGCGGATTTTCTTTCCTTGGTTATGGACCGAATCCCAAATCGAATCCTGGGGCAAAAAAGACCTGCTCCGTGACCAACCCTAAAGCAGGGCTCAAGCAATCGGATGCAGGCAAACTCCTGCGGCTCTTCAGGCTTTTGAATTTGTTATGGAATACCGCCAATGGCTTGCGGGTGGATGATATTGCCCAGCTCCAAAATATCAGTAAACGAACCGCCTACCGGGACTTGGATATTCTGGACCAAAGCGGGTTTGTCTTAATCCAGGACCAGCCGAGTGGGCGATTTCGATTGAGCCAGGCCCGGGAAAGTGGTCAATTGTTGGGCTTTGACCGGGCCGAAGCCGACCTTCTCCTGACGGCCATGGCTGGTACATCCCCCTCCCAAGCCCGCGAACGTTTGATCACCAAATTGCGTTCCTTTTCAACCCTGCCAGAACTCGGGCAGGCGGCCTTAAAGCCGGCGAACAGCGAAACCCCTTACAACCTGTTGCACGAGGCCATCCGTCGCAAACAATGTGTCGTACTTATGGCCTATCGCTCCGCCCATTCGCGCTCTGAACGCAATCGAAGCATTGAACCCTACGCCTTTAGCGAAGACTTATCCTCGATCTGGGCCTACGAGCCTTCGGCTTCGTCCAACAAAACCTTCAAATTGGATCGTATCGGTCAGGTCCGCATCCTTCGCGAATCATGGAAGCATGAGCATCTCCATCAAAGCCCTGAGCGTGATCCTTTTGGCATGCCCTTGGGTCCGGAAGCTATTGAAATCAAACTCATCTTGGGCAACCTAAGCGCCCAATTGTTTCGAGAAGAATTTCCATCCCATGCCCACCATTTGCAGGAAGTACCTGTGCCCCCGAACGAAAGCCCTTCGTGGATTCTTCACCTCCAGGTGGGCTCCATGCAGGGTATTGGTCGTTTTGTGTTAGGGCTTATCGACGATATCCAAATTTTATCCCCTGCTTCTTTTAAAAAATACCTACGCAATCAAATCGGCCAAAAACTTCGTTAAATAAATATCTTGCGTACTTGGCTTTTTCAATTGCCAAGAACTACCTTTCTTCGAGATAGGCAACACATTTTAATTCCACTACAATTTCGGTAGGCAGAGCACCCACCTCCACGGTCGTTCGGCAAGGCTTGTTGGCCAGGGGACCCATGATCTCAGCGTAAAGACGGTTAAAGACGAGAAAATCCCTTTTCATGTCCGTCAAAAAAACCGTAACATCGACCAAATCCTCCAACCCTGCTCCGTGCTGAGCCAAAACGGAACGGACATTTTCAAAAACCTGGCGAACCTGTGCCTCCAGGTCAAAGGCCTTGTAGCGACCGCTGGCATCCAACTCCAGACCCGGTACATCCAAGGCAGCTGCTTCGGTGTCCGGCCTCCTTGGTCCAATACCCGACAAATAGATCCAAGGCCCTATCCTCCTGGAATGGGGATACAATCCGACAGGACGCGGAGCCCCGCTGGTCGAAAACATGGTTGATTCTTGGGACATTCTTTTAGGTTTTAGAGGGGTTCAAACGAATTGTGGCTTTTCCATCAGCCAACGATTCCAGGCGAATTTGGCAACCCAAGCGACTGCATGGAGAGAAATCGGGCAGGGTATCCAGCATATCCAATTCAGCCTCGGTTGGATCGGAAACGGCGCCTTCCTCCCAGTCCACCCGGCATGTTGCGCAGAGAGCCATCCCCCCGCAAACAGCCTCGATGGGATAGCCTGCGCCCTTGAGCGCCTCCATCAACGACAAACCCATTCCGGTTGGAAATACCAAGTCCCGGGTCTTTCCCAAAACATCGGTAACGGTTAGATGAACTTCTTGCATACGAGCAATCTGTTTTGAATGATGCGGGATTCGATAACAATTTATTGAATCCTAGAGGCCCTTCACGCCCGTCACGGTCGTGTACTTAAACGAGGGTTTGGCCCCGCCATGGATGTACCGATAGGCACCGTGCGCCATGAGAGCAGCTTCGTGAAAGCCTGACAAAATCAATTTGAGTTTACCGGGATACGTATTGATATCGCCAATCGCAAAAATTCCGGGGACGGAGGTCTGATAGGTTTCGGTACTGACCTCGATGGCCGAGGCATCCAAAGCAAGCCCCCAATCGGCAATAGGGCCCAATTGCGGTGTTAGGCCATAAAGAGGTATTAAATCATCCGCAACCAAGCTCAAGGTCTCTTGTCCCTGCGTTTGAACGAGCACGGCTTCC
The DNA here is from genome assembly GCA_009926405.1 of Cytophagia bacterium. GTDB lineage: Bacteria > Bacteroidota > Bacteroidia > UBA7662 > UBA7662 > SYHX01. The sequence goes on from RFOZ01000027.1 coordinate 9,921, forward strand.
AACCAGCCCTCCCCGTTGGCTTGCAGAGAAAGGAGGGACGTCGAGGTCAACAAGCGCAAGCGGCCGCTATCTGCCAATGCCTGAACCCGTGCCGCGGATTCAGGCGCCCCCCGAAAGGCGCTGCTTCGATGAACCAAGGTCAATTCCTCGGCGACATCCACCAATTGAAGGGTCCAATCCAGGGCCGAATCGCCCCCGCCTGCCAAAACAACTTTGCGACCGCGAAAAGCCTGCGGATCCCGAATCATATAGGTCACACCGCGACCCTCCAGAGCCTCCAAACCTACTAAATCCGGTTTGCGTGGCTCAAAACACCCCAAACCACCCGCTATAACGACGGCCCCTGCCAAAACCTGGTCTCCGTTCTCGCTGGACACCAGCCAACGACCGCCTTCCACGGCCTCCAACCCTCTTACTTTCTGGCCCAAGCCAAAACTGGGTTGAAAAGGCGCAATTTGTTCCATGAGACGGTCCACCAAATCCCCGGCCAAGATGCTCGGATAGCCGGGAATATCGTAGATGGGCTTACGGGGGTAAATTTCAGCTAATTGACCCCCAACAACCGGCAAAGTATCCATCACGTGCGCTTTGAGGCGCAACAACCCAAGCTCAAAAACAGCAAAAAGGCCCACCGGACCTGCACCTACGATACAAACATCGGTTTCGATCATGCCTGCAAAGAAACAAGCAGACCCCCTCCCATGGGCCTTGGGAGGCATTTTCCAAAATAATGGACAAGAATAAACAGGGGGTGTGCATAAAGGAGTCCAATTCAACGGCACAAAGAATTACTTAAACCTTAATTTGGTATGAAGTTTTTGTTAAACCCTTTAAACCACAACCTATGAAGTTAACCCAAACCATGCTTCATGCCTTTTGTATGGTGGTTCTAATGGCCTTAACCAGCCATGCCCAGAACACCACCGTCAGCGGCAAAGTCCTTTCGGCCAAGGACCGAACACCCCTGCCCGGGGTTGCCATCCTGGAAAAAGGCACATCCAACGGCACGATTACCAATGCCAACGGTATTTTCAGTTTTCGCCCCTCCCGGAGCGGAGCCACCCTGCGCTTGACGTACCTGGGGATGAAACCCACCGAGGTCACAGCCCAAGGCGGTGTTATGGAAATCCTTATGGAAGGAGATGCAACCCAATTAGGCGAGGTCGTTATCTCGGCTTTGGGTATTGATCGCGAAAAACGTTCCATTGGTTACTCTGTCGAAAGAGTCAGCGGCAGCGACCTCAAAGAATCGGGTGAAACCAACCTGATTTCGGCAATGTCCGCCAAAGCGGCCGGTGTTCAGGTAACCCAATCCAGCGGTGCGGCCGGTGCAGCGTCCTACATCAAAATCCGTGGGAACGCCTCCTTCACGGCGAACGACAACCAGCCGCTGTTTGTGGTTGACGGGGTGCCTATCGACAACTCGCAGCTTAATACCGAGGATCTTCGGGGCGGTGTATCCCTTTCCAACAGGGCCATCGACATTAACCCCAACGATATTGCCGACATCTCCATTCTCAAGGGTGGTGCGGCCGCCGCGTTGTACGGTACCCGTGGTGCCAACGGCGTGGTCTTGATCACCACCAAAAAGGGAAGCTTCAATCAACCCCTAAAGGTTGAGTTTAATTCCTCCATGGAAATGACCAATGTTAATAAATTACCGGAACTACAAACCACCTACGCTCAGGGGATTGGAACCGCTTATCGTTCCATTGCGAACGGCAATTCGACGCCGCTATCATGGGGTCCTCGCATCGCTGACTTGGGTTTTGATGCCGCTGGCAAAATCACCTCGGTCGATAGCCTGATGGTCGGTGGTTCCAAAGGAACGGTTCCGTCGTTTAATAACACCGAAAGTTTCTTCCAAACCGGATTTCGTTTTAACAACAATCTGGCTATTTCGGGTGGTAACGAAAAGAACACCTATTACCTATCCATTGGCAACCTCCTTGACAACGGTATCATTCCTTTGAATACCTTCTCGAGAACCTCGGTCAAAGCCAGTGGATCAGCTCGTGTTAGCAACCGACTCAAACTTAGCAGCTCTATAACTTTCACCAATTCCCGTGGTCAACGGATGCAACAGGGTAGCAATACTTCCGGTTTGATGCTGGGTCTTTTGCGTACTTCCCCCAGCTTCGATAACGGGAATGGCGATGTCAGCGACCCTGCGGATCCCAAGAGCTACTTGATGCCCGATGGCACCCAGCGTCGTTACCACACCACCTACGACAATCCGTACTGGACCATCAACCGCAACCCCTTCAACGACAACGTCAACCGCTCGCAAGGCTACGTGCAGGCCGATTACCAGGTAGCCGATTGGCTGAATGTGATGTATCGTTTTGGTATGGACAATTATTCCGACCGTCGTACCCAGGTTTTTGCAAAGCAATCCCGCAATGCAGTGAACGGACGCATTATCGAAGATGTCTACAACTGGACCGAATACAATTCCGACCTTATTGCCACCGCCAAAAAAGACTTTGGCAAACTTTCAACCTCCCTTCTGGCCGGTTGGAACGTCAACCAACGCAATTTGGATAATGTTTATGTTCAAGGGGATGGCTTTGCCTTGGAAGGCTTCAATAACATGTCCAATGCAGGCACGGTCATTTCAACCCAAGGCCTTAACCGTCGTCGCTTGGCAGGCGTTTACTCCGAACTAACCCTTGGCTACGATGACCAGTATTACCTGACAGCCACGGCCCGTGGTGACCAGGCCTCAACCTTCGGGGATGTCAGCAAGGTTATTTTTTATCCCTCTGTTTCGGGTAGCTGGGTCTTTACCCAAACCCTTGGTTTGAATAACAATATGTTATCCTCTGGTAAAGTACGGGCCTCCTGGGCCAAGGTGGGTCTTGAGCCGGCTTTTGGCTCCAACCGCACCTATTATGAGCGCGCAGGGTCTTTCTCCGGTTGGATTGACGGAATTCAGTTCCCCTTCGGTACCACCACCGGGTTTAGTTTGTCCAATGTTTTGGGCAATCCTGCCCTGCGTCCTGAATTCACCACCACGACCGAATTTGGTCTTGACCTGGGCCTCTTCAAAAACAAACTCAACCTGGAATTCACCTATTACAACCAGCAGTCTCAGGATTTGATTGTCGCAGTACCCATCGCCGGTTCGACCGGTTTCACCAATTCCTACCAGAATGTTGGTCAAATGGAGAACAAGGGTATCGAGCTCAATGCCCGTTACAACCTCATCAACACCAACGATTTGAGCTGGAATATCGGGATGGTCTTTACAAGGAACCGTAACAAAGTCATTGAACTCGCCGAAGGGGTGGATGTCATTGACCTGCCTTGGGGCTTCTTTGGAGCGAACCAGCGTCTAGTCAAAGGCGAAGCCTACGGAACCCTCTACGGTGATGATTGGGAAAGAGATGCCAACGGAAACGCCCTGGTGGATGCCGATGGATACCCCATTTATTCCGCCACCGAAGTGGTGGTAGGCAACCCCAACCCCGACTGGTTAATGGGTATCAACTCGGACCTTCGTTGGAAAAACTGGACCTTTGATATGTTATGGGATATCCGCCAAGGCGGTGATATCTGGAATGGCACACGGGGCGCCTTGTACTATTTTGGCACGCACGCGGATGTCGGTGGGGATCGCAATGCAACCTTTGTTTGGGAGGATGTCAAGCAAGGTAACAGCGGTGTCTATGCCCCCGGTACAACCATCAACGGTGTGGATGTTTCCGGTCAGGCCAATACAACCGCCATCCCTGCGAATCACCTTTCGTATGCCAGCGGACCGCTATCCGGCTTCACCGGCGCATCAAGTCCTTTCATTGAAGACGGCTCCTGGGTGCGTTTACGTCAATTGTCTGCCAATTACAGCCTGCCATCCAGTGTTTACAGCAAATTCAGCAGCCTCAAAGGCTTGACCCTGGGTATTACCGGCCGTAACCTCCTCCTGTTCACCAACTACAAAGGCGTTGACCCCGAAACCAATTTGTCAGGCTCGACCAACAGCCAGGGTGCAGACTACTTCAACATGCCCAATACGCGCGGTGTTATTTTCTCCCTCAAAGCCAATTTCTAATCAACCTTGTTATGAAAAGATTCTTATTTATCGGAATGTGCATGGCGCTGCTGGGCAGTGCCTGTACCAAAGAATGGCTGCAGGATTATACCGCAGATCCGGCACGTCCTCTGCAGGTATCGGTCAAGGTCCTTTTGCCTTCGGCTCAGGTTTCGTATACCATGGCCCAGGGCGATGCCCTTCCCCGCCTTACCTCTATTTTCCTTCAACAAATGACCGGCGCTGACCGTCAGTCTTTGGCTCATAATCGCTACGCCCAAATTGGGGAAGCGGATTTTGATGTCGTCTGGGCTGATAACGGCTACGCTGGCGGTATGAAGGATTTGCAGCTCATTATTGAAGCCACCGAAGGCACCTCTCCGCGCTATTGTGGAATTGCCCGAATCATGATGGCTCAGTATTTGGGTATGTTCACTGACATCTGGGGAGATATCCCTTACGGCAATGCCCTCAAAGGTGCGGATGATTACAATCCAACTTATGTTAGCCAACAACAGATCTACACAACGATTGAGGAGATGTTGACCACCGCTATCACCGAATTGGGACAACCCGTTGGCGCTATAGCGCCAGGCAGTGAGGATCTGATTTACGGTGGTAACATTGCCAAGTGGACCAAGCTTGCCTGGTCTCTCAAGGCAAGGTATCTCAACCACCTTTCCAAGAAAGGCTCCTTGTACCGTCCGGCTGATATCTTGACGGCCGTCAGCAACGGAATGAGCAGTTCCGCTGACAATGCTAAGCTGACGTTTTTGGCTGCGCCCAACAACAACCCTTGGTATCAATTCAATACCCAGCGAGCAGGATATATTTTGCAATACGGCACGATGTACGACCGTATGACCACCAAGAACGATCCCCGCATTCCGATTTTCCGTTCGGCAGACTCCACCGAGATGCCTTACCATGGAAGCGAGACGAGCCCCGTAAATTGGATGACCTACGCCGAACTCCTCTTTATCAAAGCCGAGGTTGAATCACGCCAAAATGCCGGAACGCTGGCCGCTACCCTGGATGCGGCTGTCGAGGCCCACATGGCCGAAGTAGGGGTTGCCTCGGCTGCCGCTGCCACCTATGTAGGGGCTTTACCAGCAAGCCCTGCGCTCAGCGATGTGATGTACGAAAAACATCTGGCTCTGTTCTCGCATGTTGAGGCGTGGACCGATTGGCGTCGTACGGGTTTCCCCTCGCTTTCGGTTTATCCCGGTGCCCAGTTGCCCGAGATTCCCCGCCGTATGCCCTACCCCCAAGGAGAAAGGCTGTACAACGACAACTTCATCAACCTGGAAGGCAACAATGCCTTCCTGACCAGACACTGGTGGGATGATCCTCAGGGTTGATTCAACACCAAAGTCTTACAAGAGCCGCCCTTTGTGGGCGGCTTTTTTTTTGGCAAATCCGTAAATTGTTTTCTTGCTTGGCACGATTTTTGATTACCTTACTTCATAAAATTTATTGCAATGAAACGAATCCTTGGCATGCTCCTCCTCTTGGTTGGATCCCTTACCCTCAGCAGCTGCGGCTACAACACCATGGTAACCCTCGACGAAGAAGTTTCCGGTCAATGGGCCAACGTCGAAGCCGCTTATCAACGCCGTTCCGATCTGATTCCCAACTTGGTGAATACCGTCAAAGGCTATGCAGACTTCGAAAAATCAACCCTCATGGCCGTTACCGAAGCCCGTTCCAAAGCGACCTCGATGCAAATCGATCCCTCCAAATTGGATGAAAAAACATTGGCTCAGTTTGAGCAAAACCAAAACGCCCTCAAAGGAGCCCTGTCCCGACTCTTGGTGGTCATGGAAAAATACCCGGACCTCAAAGCCAACCAGAACTTTCTGGAGTTGCAGTCCCAATTGGAGGGTACCGAAAACCGAATCAATGTCGAAAGACGCCGATTTAATGAATTGGTGCAGACCTACAATGGAACCCTGCGCCGCTTTCCCAATAACCTCACGGCCGGTATGTTTGGCTTTGAGACCCGTGCCTATTTCAAATCCGAAAGTGGTTCCGAAAAAGCCCCGCAGGTTCAATTCTAATGGCCTCTGATCTGTTCTCCCAGGATGATTTGAACCGCCTCGGCGAGTGCATTCGCTTGGCAGAACTTCAAAGTTCCGGTGAAATCCGCGTACACCTCGAGAAACATTGCCGAGGCAATGCCCTCGACCGGGCCCGGGTGCTGTTTCATCAAATAGGCATGGACCGCACCGAGCTCCGAAACGGCGTTTTGATTTATATCGCCACCCACGATCGAAAGGTGAGCATCCTGGGCGATGAAGGAATTCATCAAAAGGTTACCGATCGTTTTTGGACCCTGGAATTGGATAATTTATTGGCGTCTTTTGGTCGAGGCGAATACCTGCACGGCTTGGAACAAGTCATCTCCGATGTAGGAATCCGGCTCAAAGAACATTTCCCCGTTGGAAACAACGATCGTAACGAACTCTCCAATGAAATCAGCCTGGGCTAATCGCTTGAATCCGTCCTCTGCGCGGTCGGCTCGTCCTCTGGTCCTGCGGGTAAGCGCTTGGATGGCAGCCCTATGGCTTTGCCTGGTTTGGGCCGGCTCGGTATGGGCCCAAATTCCGGATGCCCCCCAGCCGGCACGCCTTTGCAATGATTTCAGCGGAACGCTGAGCGCACAAGAAATGCAGGAATTGGAATCAAAGCTGGACTCGTTTGACCGCGAAACCTCGGTTCAAATTTGTTTGGTGGTGGTTCCAAACCTGGGAGGCTTCGAAGTATCGGATTATGCGACCCGGCTTTTTGAAAAATGGGGCATCGGCCGGGCCAAGCAGGACGACGGAGTCCTTTTGTTATTAGCCCTTCAGGAGCGCAAAATCCGCATCGAAACGGGCTACGGATTGGAATCCGTCATCACCGACGCTCTATCGAGGCGGTTGATTGAACAAAAGATCGCCCCTGCACTCCGCGGCGGGGGGGTTGCTGAGGGGCTGCAAGCCGGTTCTAACGGGTTGATGAGCCTTATTCGAGGCGATTACCAGGACCTAGAGGCCCGTCCGGAGGGTGATGGGGGCAAACCCATCGGTGGTTCGGCCCTTTTTTGGATTTTGCTTGGCTTGGTTTTGCTGTTGA
>RFOZ01000028.1 GCA_009926405.1 Cytophagia bacterium
CCAGCATAGAGGGACTTGCCCGATTCCAAAACGTAGAGGAATTACTCAATGCAATCGAGGAATTTTGTGAATCGGATGAAGTGATTCCCGGAGATGATCGAAGCCTGGGCGCCTTTTTGCAACATATTTCTTTGCTGACTTCCATGGACCAGGATAACGATCCCGAAGACCGGGATTATGTTAGCCTTATGACCGTGCATCAGGCCAAGGGTTTGGAATTTGAGGAAGTTTTTGTGGTTGGAATGGAAGAAGATTTATTTCCTTCGGCCATGGCTCGGGATAGCAGGGCGGACCTCGAAGAGGAGCGTCGCTTGTTTTATGTGGCCTTGACCCGGGCCCGCAAACGCTTGGTCCTTAGCTATGCATTGACCCGCTTTCGACATGGTAGTTTGTGTTATGGCGAGCCAAGTCGTTTTCTTTTCGAGATTGATAAGGCTTTTTTGGCCCAGCCTGCTTTGTTGCGCTCCGGTTCCTCGGCTTCGATGCCTTCCACCTCGTTGCCTTGGAGCGGGGCCCGCAGCAATGCACGCCCCTCCTCGGGTGCCCCGCGGCCCGTTTCCGGTCCAACCCGTCCCGCCTCTGCCCCGTCCCGACCCTTGACGGGACCCGCCCGTCCGGTTCCATCCCGTCCGGCCCAAGTTCCTGCTTCGGGTACGGGTCCAGACCCCGGCGTTGGGGATGATCCTTCAACCTTGTTGGAGGGCGATTGGGTGAATCACTTTCGCTTTGGTCAGGGTCGTATTGATAAAATCGAAGGAAGGTTTCCGGATACCAAGGCCACCATTACCTTTGAACAGTATGGAACCAAGCAGATTTTGCTCAAATTTGCCCGTTTAACCAAAGTTCCCGATGCCGGGTCCGCCGGCGATTAACTTTAATTCCCTGTTTGGGGGTAACCCCTTTGGCCTCTATGGAATACAATACCTCAAGACCCGCGCTTAAAGTCCCCGAATACGGAAGGGGAATACACCTAATGGCTGCTCATCTGCAGACCATTTCTGACAAGGGCCTCCGGTCCAAGGCTGCTCAAAGTTTGGTGGAGGTTATGCACCAACTAAACGGGGCATCCCGCGAGGGCGCCGACCACCAACAAAAGCTTTGGGATCACCTCTTTGTCATGGCAGGTCAAGAATTGGATGTGGATTCGCCTTTTCCCCCTCCGGGTGATTTGATGCATCTTCGTCCCGAAACCCGCTTGCCTTATCCCAATAAAACCATCCGGATTCGGCACTATGGACGCTTTGTGGAATTGATGATTGCCAAGGCTGTTGCAATGGAAGCGAGCGAGGAACGCAAATCCTTTTGCGAGGCAATCGCCAATTTCATGAAAATGAGTTACCGCAACTGGAACAAGGTTATGCTGAATGACGAGGTGGTCTTTGCGGATTTGCTCAAACTCTCCGAGGGTCGTATTGCGCTAAGTACCGAGGATACGGTTTTGGAAACCAAATTCGCTCCCCTGCCTAACCAAAACGATTACGCTCGTTCTGGCAAAAAACCATTCAAGAAAAAGCCCTTTTTCAAAAAGAAATTTCGTTCCTAATGAATCCAACCGGTCGCGATACCCTGCTCGTCGAAGGAGGGCACCCTTTGCGTGGTAACATTACTCCTCAAGGGGCCAAAAATGAAGCCTTGCAGGTTTTGGCAGCGGTCTTGTTGACCGAAGAAACGGTGACGCTGCATCGCTTGCCTGATATTCTGGATGTTCGCCATCTAATCGACTTGTTGCGTGGGTTGGGCGTGCGAATTGAGGATTGCGGCGGGGGCTCTATGCGCTTCACAGCCAAGGATTTGGACACTTCTTTCTTGGAGGGTGATGCTTTCCGCAAAGGGGGTTCCGGCCTGAGGGGCTCCATCATGATGTTGGGCCCCTTGTTGGCTCGACAGGGCTGGGCTGTGGCACCCCGACCCGGTGGTGATAAAATTGGACGTCGTCGTTTGGATACGCATTTTACGGGCCTGCAGGCTCTGGGAGCACGCTTGGTTCCCATGGAGAATCAAGGAATGTACCGAGTCGAAGCCTCAGGACTGCATGGAACCCGTATACTCTTGGATGAGGCGTCGGTGACCGGTACCGCAAATGTGATCATGGCCGCTTGTTTGGCCAAGGGCACAACCGTGATTTACAATGCAGCCTGCGAGCCCTATATCCAGCAACTCTGCCGCATGATTAATGCCATGGGTGGTCGGATCGATCCCGATAGTATCGGGTCGAATCTCCTTCGCATCGAGGGGGTGGAACGTTTGCACGGTGCGGAGCACCGGCTACTGCCCGATATGATCGAGGTAGGGAGTTTTGTGGGATTGGCCGCCATGACCCGTTCCGAAATCCGCATATGCGATGCGGCCCCTGCTGAATTGGGCATTATACCCGAGGTTTTTCGACGCATGGGGGTTCAGATTCAAATTCAAGGGGAGGACTTGTTGGTTCCTGCTCAAGATCATTACCAAATTGAGCATTTTATGGACGGGTCCATTTTGACCGTTGCGGATGCGCCTTGGCCTGGATTCACCCCGGATTTGTTGAGCGTCGTTTTGGTCATGGCGACCCAGGCCAAAGGATCGGTCCTCATTCACCAAAAAATGTTTGAAAGTCGTTTGTTCTTTGTCGATAAGTTGATCGATATGGGCGCTCAGATCATTCTTTGTGACCCTCACCGAGCCACGGTCATTGGACTGGACCATGCTTACCCGCTGCGGGGCATACGAATGACTTCACCGGACATTCGAGCCGGTGTGGCTTTGTTAATTGCGGCGCTATCGGCCGAAGGCAACAGCTACATTGACAATGCTTTTCAAATCGATCGAGGATACGAACGCATTGATGAACGATTGACCGCCTTGGGGGCTCGATTGCAGCGGCTTTAGCTTTGCTTCATTCCAGCGATTTTTGTTTAGTTCGTTTTTTGATTTTTTCCAAACGGAGAGAATTCGGCCTAACTTCGCGGCCGTTTAAAGACCTATGAACAACAACATCACTTTTACCATGATCAAGCCCGACGCCATGGCCGATGGGCATATGGGCAAGATCCTAGCCCACATTCAAACAGCGGGTTTCCAATTCAAAGCCCTCAAAATGACCCGCCTAAGCAAGGCCCAGGCCGAGGCTTTCTATGCCGTGCATGCCGCCCGTCCTTTCTACGGTGAGCTGGTTTCCTTCATGTCCTCCGGACCTGTCTTGGCCGCTGTTCTCGTAAAAGATCAGGCCGTAGCCGATTTTAGGACCTTGATTGGGGCAACCAACCCAGAACAAGCCGCCGAAGGCACCATTCGTAAACTCTATGCCCGGAGCATTGGCGAAAACGCCGTTCACGGGAGCGATAGCGACGAAAACGCAGCCATCGAAGCGGCGTTTTTCTTTTCGGGTCTGGAGCAGGCCTAAGCCTTGGACAGCCCGTCCGTTGTTATTGTAGGCGCCGGGTTGGCAGGCACCGTGCTTGGTAGAACACTGCAAAAGCGCGGTTGGTCGGTTCAGATTTTTCAGCATAATAAACCCGGTTCAGCCACCCCGGTGGCAGCGGGATTGTGGAATCCCATTAATTTTTTTCGCTTAACACCAGGATGGCGGGTCGAAGAAGCTTTGCCCGCCATGAGGGATTTTTTTGAAGCCGAAGAAAAGGATTTGGGCCAGCCTTTTTTGAATCATCGACCGTATGTGCAGCCTTTGCTCCATCACGAGCACCGGATTCATTGGCAGGATGCCGCCTCTAAACACCCGCGTTGGTTGGATGCTGACTGGCAAGGGGCCGGGAAAGCCGGCCTGGAGCGCTTTGAGCGTGCCTGGGGTGTCCGTGCCTGGGGTTTGGTTCGAGAGGCCGGGTGGTTGGATGTCGAGGCGTATGTACGCGCTTGTTGTCTTCGATGGCAATCCCAAGGACAATGGGTAGACGCCCATTGGAACGAGGAATACCCGAGGGGACATGCTCATGTGGTGGATGCTCGGGGGGTCTTTGCCCAACATGCGGATCGTTTTTTGGCCCGATTAAAGCCTGCTCAGGGTGAGTTGGTTGAATTTACCCTGCCCAACGGTCCATCCTCGGTAATGATCAAACGAGATCTTTTTCTGCAGCCCTTGGGTCAGGACCGTTACCGAGCGGGGGCCACCTTTGAATGGCAAGAATGCTCACCCGTCCCTACCGCTCAAGGTCAGGCCAAATTGCGAGCTGGCTTGGTTCAATTGTTGGGGGAGGACCTGTCGGGTGCCTACGACTTTGAATACAAAGCCGGTATAAGACCGGCAGCCCACGACCGTAGACCCTATGTTGGTGCGCACCCCCATGGCAATCAACGATGGGTTTTTAATGGTTTTGGGGCCAAGGGGGTCTTGTTAGCGCCCCTCTTGGCCGGGGAATTGGCCGCAGCCATGGAGGGTCATGGGCATTTGAACCCTGAATCGGATACAAAAAGGCTCTCGCGCCCGCTCTGTTAGGTCTTAGGGGCCGGGTTTTTGATTAGGTTGTGCAGGGCCTGATCCAATTCCGGGTATTCGAAGGCAAAGCCTTGGTTTTGAACTTTTTGGGAGGATGCCAAGACCCCTTCCAGCAGCAAGGTTGAGCGAGGTCCCATCAACAAACGCAGCGGCCAACCCGGCAAAGCTATCCAAAGCGGTCTTTGCAGGGCCTTGGCCAATGAACGCATGAAGCCCAAATGCCTGCGGGGGAGAGGGGCCACGGCGTTAAAGATGCCCGAAGGCCATTCCGGGTCAAAGAGCGAATGCATAATCAAGCGCACCATATCCTTTTCGTGTATCCAAGACATCCATTGCCTTCCTGAGCCGATGCAGGCACCGAGACCCAAACGGGTCATAGGCAGGAGGGGGGCCAAAAGACCGCCGTGGGGGGAGAGGACCAACCCGATGCGCAGGGTGGTGAGCGGTGCCCAGGCACCCAAGGCGGCGCTGTGCTTTTCCCATTCGCCGGTCAACTCGGCGAGAAATCCGGATCCCCCGGGGCTTTCTTCGGTTGCCAGGACCTCTCCTGGCGTGTAAAATCCGATGGCCGAGGCGGTGACAATGCGCTGAACCGAGGTGGGAGCCTTCTCGGAGGCTTTTTGGAGGGCAGCTGCCAGGCAGTCTGCGCTTTGGGTTCGGCTCCAAAGCAGTTCCAGACGACGCGCTTTTGTCCATGCTTTATCGGCGATACCCGCCCCAGCCAGATTAACAAGGTGCGTTACGCCGGTTAGTGCGTTATCGTCTATCTCGGCTGTTTGGGGATTCCAGAAATAAAAAGAAGGATTGGAAGTTGGCGCTGCCTTGGTTTTGGCCGAGCGGCTTAGAATACGGACTTGAGCACCCATGGTCACCAAATGTTTGCACAGGGCTGTACCGATAAGGCCGGAACCACCGGCGATTAGTACAATTGGTGGCGATGGGGAAGAAGGAACGGGGATTTTGGACAAAGTATTTTGTTGCATATGCAATTATTAACGACTCAAGATGGTATAATTTTGCTTCATTCTTTCAGACAATCATTCCTTGTAACGCCCAATTTTCCGGTTTTCATGCATCAGTTTTCCTTTTTGACCGCTTCCGATTCCGTTGCAATCGAAGGCTTGTATCAGCAATACAACAACGATCCTGCCTCGGTGGATTTGGAATGGGCCCGTTTTTTTGAAGGTTTTGAATTTGCTGTCCGCGATGGGGGCCAGAGCCGGGGTGACTCCCAAGAGGTCGTCAAAGAGATTCAAGTCGCCCTCTTGCTGGAAGCCTATCGGAGTCGGGCTCACCTCGTTGCCCAAACCAACCCCATCCGCCCCCGCAAAGACCGGAACCCCGGGTTGGATCCGGCGCTATTTGGCTTAGGCCAGGAAGACCTGCCCCGAGTTTTTGCCGCTACCGGAGGCAAAACCCTGGGACAAGCCTTGGAAGATAGGCAGGCCTGTTACGGGGGTAGCCTCGGCTTTGAATTTCAACATATACGCGAGAAAGAAATTCGGGACTGGTGCCGGGATTATTTCGAGAACCGTTCTCCCGATTACGGCTTTGATTTGGACAAAAAGAAGCGTATTCTCCAAAAGTTAAACGAAGCCGTTGTTTTCGAAAATTTTTTGCACAAGAAATTTGTTGGGCAAAAGCGCTTTTCTCTCGAAGGTGGGGAGAATACCATTCCCGCCTTGGACGCCATCATACGGCGTGGATCCGAATTGGGCATAGAAGCCTTTGCAGTCGGCATGGCCCACCGAGGGCGCCTCAATGTCCTCGCCAATACCCTCGGTAAAACCTACGAGTATATATTTAATGAATTTGAAGGCATCAAAGATCCTGACCTAAGTTTTGGTGACGGTGATGTCAAATACCATTTGGGATTTGCCTCCCAATTGAACTTGGAAGATGGTCGATCGGTGCACTTGGATTTGGTCCCCAATCCATCGCATTTGGAGGCTGTAGATCCTGTACTTCAAGGATTTGTGAGAGCCAAATGCGATATGCTTTATGCCAAAGACTATCGTCGAATCCTTCCGATTCTAATCCACGGTGATGCGGCCCTGGCGGGTCAAGGCGTGGCTTCGGAAGTGGCCCAAATGTCCAGGCTCAAGGGGTATCAAACCGGTGGAACCCTGCATTTTGTAATTAACAATCAAATCGGTTTTACCACCGATTTTGATGATGCCCGTTCTTCGGATTATTGCACTTCGGTGGCTTTGGGTTTGGGTTGTCCTGTCCTCCATGTCAACGGAGATGATGCGGAGGCCGTGGTTTTTGCCGTCGAAATGGCCGTGGCATTCCGTCAGCATTTTGGGAGAGATTTTTACGTAGATATGTTGTGTTACAGGAAACATGGACACAACGAATCCGATGAGCCCAAATTCACCCAGCCCACCCTTTACGGTTTAATTGAAAACCATCCGGATCCTCGCAAAGTCTATTCAACACGGTTAGAACAAAGCGGACAGGTAACGGCTGATTTGGCGGTCGAAATGGAGAACAGCTTCAAATCCATGCTCCAGGATCGCCTGAACAAGGTAAAACAAAACGCCGTGCCTTACGCGCTGCAACCCTTGGAACAGCAATGGGCTGTGATGCGAAAGGCTTCCTACGAAGATTTTAACCAATCGCCTGACACGGGTGTTGAACGAGCCAAACTTGATGCGGTTATGGAGGCGCTCACGACGGTTCCTAAGGATTTTCGGGTCCTGCGCAAAGTCCAAAAGCTTATGGATGAACGCCGGGATGCCTACAAGCAAGGGCAGATTACATGGGCCATGGCCGAATTGTTGGCTTACGGTAGCTTGTTGTCGGATGGTCGCAAAGTGAGAATATCTGGACAAGATGTGGTTCGGGGGACCTTTTCGCATCGTCATGCTGCGGCAAGAGATGAGAAGGACAACCGACTTCACGTTTTTCTGAATCATCTCCCGATTCCATCCCAGGGACCTTTTTCGATCTACAATTCACTTTTGTCCGAATACGCGGTGCTGGGTTTCGAGTACGGTTATTCCATGGCCTCGCCCAATGCCTTGGTGGTTTGGGAGGCCCAATTCGGGGATTTTTCGAATGGAGCCCAAACCGTTATTGACCAATTTCTAAGCAGTGGTGAATCCAAATGGAGGCGAATGAGTGGTTTGGTGCTGTTGTTGCCACACGGCTACGAAGGTCAAGGTCCGGAGCATTCAAGCGCTCGTCCTGAGCGATTCTTGCAATTGGCTGCCGAAATGAATATGGTGGTTGCCAATTGCACGAGTCCTGCCAATTTCTTTCACCTGATACGCAGGCAACAGGCTTGGGAATTCCGCAAACCTTTGGTGGTGATGACCCCCAAAGGATTGTTACGGCATCCGGCCTGTGTGTCCGGCTTGGAGGAATTAACAACCGGCGGTTTTCGTGAAATCATCGACGATGCTGAGGCCGATCCGCGCAAAGTTTTACGGGTTGTTTTTTGCACCGGAAAAATCTACTATGATTTGTTAGCTTATCGCAAGGAGCACAAACGAAACAATGTTGCATTGGTTCGTTTTGAACAATTGTATCCCATGCCCGAGCCCCAGTTGGATGCCTTGTACCTGCGCTACCCCAAAGCCGAGTACTATTGGGTTCAGGAAGAGCCCAAAAACATGGGCGCCTGGACCTATATGTTACGTTTTGAACAAAATCGTAACCTCAAATTAATATCCAGGAAGTCGAGTGCATCCCCGGCTACCGGTTACGCCAGGGTGCACGAAAATGAACAACAAAATATTGTCGTTCAAGCATTTACACTATAGTTATTCTGTGCATCGTTTACCCTCATTCTTAGCAATTTAAATCAAAAAATTATCATGGCGACCCTTGATGTTGTAATACCCGCGGTTGGAGAATCCATCACGGAAGTGGTGGTTGGAAAGTGGTTCAAAAAGAACGGAGAGCCCGTTCAAATGGATGATATGTTATGCGAATTGGAGACCGACAAGGCTACCATGGAAGTGAATGCAGAGCAAGCGGGCATTCTTGAAATTGTAGTACCCGAAGGGACAACGGTTGCGGTCGGGGCCTTGATAGCACGCATTCAGACCGACATAGCGGAAGGTGTTCCTGCACCGGTTGCGTCGGTTGATACAGAGGCTTCCAAGGCTGATCCGGTGGGATCTGCTGCTTCGGTTCCCGCGCCGCCCGCTGCTTCGGTTCCCGCGTCGCCCGCTGCTTCGGTTCCCGCGTCGCCCGCTGCTTCGGCTGCGAAGAATTCCGCTGCTCCTTCGGTTCCAGCCCCACAGGTTCGGCCCGATCCGATGGTGCGCACCTCCGAGCCGTCCGGACCTCAACGCCGGGAACGCATGAGTCAGCTTCGCAAAACCATCGCGCGGCGCTTGGTGGCTGTCAAAAACGAAACGGCCATGTTGACCACTTTCAACGAAGTAAACATGGGTCCCTTGATGGAAATGCGATCCCGTTACAAAGATTCCTTCAAAGAACGCTACGGCGTTGGCTTAGGCTTTATGTCCTTGTTTGCCAAAGCGGTATGTTTGGCATTGCGGGAATATCCAGTTATTAATGCCGGGTTGGATGGGGAGGATTTGGTTTACCACGATTATGTCGATCTCAGCATCGCCGTATCGGCCCCGCGGGGCTTGATGGTGCCCGTGGTTCGTGGAGCCGATCGCTTGGCCCTTCATGAAATTGAACGGGAAATTGCCCGTTTGGCCGGCAAGGCCCGGGACGGGGCTTTGTCCGTCGATGAGATGGCAGGGGGCACCTTCACCATCACCAACGGAGGAGTTTTTGGCTCGATGCTATCGACCCCTATTATCAACGCTCCACAGAGCGCTATTCTTGGTATGCACAATATCGTTGAGCGCCCTATCGCCCTTCAGGGGCAAGTCGTTATCCGCCCGATCATGTACATCGCACTCAGTTACGACCACCGCCTGATCGACGGCAAAGATTCGGTTAGTTTCTTGGTCCGCGTCAAAGAATTTTTAGAGGACCCCTACCGTATGCTCATTGAGATTTAGGCAAACCGAAATATCGAAGGGTCAGGCGCTTAATCTTCCTAAGGCATCAATACAGCGGGTTTTGAAAGGGGCATTTTAAAAAAAAACTTGTAACTTTATCCAAAACACCCCGCTATGCGAAGCCATCGAAGATTAGCCATGTTGTTACCTGCTTTCCTTGTGTTGGGCTTAGGCCTTTGCGGTTCACTGTTCGCACAGTCCGGGACTTCTACAGCCGGTAAAGATTTGAGTAATTCGGGGGTTCAATGGTCGTTTACCTTGGGTCAGCCTTTTCATTTGGGTCTGGGTTCTGGAACCCAAGCGCATTTGAACCAAGGCATTCAGCAAACCTACCAGGACAACAAGGTTTTGGGCTTTTTGCGGTACGACAACACGGCTCAAACAGCGCTTACAAATTGCCAGGTCCGGCTTCTTAATAACCAGGCGGCTGTGGTTGCATCCACCATCACCAACGCCAGTGGTGCTTATGAAATCAGTCAGTTCCCTGACGGGGTCTACACTTTGGGAGCCACGACCACGAAACCCTGGGGAGGTGTTAACGCAACGGATGCCCTTCGCGTTCGTCAGTTTTTTACAGGAACCGCTCCGTTGGTTGGACTGCGGCTCAAGGCCGGGGATGTTAACAATACCAATTCAGTCAATTCCAACGACGCACTCCTCATAACCCGTCGCTTCTCCAACCTGGTAACCTCATTCAATGTGGGTGATTGGGCCTTTGAGGCGCCAACCTTGACTGCTAACGGCCAGACCCAGACCCTGGATTTCAAGGGCCTGATCTACGGGGATGTGAACGCTAGTTATGTGCCTTCCAATCTGCGCCAGCCTGTTCGTTTGGTGATGGAATACAACGCTTTGGTTTCCGAGGAATCGAATGGAACCTGGGTTCCGGTTACCACCGGTTTTGAGGGTCCTGTTTCGGCTCTTTCGTTGGTAGCGGGCATACCAGCGGGGCTAGAAATTCTGGATGTTCGTTCCTCCTTGCCTCCAGGTGATTTATCCTGGTCCTGCCATGCCGGGGAATTTCGTTTGGGTTGGAGTGATGTCGTGGGAATCGTGCCGGTGAAGGGACAACCTCTCTTTGAGATTTTGTTGCGTGGTTCCTCCGAGGCGCCTTGGGTGCCCCGGGATTTGAGCGAAATGGCCGGACCCGATGGTGAACCATACCCCATGGCCGATCTACGCCTTCCCAAAGTGATCTCCAAGTCAGGTTCATGGCAGGCAGGCCTTTACCCCAATCCAGCTGGGGAATTCAGCACCTTGGATTTGCATTTTACCAGCGGAGTTGACCACGTGAACCTGGTGGTTTACGATAGCAGGGGGCGGTTGGTTTGGGCACTAAACCGGGATGGTGTTCCTTCCGGTCTAACACGGATTGAATTACCTGTTGAGCAATGGTCTGAAGGCCGTTACATGGTTCGCGTTGGGGTGGTTCCGAACACGACGAACACAATCCTTCCCTCCGATCTTGCCCGTCAATGGCCGCTCGTTATTCGTCGCTAATCAAATACGTTTCCCATTTTGGCTCCAAAAATCTTTTGTATACCCTCCAAAAAATCCACCATGAAAACCAACCAATTGAAAACAGTGGCGATTTCTTTTGCTGCATTCGTTTTGTTCTGGATAACCGTTCCAAGTATTTTTTCGATTGCCAACGCCCAAACCGTTCAAGTTCAGGCTGGTAATGTCCAGGCCTGTGGAGGAGATACCGTTTCTGTACCCATTAATATCCTCAATGCCAATAATTTGGGGGCGATTTCCTTGTCCCTAAACTACAACGGAGGTACCTTGTCCTATGTTGGTTTCAACAATGCACTGCCTACGCTGGGATCCAACCTCATTGTGAATGCAACGACCCAAGGGAATCAACCCCAGGTCCGAATTGCTTGGTTCAATTTGGTTCCCGTTAGTGTTAACGGCTTGTTATTGAACATTCGTTTTCGGGCAACCGGTAATTCAACCCTGGTTTGGGATCTCCAAAATGCGGGAAATTGTGAGTTGGCTGATTCGGCTGCCAATGTTATTAACAACGTTACATTCTCCAACGGAGGTGTAGGCGCTGCCGTTGCCCCAGCGCTTACTCAGCAACCCAATCCTTCGGTACAAGGGCTGGCTGGTGGCTCCGTTACTTTATCCGTCGTGGCCACCAACGCCGCCACGTACCAATGGCAACGCCAAAGCGGTTCGGGGTGGATTAACCTAAGCAACGGCGCAGGTATTGCAGGCGCCACCACGGCCTCCTTGCAATTGACCGGAATTACGTCGGCTATCAACAACACCGTTTACCGGGTCCAAGTCAACGGTGCCTGCGGTGCACCTCTTTTTTCAAATACCTCGACGCTGAGGGTGGTTACGCCTATTGTTACCAGTATTGGTTCGGTGGCCGGTTGCACGGGGGATACGGTATCCATTCCGGTATCCGTGGACCAGCTTAACGGGGTTGCGGCTATCTCTATGGCCATCACCTACGACAGTACCAAATTGCAATGCCTGGGGATGGTGAGCGATGTGCATCCTTCCATCAATACGTCCGGGTTCTTGTCAAACTGCGGTATATTCCCGGGGTTGGGTCGTCAGTTTCGGGTGGCGTGGTTTGATCTTAACCCAGTGAACCTTTCCGGTTTACTGTTCCGTGTTAAATTCCGCATTATCGGAACTCCTTCCTCCAACCCTTCGACAACTGTTGGTTGGGATTTGGCGACACCTGGCAATTGTGAATACGCCGATTTTAACGCTGATGTCATTCCCTATACTTCGTTCCTTGCGGGAACCGTTGGTATTCAAGCGGCCGCTTCGATAACAGCTCAGCCCGTATCCAGCTTGACGGTTCCACGCAACACCCCCGTCAGCATCGCTGTCAGTGCGACCAATGCGCAGGCTTTCCAATGGCAACGCCTTGTCGGTACCAATTGGAACAACCTCGTCAACGGTGGTGGTGTTTCCGGTGTTAATACGGCTACATTGGCCATTGCCTCCGCTGATCAAACCTATAACAATGCTTCATTCCGGGTGGTCATTACCGGTTGCAGCACACCTGTTGTCTCTTCGGTTTGCAGCCTTCGTGTTCGTTACGGCGCTTCGGATCGGATCTCCTATCAAGCGGTTGTTCGCAATTCGGTCGGTGAACTGGTTCGCAACCAGGCAGTCGGTGTCCGCACCGTTTTGGTACGCGATAGCATTGGCGGTGCGACGGTTTACAGCGAAACCCATGCCTTGACCACCAACGCCAACGGGTTGATATCTTTTGAATTTGGCGGTGGATTGGTTGCGACTGGAACGATGTTGGGCTTGGATTGGTCGGACGGCCCATATTTCCTCCGCACAGAAGTTGATCTAACCGGTTCAACGAACTATCAGTTCTTGGGCGGACAACAATTGCTTTCGGTTCCCTTTGCCTTGTACGCTGCTTCGGCAGGCTCGGTTGCCGGTGGTTCAGGCCTTCGTCAGGCAGGTACAGCCGGTGTTAGCGGAAATTTGCCCATCCCTTCAGCGCCAGGGGCTATGGCTTATTGGAACGGTGCCGAATGGCTAAGCATCGCTCCCGGTCAAAACGGTCAAACGCTAACATTTTGCAACGGGGTTCCGACCTGGGGTGGATGTCCCACAATGCCCACCAACAACCGTCGAACCCGCCGTTAAGTTTTGATCTTATCAGTCAAGGCCAGGATGCGCTGAACTGCACCTGACTCGGCGGCGATTCGATCTTTGATTTGTTGATGGAGGTCCGGTGTATAGGCTCCGGCTTTGTGCAAAAAAGCCAGCATTTCATGTACGCCCTGCTTTCCTTGATGGTTTATGGGGAAGGCCATATGTTCTTCAACCAGGTTGACCGCCTCGGGGAACGATCGATAGCGTGGCCCAAAGGCCACCGGAAGTCCGTAGACCGCAGCCTCCAGAACGTTGTGAATGCCTGCTCCAAAACCGCCTCCAATCCAGGCCGCCTTGCCTAAACGGTATATTCTGGATAGAAGTCCGGTTTGATCCACCACCATGATATCGGCCTCCTTGACAGCGGCCAAGTGGGAGGGGTCCTTCGATGCGGCGGAATAAAAAACAACATTGAACTTAGGTCCCTTGGTTTTTAGGATTTGAAGGAGGGATGCCTGATAGGATGCATTCCATTCATGAGGTACCAGTATAAGCTTCCAAGGAAAAGCAGCCTTGTTGTTGGAAACCAAAAGCCGTTGAGCTTCCAGGGTTTGCACCAATAGCCGATGATCGGCAACCCAAGTGGAGCCTGCGACCAGTACCGGTCTGGATGCCCTCTCGGGGCTGGTCGATTCTGTAAACGCCTCCAAGACCAAATCCTCAAAAGGGGCTTTGGATAGTTCCAAGACGCGGTCATAGCGGGTATCGCCCACCCAATGGACCCTCTGAAGCCCTAATGCGGTGGAAAGTTTCAAGGTAACAGGGTCTTGAACGGTGAAAAGGGTCATATCACGGGCCATTTCCTGCCAGAGCGGGCGAAACCAGGGCCTCAAGACCCCTACATTTTCATCCATGCGGGCACAAACCATGACAAGGGGAATGTTGAGCCGCTGAACCGCTCGAATATGATGGTACCAATACTCGTATTTCACAAAAAACACCCGATAGGGTTGCAGAATTTGGACCCAAAACGCTGCCTGGTCCCGTTGGTCTGCCAACATCATGAAGCATAGATCGGCAGGCGCCGGGTTTTGGCCGGGGCGATAGGCGGACGGTGAATAGACACTAAGTACAATTCGGTCTTGGGGGTGCAGGGCTCTCCAGGCCTGCATCAAGGGCTTGGCCTGTTCTAATTCACCTGCCGATGCGGCATGGAACCAAACCGTTGGAGGGGGAGATCCTACTTTGGATTGTGCAAGCAGCGCAAGACGCTGCCGAGTTTCCTTGCGGCCAACGACCATGGCGATGGCTTTGGGATGGCCTAACCAAGCAGTCATTCCAACCAGGCTGCCGTAGAGGCCCATGGTCAAATCATAAACCAGACGCAGATAGGTGATTTTCTGAGTGAAGCGATTCATGCAATTGCGATCACCGACTCTTTAGTCAAAGTACAAATCCGCCTTTTCACTGCGTTCGTAAATCGGTAAAATCCAGCTCACCTTGACCCCTCCCAAGAGATCGCTTCGAAATTCGTGGGCCGGTAGGCCCGTATCGTATCGAACGGTACGGCGTTCCCGCGTTCCCGCCCAGGTGAATTCCAAACCTACCCGAAAATTGACCCTACGTTCAGCTGAAAGGTAATGATAGCCAATAAATTGACTTATGCTGAGTCCATCGCACAACCGATCGTATCCCCTTTTGAATTCGCTGCTCATTTGGGGTGAATTGTTGTTGGGGGTTTCAATCCAAATCTTGTGCTGCAAGGCGCCGACACCCCATTCACTCAATAAGCCGGAACCACGGGGCCCTTTCGGCCATAGAAGGACCCCAACTTTGCCTTCCAACAACCAACCAAAAGGTCGTAAGCGATAATCTTCGAAAACCCCGTTGGCGTTGATGATATCTCCGGATGGAGTCGCGACCGCGCCAAACAAAGAGGTTTCCCGTACGGTTGATCCAAACAAATGCCCCCCGCGTAATCCAAGGGTCCAGCGACGCGAAGGGCTTTGCCGAATAATCTCTGGTCCGACCAAGGCCAGGGATCCAAATCGATCTTGGAGGCGGCCACCGGGGAGGTAGCCCCCTATGCTGGTGTGCACCTGCCAAAGAGGCTTGGAAGAGCCGGCCTTCGGGGCTTGAGCCAAAACCTTGGTGGGGCTTGATACAACCGGTATCAGCCAAAGGACATGCAGAAGGAGAGGGATGGCGCCCATCGAGGCCCATCGTAACAAATTCCGAATTTTCTGCCACCCGGTTTGGACCAGGTTTTTGCGAAGGGGTAGTTGAATCCGAAAGGTGGTGCCTTTACCCAGCTCGGAATGAAGAACCTTGATGCGGCCGCGATGATTCAATTCGATAATTCGTTTGGCCAAGGTTAGCCCCAAACCCCACCCGCGTTTGCGGGTCGAAATACCGGGTCTAAAAATCATCCGATGACGAGATCTTGGGATTCCTTTCCCGGTATCGCTGATGTCAAGAACAATGCTTTGGCGTAGGGCGTGCAAATGAATTCGAATTTCCCCTCCTTGGGGCATAGCGTCCAACGCGTTTTTGATGAGGTTTTCGATGACCCATTCAATCAATGCTTTGTTATGAGGAACGGCTGGCAAACTTGGTTCGATTTCCTTGCTAAAGCGAACACTGGAGGGGGAGCGTGGCTGTAAATAGTCCAAAGCGCTTTCTAAGGTTTCGTCCAGGGGGGCCAATCGCAGTACGGGGGTGGAACCAATTTTGGAGAAACGCTCGGCGATGTTTTCCAGACGGTTAATATCTTTGGAAAAAGCCGATACCCACGCCGGATCTGCCGTTGCCTTGGCGGAATGTTGGGGTTCAACACCCGAGGACTCGCTTTCTAACCGGGCATGAAGGGCCATTAGCGAGGATATCGGTGTTCCCAGTTGATGGGCTGTTTCTTTGGCCATCCCCACCCATAAAAAATCTTGCTCGTAGCGTCGGCTGGTGCTAAAAGCTGCGTACGCAATCGTCAAAAAAACACAAATCACCAAAAGCTGAAAAAGAGGATAGTATTTCAGTTGGTATAACAATATACTATCTGAATAGAATATATAATTGATCATACCCGGACCGGCCTGAATAACAATCGGTGGATGTTGAGCTTCCATCTCTTGAACCAAGCGATTTAAGTATCCGGGTTGCTGCGCCTGCTTCTCGTTAAGGTTGTTATACGACAGGATGGATTTGTTGGCATCGGTCAATATCACCGGAATATTGTCGTTGGCCTGGATGATTTCAACCAAAACTTCCAGGCTTGCATCAAACTCGGAACTCATGCTGAGGGTCCGGGTTGCGTTAGCCCATAATTCCATGTTTTTGCGTTCCTGTTTTCGCACACTTTGGACCATCCGGTCGGTATAATAAAGAGACAGGGTGCCTATGATGAGGGCGACCAAAAGCAAAAGAAATTTCCAACGACTGTTTTGGTAGTAAATCGAGCGCATGGTGGGTTGAAATTAGCCTTCTGACGTCCAAAGTGGGTCACAAGCCAATGCGGTAAATGGAAACGGATGGTTTCGTTCAAAATTGCCCTATATTTGCGGTCCCTAAACAAAAAATCTTTTGTCGTCGGTTTAGGGCGCATAGCTCAGCTGGTTCAGAGCATCTGCCTTACAAGCAGAGGGTCCGCGGTTCGAATCCGTGTGCGCCCACCCCTACCAAGGCCACTCCAAGGGGTGGCCTTTTTTCGTAGATTTGAGGATATGGGTAACCTGCATTCTCGACCAATCCATTGTTTTGGGCTTATCCTGGGGTTTCTCCTTGGCTTTGTTTATCATTCAAGCCATCTTTGGGCCCAGGCGCCGTCCACCTTACCCCTTACGCTGCCATGGAGGTTGGAAACCGAAGGGGTTGTGGCCGAGTTCAAGTCCCTGCGTACCGGTGGTTTGCCGCCTCTTTATTACGAGACCACTAATTTGGGGGCTGCACAGACCAGCCGGACCAACCGATTGTGGCCCGGCGGAGGTTTGGGTTTGAATTTGAGCGGGCA
>RFOZ01000029.1 GCA_009926405.1 Cytophagia bacterium
TTAAACCCCGTCCAACCAAATCCCCAAGAGCCCCATGAAGACCCTGAATTTCTCCCCATCTCACCTCGTATTCGTTGGCATCCTGTTAGCCATGGCTACGTGTTTTGTTCAACCGGCTTTGGCACAGAGCCCCCGTTTGGGTCATATTAATTCCGGTGAATTGGTTTCTTTAATGCCAGAAACCAAAAAAGCAGAGGATAGCCTCAAGCGTTTTGCCGAGGGAATGGAAACCCAGGTCCAGGCTATGCTCAGCGAACTCAAAGTGAAATACGCCGATTTTCAATCCAAGAGCAAAGAATGGAGTGAGTCACTGCGCGAATACAAGACCAAAGAAATTCAGGACCTCCAGTCCAATATCGATAATTTTCAGCAGCGCGCTCAACAGGACATCGCCAAGCGCAAAGAAGACTTGTTGGGACCGGTAATCCAAAAGGCCGAAGAGGCCATCAAAGCCATCGCCAAAGAAGGCAATTACGATTATATTTTTGATACAAGCAGTGGTAATTTTCTATATACCAAGGATTCCGATAACTTGCTGGAAACTGCCAAAAAGAAATTGAAATTGCCTTGATAAGGGGCTCAAACGCCCATATTCGTTGACCCCTGTACTTTAGACATGAAACGATTCGGAACCCTAGCGCTATCCGCCGCTTTCTGCTTGATGTTGATGGGTGCCTGGCTGCCGGCCCGGGCCCAGGATACCCCCAAGGCAACCCCCAAGAACAGCACCGACAAAACCAAGAAAACCCCCGGTTTTATTCAGAAACTTGCCGACGAGGCTGATACGTTGGGTTCGGCCAAAAAAGTGGTCAACGAGGCCCGCTTGGAGGGAGACCGTGCCTACAAAGCCGAAAATTACTTTTTTGCCATTGAGCACTACAAGAATGCGCTACGCTTTGACAAAAAAGACAAGGAGGTCCCCTTTTTGATTGCCGAATGTTATCGGATGGCCAACGAGATCAAGAACGCCGATCCTTGGTATGCCAAAGCCCTTAAAATGGGTTATTCCAACGAGGCCATTCATATTCAGTACGGTACTATTTTGAGAGCTTTGGAGCGTTATCCAGAAGCAATCGATCAATACGAGGCCTATTTGCGATTGCGGCCCGAAGAGCCGTATATCAAGTGGCTCATTGAATCTTGTCGCCTTGCTCAGACTTGGCTCGAAAAACCAGCAAGGTATACGGTCGAAAATATCAAACGATTTAATACCAAGAATTCGGAGTTTGGAATTGCTCCGATGAAAACCAACGCCATTCTCCTGAGTTCAACCCGCCCCGATGCCATGGGGACGAAATTATACGGTCGCTTGGGCGAAGACTTTAGCGATTTGTTTGAGAGTTATGTGGATGGTCAGGGCAAGTGGACCAAACTGCGTCCGGTTCCCGGTTTGATTAACACAACGGGGAACGAGGGTACGCCCAGTTTGACCGCCGATGGGAACACCATGTATTTTACGCGATGCAATGCCAAGAAGGGTGTATGTCGCCTATTCAAAACAACCCGAGAAATCACCGGTTGGTCCGAACCAGAACCCATCAGCATTTTTGCGGATACGATCGATGTGGGTCATCCCTCCATTTCGGTGAACGAAGACAAATTGTATTTTGTTGCCAACAATGCCGAAGGGGGCTACGGTGGACGGGATGTTTGGTTTATGAACCGCACCCAGGATGATACCTGGGAAGAGCCCGTGAATTTGGGTCCCACCATTAACACTGAACGTGACGAGATGTTTCCTTTTATTCATGCCTCGGATACCGTTTTGTTTTTTGCCTCCGACGGGCACCCGGGCATGGGGGGGTTGGATATTTTTCGCAGCAGCGGGGGAGGTTCTGATTGGGAGCAAGCCCAAAACATGCGGAATCCCATCAATTCAGGGGCCGATGACTTCGGCTTCACGGCCAACCCCAAATTACGCAACGGATTTTTGGTATCGAGCCGATTGGAAGGACGAGGGAGTGATGATATCTATTTGTGGAATGCCATTCCTTATCGACTTAGCCTCAAAGGCAAGGTCATCGATGATACCACCCGCAAACCTTTGCCAGGGGCATTTGTTCGTCTTTTGTTAGAAGATAGCACTTATTACGAAACCGTGACCGACTCCCTGGGGGCGTATGCCTTCAAGATTCGCGAAGATGTTCGCTACCAATTGGAAGCCAGTATCCCGACCTCCAAAATTCCGGCAGGTCTTCATGCGGGTCCCGCTCAGCGTTTGCTTTACTATCCTACGGATACCGCCTTTGATACCTACGAGACCAAGGATGATATGGATTGGGTTATCGATTTGCCCATGAAGTTGGTTCCTACCGAGGAATTTATCCTAACGGATATCTTGTACGATTACGATAGCTCCCGTTTGCGCCCTGTATCCATGGTGGCTTTGGACTCTTTGGTTCGTTTTCTTAACAAATCTCCCAATATTTCGATTGCAATCAATTCCCACACCGATTCCAGGGGATCGGATGGATACAACCGGAAGCTTTCTCAACGCCGTGCTCAGTCGGTGGTGGATTACCTGCGTTCTCAAGGTATTGATTCTACGCGTCTCAAAGCCATTGGCTACGGGGAATCCCGTCTGTTGAATCGGTGCAAAGACAAAGTACGCTGCACGGAACAAGAGCATCAAGTCAATCGCCGAACCACCTTTAGCATAACGTCCATTGATTTGGATCGGGTTATTGTCAAGTACCGTCGGGTTACCGGTGAAGAAACCGAAAGCACGGAAGAAACGCTGTACACGGCTATCTCCGAAAAACCACGCCCGGTTCGCCCTGCTGCCAGGCCATGAGTGAGGCAGGGGAAGGCACTTCAAGGTATTTAGCCCGCGGTGCATCGGCCACCAAGGACGATGTTCATCGCGCCATCGCCGGCCTGGAAAAAGGATTGTTTCCTGGGGCCTTTTGCAAAGTTTTGCCGGATGTATTGGGGGGCGACCCTGATTTTTGCAATCTGATTCATGCGGATGGTGCCGGAACGAAGTCGGCTTTGGCTTATTTGTATTGGAAGGAAACCGGGAACACCGACGTGTGGAAAGGAATTGCCCGGGATTCGGTGGTGATGAACTTGGATGACTTGTGTTGCGCTGGGGCTACGGGTCCCTTTTTGCTTTCGTCCACGTTGGGTCGTAACAAGCATCGGATTCCGGGGGACGTTCTGTCGGCCTTGATCCAAGGTACCGCCGAATACTTGGAGGAATTGGAACGCTGGGGGGTGGTGGTGCATTCCGGTGGCGGTGAAACCGCCGATCTCGGTGATTTGATTCAAACAGTGGTGGTCGATTCTACGATGACAGCCCGTATGCCCCGATCCGGTGTCCTATCCAATCATCGCATTGCGGTCGGTGACGCCGTGGTGGGTTTTGCATCGGACGGGGTCTGTTCCTACGAAGCATTGCCCAATTCCGGAATAGGCTCCAATGGATTGACCTCGGCTCGACACGACCTGTTGGACGAACGGTACCGAGAATTGTATCCGGAAACGATGGACCCACGGGTGCCCAAAGACTTGTGTTACAGCGGTCAGCTGCTCCTGACCGAGGATTTGAACACCCTCTTGACGCGAGAACTGGGATTGGCAGCGTCCAAGGAAAGGGAGGGTTTGGATTTTGGACGTTGGTTTCTGTCACCCACCCGGACCTATGCGCCTTTAATACAGGCCATGATCAAGGATATGGGGGTGTCAAGGCTTCACGGGATGATCCATTGCAGCGGTGGTGGTCAAACCAAGGTGATGCATTTTGTGGGGAACGCGACCGTCATTAAAGACAAACTTCTTCCGCTTCCTCCTTTGTTTGAATTGATACAACGTCAAAGCGGTACCCCCTGGCAAGAAATGTACCGTGTGTTCAACATGGGCCATCGTTTGGAGGTTTACCTGCCCATGGAGGTCGCTGAAACTGCGCTCCAATGGGGTCGAAATTTTGGGATCCAATGCGATGTGATTGGACGGGTGGTTGATGGCCCTGGGGGTCTTCAAATCAAAGGCCCCGAGGGTTGGTTAACCTACGAAACTCACTTGGCGTAAGCGACCGCCCGTTTTTCACGGATGACGGTTACTTTGATTTGACCCGGATACTGCATTTCGTTTTGGATCCGCTGGGATAATTCCACCGACATCAATTCGGATTGTTCGTCCGATATTTTGTCAGCCTCCACCACGACCCTGAGTTCACGGCCCGCCTGGATCGCAAAGGCTTTTTCGACACCTTTGAAGGATTGGGCCATATTTTCTAACTCTTTGAGTCGCTTAATATAACCTTCAACCACTTCGCGTCGTGCGCCGGGTCTTGATCCTGAAATCGCATCACAAGCCTGGACAATCGCCGAAATAGGATCGGTCATTTCGATTTCATCGTGGTGGGCGCCAATGGCGTTGCAGATCACTGGGTGTTCTTTGCATTTTTCGGCCAATTGCATTCCTAACAAGGCGTGGGGTAGTTCGGGTTGATCATCCGGAACCTTCCCGATATCGTGAAGCAGGCCGGCTCGTTTGGCTAGCTTTGGGTTAAGGCCCAATTCCGATGCCATGGTGGCGCAAAGGTTGGCCACTTCGCGGCTGTGTTGTAACAAATTCTGACCGTACGAAGAGCGATACCGCATTTTGCCTACCAAACGGACCAAATCGGCATGCAATCCGTGAATCCCCAAATCAATACAGGTCCTTTCGCCGATTTCGACAATTTCGTCTTCAATCTGTTTTTTGGTTTTGGTAACCACCTCCTCAATGCGGGCCGGGTGAATGCGGCCATCGCTCACCAAGCGATGCAGGGCGAGGCGGGCAATTTCCCGACGCAAGGGGTCAAAGCATGACAAAATAATAGCTTCAGGGGTATCGTCCACCAAAAATTCAACCCCGGTGGCTGCTTCAAGCGCCCGAATGTTTCGGCCTTCCCGGCCAATGATTTGACCTTTGATTTCGTCGTTTTTGATTTGGAAAACCGAAATAGAATTTTCGATGGAATGCTCGGTCGCGCTTCGTTGGATGGTTTCGATCACCACCTTCTTGGCCTGTTTGTGGGCATTGAGTTTGGCCTCGTCCACGATGTCTTTAATGGAGGCGGATGCTCGGCTTCTGGCCTCGTCCATCAAGGATTCCATCAGTTGTTGGCGGGCCTGTTCGGCGCTCAGTCCAGCGACCTTTTCGAGGGCCTGCACGGTCCGCAAATGCGCCTTGGAAAGTTCCTGCTCTTGTTGCTCCAGGTTCTGACTCAAACGGTCCAATTGCTGTTTCTTTTGGTCCAGTTCGTTCTCTTTGCGGGATGCTTGCTCTAGCTTTTGGTTGAGGGTCTGTTCTTTTTGTTTGTGCTGCTGCTCTTTGGTGGTGAGACCCTGCTCTCGGGCCTGAATGGATTGGTTCTTGCGCTGGACTTCGGCTTCGTGCTCGGATTTGAGCTGAATAAAGCGCTCTTTGGCCTGCAATTCTTTTTCTTTACGGAAGGCCTCGGCTTTGGATTCTGCTTCTACGAGGATGCGTTTGGCTTCTTTTTCGGCTTCTTCTTTTTCGCGGCCGGCTTTGACGGCAAATACAAATTTGCCAAGGCCCAATCCGGCGGCGCCGGCGAGCAGGATACTAAGGATAAGGGGAAGGGTCATGGGCGTTGGGGTTAACGCCCAACTGTTCAGAGCGCCTGTTCCTTGCTCGTACTTCGCGTTTGCAACATCTTGTTCAGGCTGGATTCCAGGGCCTCGAGTTGTTCGCTGACTTGTTGGGCGGTGGCTTCGTCCATGGATCCTTCATCCCGGCCGTTGTTGGTCGGGTTTTGTTGGGCCTGGAGGAGGCTATGGGCCAAAAAATAGGCGGTCATTCCCAACAAATCAAAGCGGTCTGCTCCGGGATGTTGGGATTTGTACTGGGTGAGGCGTTCGTTGAGTAGAGATTCCGCTTGGCGTAATCGTTCCAGCTCCTCGGCCGGGGCCTGGAGAGGGTAGGTTCGGTTCCCTATCTGGATTTGGATTTCGCTGGGTTGCATTCGAAAGGTTGAGGGTCAGGCTATTCTTGCAGTTGGGCAAGGCATAGGTCTATTTCTCGGATAAATTGGTTCATCTTGAGTTTGGCCTGATGACGGGTTTGGTCGTTCCCGGTCAGAGCTCGTTGCAACTGCAAGGTCCTAAATTCTTCCTTGAGTGCTTCTAGTTCGTTCTTTTGGGTTCGAAGGCTGGTTTCCAGACGCTTGTTTTTGGACTGAAGATCGGCATTTTCGGCAAGGACACGCTCTAAGCGGTTCTCGGCAAAATCAGCCTGCCTACGCAGGCCCTCCAGTTTGGACAACAATTCTCCGGTTTTCATCCTAACGACGCAATCGGGCTCCTAAAGATTTCTCAAAGTTAACTAGCATTTTTTGAATTATCCCCTCCACCTCCTGGTCGGTCAGGGTTTGTTCAGGATGCCTAAAAACCAAGGCGATGGCATAGGAGACATGGTCGGCCGGTAGCCCCTGTCCCCGATACAGATCAAACAAATAGAGGGATTCTAGGTAAGGACCTCCGTTTTGGCGGGCCAGGTCTTCGATCGCGCTGAAAGGCACCGAGTTAGGAACTACCAAGGCCAAGTCCCGGCGAACCGAGGGAAAGCGTGGTATATCGCGGTAGGTGGGGGGCGGGGTTCCCGTGGCCTGAACCCAGTCGGTCCAGCTAAGAACGCAGGCAAAGACCGGCTGGCGTATGCCGTAAAGGTCCAGCAGATGGGCAGGTATGGCTTGAACAGCCGTGGTTTCCAGGGGCTTGGTCGAACCCAGGAAGGACAGCAAATCCTGCACATGCCCCTGCAAATAGGATCCATCCACCATGGACGCCGCCCGGTACCAGGTTTCGGGGAATTGCTGACCGGTCACCATCAGGCAGAGTTCCTCCTTTTCGCTTTCGGGACGCCCCTGTTCATCGAGTGCATAGGTTCGGCCAAATTCGTAACATTGAACATCGTTTTGGCGACGATTCAAGTTATAGGCCAAATGCTTGAGTCCGCTGAGAAGCAACGAAGGGCGCAGAAGCGGTATTTGTTCGTTCACGGGCCCAAGGACCCGTACAGCGCGGCTCAGGTTTGGCTCAACCGCCTGGAATTCCGCAGGCGAAACAAAGGATAGGCCCACAAATTCATTGAAACCGCGGGCACTAAGCCATTGGGAAATTTTTTCTTGGGTGGATGGCTGGGTGGATGGCGAAGGGTAAAGATTACGGTAGCGGTGTTGATCGGGAATGGGGATGCGGTCGTAACCCCAGACCCTAAGGACTTCCTCAACGATATCCACAGCCCGTCGTACATCCCGTCGATAAAAAGGAGGCTGGACCATCCAGGCCGGACCATCCTCCAGGTTCGGGGTTTGGGCTGGGATGGGTTGAAGTTCAAAATCCAGAGCCTTGAGTATTCGCTCGGTTTCGTCTGCAGGCACCGGGCACCCGGCCACTTGTTGGATTTTGCGGGAGCTGAGCAGAACGGATTTTGGGGCCAGGAGCGGAACCAAGCTTCGCTGCATAGGATGTGGAATGCCCCCTCCCGCCATATCCAAAATCAAGGCTGCAGCCCATTCAAGGGCCAAGGGTACCAGTTCAGGGTCGGTACCTCGTTCAAAGCGGTAGGAGGCTTCGCTGCGAAGCCCCAACGAACGCGCCGAGGCGCGGATGGTTGAGGGTTCAAAACAGGCGCATTCCAAATAGATATCGGTGGTTTCGGGATGGATTGAATCACCGGCTCCACCCATCACACCGGCCAGTCCCACAGGTTTCACGCCGTCTTCGATGACTAAATTGGCCGGGCCAAGAATGTATTCTTTGTTATCGAGCAAGCGTATGCGTTCGCCTTGTCGGGCTCTGCGTACCCCCAACCGGTCTCCTTCAAGAAACGAGCGATCGTAGGCGTGCAATGGTTGACCCAATTCAAATTGGACCCAATTGGTAACATCGACGACATTGTTAATTGGCTTATGCCCCAAGGATAGCAGAGCCTTTTGAAGCCATTCCGGAGAAGGACCGATCCGCACTCCCTCCATGGCCAGACCGGCAAGCCGAGGGCAATCATCGCTTTGTTCAACAGCCAGACGAATCGGACGGTAACGAGCCGAAGAACGAACATAATCAGGCAAGGGTTGGCCCTCCAGATCCATGGGTGAATTCTCACGGCACAGACAGGCCAACGGAATCAGGGGCAAGGCCAAGGCCGCTCCCAAATCCCGTGCCACGCCGTAATGACTAAGGGCATCCATGCGGTTCGGGGTCAATCCCAAGGTCCAAACCCAGTCCATCTCCACTTTGAGAATATCAACCAACGGGGTGCCGGGCACTGTTTCTGGAGAAAGAACCATCAAGCCATGATGATCCGGACCCAGGCCCAGTTCATCTTCGGCGCACAACATCCCTTGACTTTGTTCGCCTCGGATTTTGGCCATGCGAATGGTCATTGGTTCGCCACTCAAAGGGAAAAGGGTGGTTCCCACAGGGGCTACCACCACCTTGAGCCCAACCGCTACATTGGGAGCCCCGCAAACGATTTTCAAAAGTTCGGATTGCCCGACATTGACCTGTGTTACACGCAATCGGTCCGCCCCGCTGTGTGGAACACATTCCACTACCTCGCCAACCAGCAGCCCCTGCAGTTGTTCGACACTTCGGCCGATAATCAGCTCGTCTTCGACTTCGAGGCCCAAAGCTGTTAGGGTGGCCGCAACAAGTTCTGGTTTTGGAAATTCGGCAGAATCGGTTTCTAAGTCAAAATACCGGCATAGCCAACGATAGGATACCTTCATGGAGAATTTTCTAAGGTTTTTTGACCAATTTGAGGATGCTTGACACCACGTCTTGGCTCCTCAGTCTTGCATAATAGATTCCCACCGGTAAGTCCGTTGTTTCGATTTCCCAACGGTTGCTGCCTTCGGTCGCTTGAAGGCTTTGGGTTAGAACTGTGCGGCCATCGGCGGTGGAGAGTTCAAGAATGATTTCACACGGAAGGTCTACCCTGTGTTCCAAGACCAGGTTTTGTCGAAAAGGGTTGGGATAGATTCGGGGCTTACGGGTTGATTCGCTTTGAACTCCGGCTCCGAAGGCATTGACAAAGGTTTGGATCCGGTCAATCGCCGCTTCGACGGTGCTGGCAGGGGCCTGATCGTTGGCGATAAAACGAAGTTGAACGGTCGCGTTGGGTGTTACAAAATCGCTAACGCGGAATACATTGCGGCGCCATTGACGGTCGCTACGGTTGGTACGCTCCACCAATTTCCAGGTTGTTGTACCGTTGTTAATGTAAACTTCCCAAAAATCAGCTCCGGCGTTATCGCCCATATCGTTGGTGAACCAGCGATGGTAGGCCAAAACGGGGTCGGTCATGGCGCTAAGGTCCATGGGGGGGGTCCGCAGGGTGGTCCGACCTCCGTCCACATCTTCGGTATCGGGATCGTCACCGGGCAGAGCATTGCCCGTGAAAGCACAACGGGTCCCGCCGGGCGTGGCATTGGTTCCGGCTTGGACAATCGTTGAAGGATTACCGGGTGTAACATAGGATGGAACCGGCACACCCAGTTCCCAACGTCCGGTGGTTGCGTTGTCTGTGGACCAGCCAATCAACCAGCTGCTGTCTTGGGACGGGTTTTCGAGGTCCATATTGGTCAGGTTTTGAAAACCCACCAAATAGTTAAACCACAAGCCGGGGTTGGAGCTCAAATCCGCAAAAGGAGGATAAGAACCTCCGGAAGTTCCGGTCAGGTCGGTGAGGCCAACGTAATAACGGACCACGGTGCCGCGCGGTTGACCGGGGATGGTGCCGGTATACGAACCGCCGGTACCTGGGGTTAGCAAAACGGTATCGCAAGTGCTTAGGGCATTGTTATTGAGTCGGTAGATAAGACGTGCACCGCTGACCAGGCTGTTAAAAGGAGGGGTAATGTTTAACATTAGGTTAATGGCCGAGGGTGTCAGGGCTGGCACATCCGGAAGGGGGGTGTATCGAAAACTAACATTGGCCAGCATGCGAATGCCGTGAAAGGCAAAGGCCTGAATAATAGCCGTCATATTCGGTGTACCATTCGCCAAGTTGTTGTCGTTGTCGTCCGCCTGCAGTGCATCAATCAAGATGTCCGTATAGACCACACCTTCGCTGCCGTTGGGGCCGTTGGCAAGCCCATACAAAGCCTCGCTAAAGATGGTCATCATACCGGAATTGCTGTTCATGTTCCGAGCAGTCCTCCACCATGCCCCGCAGATGATTTCGCCATCCGCATGCACCTGGCCCACCAAGTTCTGGGGATAGATTTTGGGGTTGATATCGTAACGACGAACAATCAGGTTGGGGTTGGTGATGTTAAAACCCACGCCCAAAACCGGGGTATCGGTCAAGGTGATGGCATAAACATCGGAATAACCCTCGCCCACCGCGCCATTCTGGAAGGGGGTTCCCAAAGCGTTGTAGAAATAGTTGGTAATGGCATGCCCGTATTCGTGGTAGACGACGTCGGCAACCACGGCCAGGGTATTGCAACCGGCGGCCTGGGTGTAGAAGTTGATGCTGTTACCGTTAAAAAAAGCGTTGCAATTGCCGTCGGTTCTTTCAACTTTGGTGGTAAGGGGAATGTCCAGGGCCGTAAAATTGGGAAGATAACTCTTCATATAATCATGAACCCGGTTCGTATGGTAGTAGGCGCTGAGGTGAGGAACCTGGTTCCATAAACTGGTCGAAGTTCCCCGACCAAAGTATTGCACGGTATCCCGGGCCGCATCAATCAAAAGACTGAAGGTGGGCGATGTGGTTCCGTTGTTTCCTTGGACGACCTTGGAAAAGCGGCCTTCCAGGGGAAAGGTGCCGGTCACCGGAAGCCCGGGAAGCCCCAAGTCATACGTCCCGTTGGCCGAGGTGTAATAAGTGTTACCGCCAGCGGTGAATTTAAGGTGGGGAAGGGGCCTGGCCGAATCCAACGGGGCAAAGGGATGCCGGGGATAAACCCGACCCACCATCGTGAGGTTACCGTTCGAGGTGGGACCGTGAGCGAATTCAACAATTTGGTCTTGTCGCATCAACACACCACCGCTAACGGCATCGACATAACAGGAATAGCGAAAGGGCCGGCCTCCCAGGGGCTGTCCTTCGACCGTGATCGTATAGACCCGGTGGTAACGCATTTCACCGGGTTGGTTTCCGGGAATCGGTAAAATTTGCAAAGCAGGTTGAACATCGGTGACGGTCGGGATGCTCCAAGATTCGGAAGCTTTGCGGGCGGCCAATTCAGGGCTTATGGTTGGGCCATCCTCCAAATAGATACGGGGATGCAATTCGGAAGCAAGCCAAACAAGCCCCCCTTCAGGGCTGCTTTTGAATCCTAGGCGTCCTCCAATCACTTTCATCCCGCGGTGCCATTGCTCCAGCCAACGGTAGCGGTATTTGGAGGAGGCATAGGCAGGGCCGGGACGGAGTTCGCTCAACGGCAGATCAAAACCAGCAGTTTCTTTTTGCAAAAAAGCCAGGCAGGCCTGTATGTCACCGGGATGGGATGGGTCCGTGGATCCGCTCCAACCGGGTAGGTTGATGGCCGGGCCGAAGAGGCGATGCGGTTGACCGGTATGCTCGTCAAACAAAACATTCCAGTCGGGATGCTTGCGATGAAAGTTCTGCCAGGGGGCTCGGCTTCGGAGGTTGGCTTGCCGATCGGCATCGTAGGGGCGTGGGGCGGGCAAACGGATTTCGAAGGGGTCCTTGGTGGTTTCCGACGAGCCCCAAGCCGGATTGGCCCCCCAAAGGAGAACAAAGGCTAGGCAAGTGAAGCCAAGGACTTGACGAAAAAGGGGGCATTTGGAGGCCATGAAGGTAGATTTTTGGAATGTCAATGATACGCAACAAAAAACCGAAAAGGAACCCAAAACCATGGCAAGGAACGCTCCAATGCTGACATATTGGCACAAAAAACGACAGAAAAGACGACACAACGGACTTGGCAGGATATTTGCGGACTCAACGTAGTCGAGTCACCCCTGTAAATATTACTAAATGTCTGATAACGAAGATTTTAACCAAGAAAACCCCAAGGCGACCCCCGATGATGTTGCTGAATCAGCCCAGGATTCTACCGAAAATGGAACCCAAGGCCGCTCCCTAGAGGCTGAGTTGGAGGAAGCGCGTCAGAAGTATTTATACCTTTTGTCGGAGTTTGAAACCTACAAGAGGCGGATGGCCAAGGAGCGATTGGAATTGTTCCGAAACGCCGGCAAAGACCTGGTTTCTGAATTGCTCCCGGTCCTGGATGATTTTGAGCGTGGTTTGGAGGTGATGGGCAAGTCATCGGATGTGGTATCCATTCGCGATGGCGTTGACTTGGTTTACCAAAAGTTCAAAAGTATCCTTACCCAAAAAGGCCTGCAACCCATTGAGGCCGTTGGTTCGGATTTTGATGTCGAAAAGCACGAAGCCATTTCCCAAATGCCTGCCCCATCCCCCGAACAAGCCAACAAGGTTTTGGCCGAAGTCGAAAAGGGTTACATGCTGAACGAGCAGGTCCTGCGTTTTTCCAAGGTCATCGTCGGTAGCTGATTCTCCAAACGAAGAATGCGTTCGTGTAGAAATTAACATTTTTTCAAAAGAAAATTGATTTTTAATTACCCGGTGTTATGGCCAAGAGAGACTATTACGAAGTGTTGGGGGTAGGCCGTCAGGCCGGCGAAGACGAAATCAAAAAAGCCTATCGCAAGGCGGCTTTGCAATTCCATCCCGACAAAAACCCCGGGGATGCTCAAGCCGAAGAGAAATTCAAAGAAGCCGCTGAAGCTTACGAGGTATTGAGCAATGCTGACAAGCGAGCTCGGTACGATCGTTTTGGCCATCAAGGAGTTGACCAAGGCATGGGTGGTGGCGGAGGGGGTTTTTCTATGGAGGATATCTTCTCCCAATTTGGGGATGTCTTCAGCGATGGTTCGCCCTTTGAAGGGTTTTTTGGTGGCGGTGGCCGAGGAGGGCGTCGGGCGAATCGAGGAGCAAATTTGCGTATTCGGGTCAAATTAACTTTGGAAGAAATTGCCAAAGGGGTCGAGAAAAAAGTCAAAGTCACCAAGGCAGTTCCGGCCGAAGGGGTGACCTACAAGGCCTGCGCGACCTGCAACGGGAGTGGGCAGATTCAGCGGGTCACCAACACCATCTTGGGTCAGATGCGCACCGCCAGTACCTGCCCTCACTGCGAAGGCAGCGGGCAGATGGTGGACCGCCGGCCCCCGGGTGTGGATCCCGATGGTTTGCAACGCAAGGAAGAAGTGATTTCGGTTCAAATTCCAGCCGGAGTGGTGGAGGGTATGCAGCTAAGCGTATCGGGCAAGGGGAATGCCGGCCGAAACGGCGGGCAACCTGGCGATTTGATTGTCTTGGTGGAGGAGGAAGCGCACCCGCATTTCAAAAGGGACGGTAACCATGTTTTGTACGACCTTCCGGTATCGGTGGTACAGGCCGCATTGGGCGATCAAATCGAAGTTCCTACCCTGGACGGTCGGGCGCGCATTCGGTTGGAGCCTGGAACCCAGCCCGGTAAATTGTTACGCCTCAAAGGCAAGGGCCTGCCGGCAGTGAACGCCTACGGGCGCGGTGATTTAATCATTTTTGTCAATGTTTTTGTTCCAACCAAGCTATCCAAGGACGAAAAAGAAACCCTTGAGAGGTTGGCCGATTCAGAAAATTTCAAACCCACCCATGCGGATAATTCCGGAAAATCCTCGTTTTTTGATCGAATGAGGGACTTTTTTCAGCATGATTAGCCGTATCTTTGCGTCAGCTTATCCAGAAGGACGGAGGGAACGGCCCTACGATGTCCTGGCAACCGCAAGCGACAGGCTGCTGTCGATTGGTCCGGTGCCAAATCCGTTGCTTCAGACAACAACTTGAAGCAGCCGATAAGCAGGAGTGATCGTCCAAACAGGTGACGATGACCACTGCAGCCCGCATCCTGCGGATAAGCCACACGAAAGTTTGGCTTTTTTTATGCAAAAAATTTTAAGAGACGCGCTCGCTCAACGCATTCTGGTTCTGGACGGAGCCATGGGAACCCAAATTCAGTTGCGCAAACTGTCGGAGGCCGATTACCGCGGGACACGATTCGCGGACTGGCCCCGGGACGTTCAGGGTAACAACGAATTGCTCAGTCTCACGCGGCCGGATATCATTAGCCAAATCCACCGGGATTATTTGGAGGCAGGAGCCGATATTCTCGAGACCAATACCTTCAATGCCCAACGCATTTCCATGGCTGATTACGGCATGGAAGAATTGAGTTACGAACTCAACGTTGCTTCGGCTCGCCTGGCTAGGGAACAAGCGGATTTGGTAACGGCCTTGAACCCCAACAAGCCACGTTTTGTGGCCGGTGCCATCGGTCCAACCAACAAGACAGCGAGTATCAGTCCGGATGTGAACAACCCCGGTTATCGGTCGGTCTATTTCGCAGAATTGGTGGAGGCGTATACCGAGCAGATTCGGGGCTTGGTGGACGGCGGGGTGGACATACTCTTGGTTGAAACCATTTTTGATACCTTGAACGCCAAGGCTGCGCTCTACGCGATCGATCATTATTTCAGAGAGCGCGGGCAGGAACCTTTGCCCATCATGGTGAGCGGTACCATTACGGATAACAGCGGAAGGACCTTGTCCGGTCAGACGGTGGAGGCGTTTTTTTATTCTTTATCTCATTTGCCATTGCTAAGCATTGGCTTGAACTGTGCCCTTGGCGCTCGTCAGATGCGGCCTCACCTACAGGCCCTTTCGGCTTGTTCTCATTTTGGGGTTTCGGCCCATCCCAATGCCGGTTTACCCAACGCCTTTGGGGCTTACGATGAGGACGCGGAAACCATGCGTTTGCAAATCCGAGAATTCCTGCAGGAGTCTTTGGTGAATATTATTGGGGGTTGTTGCGGAACAGGACCCGAACATATCAAGGCCATTGCGGAAGAGGCTTCTGGTTTTGCGCCCAGGCCCTTGCCACGCGAGCTGCATCGATTGAGCCTTTCGGGACTGGAGCCCTTGGTGGTCCGGGAAAATAGCAATTTTGTAAACATTGGAGAACGAACCAACGTGACGGGTTCCCGTGCTTTCGCCCGATTAATTCGGGAAGATCGTTTCGTAGATGCGGTCGAGGTGGCCCGACAGCAGGTCGAAAACGGCGCCCAAATGATCGATGTCAATTTTGACGAGGGCATGATTGATTCCGTTGCGGCCATGGTTCGGTTTTTGAATTTGATTGCCGCCGAGCCCGATATCGCCAGGGTTCCGGTGATGATCGATTCCTCTCGCTGGGAGGTTCTGGAGGCCGGCCTGGCCTGTGTTCAGGGCAAGGCGGTGGTCAATTCGATTTCACTCAAAGAAGGGGAGGAGATTTTCCTGGACCATGCCCGCACGGTCCGTTCATTGGGGGCTGCGGTGGTGGTGATGGCCTTTGACGAGCAGGGCCAGGCCGATTCTTTGGAGCGTCGCATCGCCATTTGTCAGAGGGCCTACGATCTACTCACCCAGAAGGTCGGCTTTCCTCCCCAGGATATCATTTTTGACCCCAATATCCTAACGGTGGCCACCGGCATTGAGGAACACCAGAACTACGCCGTGGATTTCATCCAAGCAACGGCCTGGATTAAAGCCCATTTGCCCTATGCCAAGGTCAGTGGCGGGGTTTCCAACATTTCTTTTTCGTTCCGAGGGAACGACAAAGTCCGTGAGGCCATGCATTCGGCTTTTCTCTACCATGCCATTCGGGCTGGATTGGATATGGGGATTGTGAATGCGGGTCAGATTGAGGTTTACGATCAAATTGATCCGGTTTTGCTGGAGCACGTCGAAGATGTGTTACTCAATCGAAGACCCGATTCCACCGAGAGGCTGGTGGCCTTGGCTGAATCCTACAAAGGGGTGCAGGCTAAACAGGGTCAAACCAAAGACCTTTCTTGGCGTGAAAAACCTGTTAGAGAACGACTTACCTACTCTTTGGTCAAAGGCCTGGATGAATTCATTACCGAGGATGTCGAAGAAGCTCGTCAGGAATTTGAGAAGCCGCTTCACCTGATTGAAGGCCCTTTGATGGATGGGATGAATGTGGTAGGGGATTTGTTTGGGGAAGGCAAGATGTTTTTGCCGCAGGTGGTCAAGAGCGCCCGTGTTATGAAGAAGGCGGTGGCCGTCTTGTTGCCTTATCTCGAAGCCGAAAAGGAGCGTGCGGCCGCTGCAGGGGAATCGGGGGAAGCTTCCAACAAAGGGCGTATCCTTATGGCCACGGTCAAGGGCGATGTACACGACATTGGCAAGAACATTGTAGGCGTTGTGCTTCAATGCAATAATTACGAAGTGGTGGATTTGGGGGTCATGGTTTCAACCGACCGCATCCTCGAAGCCGCCTTGGAACAGAAGGTAGATATTATCGGATTGTCGGGATTGATTACGCCTTCGTTGGATGAAATGGTCGGGGTCGCCCGCGAAATGGAACGCAGGGGCCTTCAAATTCCGCTGCTTATTGGAGGCGCCACCACTTCCAAGGCCCATACCGCGGTCAAAATTGCCCCGGTTTACAGCGGAACGGTGGTCCATGTCCTGGATGCCAGCCGCTCGGTACCGGTGGTGTCCACCTTGTTGAGTCCGGAACAGCGCTCGGAATTTGCGGTTCGTAACAAACAAGAGCAAAAAACAATGCGCGATGGTTACCTCAACCGGGCCGCGGCCAAAAACATGTTAAGCCTGGAGCAAGCGCGGTC
Source organism: Cytophagia bacterium (assembly GCA_009926405.1). GTDB lineage: Bacteria > Bacteroidota > Bacteroidia > UBA7662 > UBA7662 > SYHX01. The sequence continues at coordinate 16,686 of RFOZ01000029.1, forward strand.
CAAACGCTGGTCCACCGATTGGCAGGCTTATCGCCCAGTCCCTCCTGCCCAACCCGGTGTGCATCATGAATTGAATTGGTCTCTGGATGAATTGGTGGAATACATTGACTGGACCCCGTTCTTTCAGGCTTGGGAACTGCACGGACGTTTCCCGGATTTGCTCAAAGATGAAGTGGTGGGCGAAGCAGCTACCAAATTATTCGAGGATGCCCAGCGTATGTTGGGTCAACTAGTGGCTGGT
>RFOZ01000030.1 GCA_009926405.1 Cytophagia bacterium
CCGATAGCCACCAAGATACAACAAGCCCTAAACGAGCGTTTATGGGTTTTATGCATTTAATCCGAAGGTTTCCCCTTTGTTTTCTTGGTTTTAACGCGAATCCGTTTAAAATTTACACCCCATCCCCCAAAATGTTGAACCGTCTATCTTCTCTTGTCCCGGCCCGTCGGGTCGCCAAAGGCCTGGGCAGAGCCCTGCTCTGTGGTGTCTTTGGTTTGTTTGGTGCAACCGCATCCGCCCAGGATGTGATTTTTTCTCAGTTTTATGCCAACCCGCTCTACCTGAACCCTGCGCTAGCTGGTAATGCCTACGATCCCCGACTAACCTTCAATTTCCGCAACCAATGGCCGGCCCTCAATGCCTCCTTTGTGACCTACAGTGCCGGTTTTGACCAACATTTTGATGCACTCTCCGGGGGTATTGGACTGCATGTCATGACCGATCAAATCGGAAGCGAAGCCTTTCAACACACCCAGGTAGCCCTGCAATACGCCTACAATCTCGAAATCAGCCGTTCCCTCTCCCTGAGAGCCGGTTTTCAATACGCTTACGCCAATCGCTCTTTGAATTTCAATAAATTGATTTTTCCTGAGCAAATTGACCGGGTCACGGGGATAGGGCCCCGTCCTACGGGCTCCGAAATCCCTTTTGGTACCAAAACCGTCACCATTCATGATTTCTCAACGGGATTGATGCTTTTTTCCGAAAAATTCTATATCGGAGGTGCGGTCCACCACCTGACCGAGCCCAACCAAGCTTTTTTCACCGATGCTGCCGTGGCCTGGCCCATGCGCATTTCGGCCCATGCCGGTGCCAATATCCCTTTGACCCAAGCCTATTCAGAGGGCGATAATTGGACCCTTTCCCCCAATATTATCTACATCAAACAGGCAACGGCTCAACAAATCAACATCGGAACCTACCTAAGCAAAGGGGCCGTCTCCGGCGGTGTTTGGTACCGACTCAACGATGCCGTAATTCTAACGGCCGGTTTTCAGCGCGGCAAAATGCGCCTCGGCTATGGTTACGATATCACCACATCCCCCTTGAGCAATGCAAGGCCCGGTGGCTCCCACGAAGTTTCCTTAAGCTTTATTTTTGAGAGATACGAGCCGATGGAACGCCGACGCTATTCCAAAGTCAATTGCCCTAAATTCTAACCGATTCCTTTTTTGCTTCAAGTTTCTGCTTTTATACCACCCTTTACGATGAATCTACGAACCCTCCTTAATCTCAGCGGAATTTCTGCCATGGCCCTTCTGCTCAACAGTTGCGGGCTGATGGACCAGCGATCCTCCACCACTACCTGGAAATACGGTAATGCGGACGGCTTGGCTTTCAAGAGCATCGACCACAACGGCTCACCCCCTCCGGGAATGGTGTTTGTACCCGGTGGTTCCTTTGTGATGGGAGCAACCCAAGAGGCCATCGCATTGGATCCGGACAATATTCCCAAATACGCTACTGTTTCCAGTTTCTACATGGACGAAATCGAGGTCCCCAATGTTTCCTATTGCGAATACATTCACTGGATGAGCAAGGTTTTCGCCCAATCCAATCCAGCCACCTATCGCTCCTGCCTACCGGACACGAATGTGTGGCGCAACGGGCTCTCGTTTAACGAACCACATGTGAACGACTACCTGCGTCATCCCGCCTTCAAATACTACCCCGTTGTTGGCGTTAGTTGGGTTCAGGCCAATCAGTACTGTGAATGGAGAACGGATCGGGTCAACGAACAGCGTTTGATCGATGCCGGGTATATCCGCCACACCGCCCAGACCGGTGAACAGCATTTCTCAACCAAAGGCTACTTGGCCGGTTTTTATCGCCCTGAATTGCGCAAAGGGAAATCCAAAACCAGCATCAACGGAGAACTCGTTTATCCGGTCATTGAAGACGGCTTCTTTACGGCCTCCTATCGTTTGCCATCGGAGGCGGAATGGGAATACGCCGCCCAGGGTTTGATTGGTCGTACCGAAAGCGGCATGATTGCCGAACGCCGCATCTACCCATGGAACGAACGCGGTATCCGCAACGGTCCCGGCAAGCGTCAGGGTAATTTCTACGGCAATTTCAAACACAACGCCTCCTCGGCCTCCGAAGTTGGAACCTATGATATAACACGCGGTGGTCCTACGGCCCCCGGCAAATATTTTCAACCCAACGACTTTGGTCTGTACCACATGGCTGGCAACGTGAACGAGTGGGTGATGGACCTCTACCGTCCTACGTCAAACTTGGAATCTGAAGACATATCCCCCTTCTTAGGCGGTGGCTATACCCGTCCGGCCTACGATGCGGAAGGTATTTTGGCCAAGGACAGCGCCGGTAGGGTCGCTTATGTGGCCGATGAGCGTCGTTATTCCGAGAACCTCCTCGCCTCGTACTTGGACTCCGTGACCGTCACCACCAATCCTAACGGGCAGGTGAACAACCGCAACCGCGTTTACAAAGGCGGTAGCTATCGAGATATGCCGTTTTGGGTAACCCCCGGTGCGCGTCGCTTTATGAGTGAAACCCGTGCTAAGGATGATGTTGGTTTCCGTTGTGCCATGATTGGTTTGGGACGCCCCAACGGTCAGCGCTAACAGTTCAACGTTCCCAAAAGCGATTAATCAACGATTAACAAACGGGCCGCCTTGGGTGGCCCGTTTTTTTTATGGGCCATTAGCACGTAGGACCCCGGTTCTAAGTCCGAATCCAAGCCGGGCTTCAAGCCCGGATCCAGGCGTAACCAGCGGTCATGGCACAGGACATCCTGCTGCCAAACCTTTCGACCCCAGGCATCGTGAAGGCAGACACGGAATTCCACGCCCTCCTCCAGGGCCACCTCAAAGGACTGCCCTCTGGGAACCGGATGAGGGCGGATTAACAAACCGGAACCAGCTCCGTTGGCTTTTAATTCCGCGAGGGAAACAGACAAGGAACGATTACGCCAGTACACCAAACCACCTTTGAAGAAGCCCAGCAGGAGATCTGGAAATTGATCCCCGTCCAAGTCAGCACAGGCCGGTACAATAAAATTGCCATGAGGCAGGGAATCCGATACCCCACCGTTGCTGTTATAACAAAACAAATTATTTTGAGTAAGAGGCTGGGAAAGGTGCAGCCACAACGAAGGAAAACCATAGACTTTGCCGGATTCAGAACCCACCAAAAGATCGGGCTGACCATCGCGGTTAAAATCGGCCACTCGCGGGGCCGCATAACCCGAAACCGACTCGGCCACACGAATTCCGCCGAGGCTATCGCTGAATTTAATCCATACAGGAACCGTCAAGGTCCCTTGATTCACAAAGCAAGCCACCTGCCCGTTTCGCATTCCCACCAAAAGCTCATCCCTACCATCCCCGTTCAAATCACCCAATTCGGGCGATAACTCCGTACCGGACCGAAGACCTTGATAATCAGAACTCACTAGCTGAAAAACCGGAGGGTTCCCCGCAGGGACCTGAAGATTTCGGTAATAGAGCAAGGTGCTATCACCATGCCCGATCAAAAGATCTTCGCGTCCATCCCCATCCAAATCGCCGGCAGCCGGTCGGGGATTCCAGATAGGCAAGGTGTCCAATCGAAGAAACAAGGAATCCGCTAATTCAAACAAGGGCTGCGTACTTGATCCGTTGTTAAGGTACAAGGCCAAGCAAGGCTTAAGGGCTGAATTTTGGTAAGCCACCAGCAAGTCCACCAGGTTATCTCGGTTGAGATCGGCCAGGACTGGCGCTGCCTTGAGGTGATGATGCACCATGTCTTCGAGCATGAACGAGCGGCTCCTCAAGCGGAAGGAATCCACCGAACCCGGTGCCGAACCGCCCAGGTTTTTGTAATGCCAAACATGTTTTTGAAGATTGGAACCGAAGAACTCGTTGGGAGCCACCACCAGATCCTGTACCGGATCACCCACCAAACCCGATGCAGGTAAACGATAGGCTGCAGGAAATTTGGCCATGCTCACGGTGGTATCCCAAAAGGAGGGGTTGGTGGTCTGCGAAACCATACGAGCCAATCGGCGCGTTCCCCCGTTCTGCAAATAGGTCAGGAAGGTCCCTTCAACATCGCCCAGTAACAAATCGGGCAGGCTGTCCCTGTTGGGGTTCACCAAGTTGATCGTCGATCCAAGGTGCATGGGGCGGCCGGTCAGGGAACCAGGATAGCTGGTCAGGGGCAAGCCAGGGAGGGTCAGGGGTTGATCAGGGCGCGTCAAGGGCAGGGGGAGGGGAGCCGGCAATTGGCAGAGGCTGTCCAGGCCCAAAATCACCTGCGCATTGAACTGATTTTCAACAAATCGACCCCAGCACAGGGATTCTTGGACAAAATCCAGGGAATCCGAATGACCAAAACGCTCCCTCGAATAATTGCGAAAGAAATTGACTTTGCCGATTTCAAAAAAATCAAAGGCCAAAAAGTCCAAATCCCCGTCCCCGTCCAGGTCGGCCAAACCGGGGCGATCAATGCTGTTCACGTAAATGCCTGAGCGGAATCCAAACTGCATCAATGCCTGCAAGGAGGCCACCCGAAGGCTAAAACGAGGGGACTGGCCTGTTCCGTTGTTGCGGTAAACGGTCACGCCACCGTTGTTGGAGGTGAACAAGTCCTTGTGACCGTCCCCATCAAAATCTCCGCACTCAACCCAAGAATCCAATCGAGGAAACAAAGGCAAAAAGCGGGGAGCCGGCGTCCATGAATAGGAAGGGCCTGGCCCGGACCTTTGGTAGACCATCAGACTTTGGTCTACCCTCTCAAAAACGAGACGCTCTTCGATCCCATCTCCGTCCAAGTCAAGCGAATGAAACTGAGGGCATGCCATCCCACCGACCCAAGGGTGAGCCAACAAACGGGCGCCCACCCGAACAGAGGGGCCAACTGGGTCGGGTCGGAATTGGATGGGCGGGACCCCCTGCGCCAGAACGGAGCCAAAGGATGCGATGGCCCAGGCAAACCCCATTACCAGCAGCCGAAAGGCGATGCGCTTGCAAAAATCAATGAACGAACGATTCATAACGGAGACCTTGTGGCGAATTTAGACCTCAAATGGACGGAATGATTGAAATGCCCTCTCTGCAAGAGGCTGGCCTGGAGAACGGCAGGCTCGAAACTGTTTACCAAAGGCTGGTTCAAAACGGCCTGCGGATATGCACCGATAGCCGGAAATTGCAGACCGGAGACTGTTTTGTAGCCCTGCGAGGCGAGCGATTCGATGGACACGGCTTTGTGGGCAAGGCCCTGGAAGGGGGGGCTGCCTTGGTCTTGGCCGAAGAAGTGCCTGCGTCGGTGGATACGGCCCTTCAAGACCGGGTTCTCTTGGTCCGGGACAGCTTGGCCGCCCTTCAATGCCTGGCCAGGCACCACCGACGCACGGTTTCCGGGCTTCAGGTGATTGGGGTCGCGGGTTCCAACGGGAAAACAACCTGCAAGGAGCTTATTTATGCGGTGTTATCCAAACATTATGTTTGCCATGCGACACCGGGGAATTTTAATAATCATTTGGGTGTTGCTCTCAGCTTACTAGGGATACGGGAAGGAACTCGTTTGGCCGTCATTGAGATTGGAACCAATCATCCTGGTGAAGTGGAGATGCTCTGCCACTTGGCGGAACCGGATTTGGGTGTTGTTACAAGCATTGGCAAAGAGCATTTGGAGGGATTGGGAAGTTTGGAGGCAATTCTCCACGAAGAAACGGCCTTGTACCGTTGGTTAAACCAAACAGGCTTTGCTAACCTGGATAATGATCTGATTATGAAAGGTCTAAAGGAACTTCGTCGGCCCATTACCTACGGTGTTCTTCCGGAATCGGATTGTGTTGGAAAACTGGATAAGACCTTCCCATACCTTCAGTTTCGATGGGATTTCAACGCGAAATCCGTGATCGATGCTCCCTTGTTAAAAAGCAAAATATACGGGGATTACAATTTCCCCCATGTCTTGGCAGCAGCGGCCATCGGTCGCTACCTGTCGGTTCCGTACGAAAAAATTTCGGAGGCTTTAACCGAATGGGAGCCTCGTAACAACCGATCGCAATGGCTGGAACATGTTTTGGATGCCTACAACGCCAACCCGGACAGCATGCAGGCGGCCCTGGGGCATTTTGGCCGGATGGAGCACCCGCACAAAGCCGTTTTGTTGGGGGAAATGCTGGAATTGGGTTCGCATGCCGAATACGAACATCGATTCTTGCTCGAAAATTTGCTGCGATATCCCTGGGAGGTCTGCTGCCTGGTTGGAGCGTCTTTTTGGAGTTTGCGTGCCGAATTCCCGGGTTTTCATTTTTTTGAGAGGCCGGAGGATTTGCATGGGTATTTGGAGACCTCTCGTTGGCCGGCTTCGGCGGTTTTGGTCAAAGGCTCGAGGGGTAACGCCATGGAGCAATACCTCGATAGTTTGCCCTGGGCTGCAGAGGGCCCTGACCAGGCGGGGGAATCCTCGGTACCCAGCGTGGGCTAAATCTGGTTACGCCGTCGGGCCAATACCATCACCGAAAGTTGGGCACCGCGCCGAACGAGCAAGTCACCGCATTGCTCCAGCGTGGCTCCGCTGGTCATGACATCGTCCACTAAGAGAAGGTGTAGGCCAAGAAGATCCCGTTCCTCGGAGCGATACGGGCGTCCGGCGACGGTATTGGCCTGGATAAAATCCCTTTTGGCCTGCTCCATCCGCTGGGCCTTGCCCAATCGGGCAAGGTTGAGGCCGCCTTCCAGGCGTTGGAGGAGGTGCGGGTAGACCGGGAGCGACCAATGGGTGGCCATGCCCTCGGCCAAGAGGCGGGCCTGGTTGTAACCCCGGCTCCAAGTGCGTCCAATGGTCGTGGGTACAGGGACCAGGCCATCGGGCAACGGCGCCATTCGCTCCCGGTGCCGGGCCATGGCCCGGCCCAGGGCGGGGCCCAGGGTTCGCCTGCCCCCGAACTTGAGGGCCTTGTACAGGGCCTCCGCCCTGCTACCCGCCTCCGCCCACCACAACGCATGAACCGAAGCCACCGGCAAACGCCAGGCGAGCTCCCGCTCCAAACCAAGGGCATCCACCCGGTCCATGCCCCTCAATTCAAGACTGCACCCTAAACAATAGGGGCGACCCCTTTCCGGTGGCTCACCCCCACAGCCCGGACAAGGCTGCACCGAGGCCCCCAAAACAAAGTCCACCAAGCGGCGTTGAGGGTAAAAGGGCCCAAGCATGCCCCAAAACTGCTGAGTCTACAGGCCTTTAGCGTATTTTTGGCATCCTTTTGTAAAACAATTCGTCCAAATTCAGTACCCAAATCCCCAAACCTCAAACCATGCTGATTAAAATGTCTTCTGCCCGGACCAGCGCCTCCTTATGGGCTGCTTGGATTGCCCTTGTATCCCTCACAGCCTTTGCGTCGACAGCCCTTGCTCAGGACTCCCAACCTTCGGATGCTCCTGTTCTTTTTGAAATCAAAGGGGGTGGCTTAGCGGATGAACTCATTCGAACCGATGAGTTTGTCACCCTTTTTAACAAGAACAATTTCAAAAAAACAGCGGCCACCCGTGCCGAATGGGAGGAGTACCTGGATCTCTACGTCAAATTCAAACTCAAGGTCCGGGAAGCCATTCGATTGGGCATGGATACCACCCTCAAATTCAAAGAAGAATTAGCAGGATACCGTACCCAACTGGCCCAACCCTATCTGCGTGATAAGGAAACCGATCAATTTTTGTTACAACAAGCTTTTGAGCGCTCCCAAATCGAAATCCGTGCAGCGCACATTATGGTTCGGGTTGAAGAAAATGCCTCGCCCGCCGATAGCCTCATGGCCTATAACAAAGCCCTTGCCTTGCGTCAAGAAATTGTGGACGGCAAGGATTTTGCCGAATTGGCCAAAACCAAATCCGACGACCCCTCGGCTGCCGAAAACGGAGGTGATTTGGGCTTCTTTTCGGCCTTTCGTATGATTTATCCCTTTGAAGAAGCAGCTTACAACACCCCCAAAGGTTCCCTCTCCCCGGTCTTCCGCACCCAATACGGTTACCACTTTCTCAAAGTCATCGATCGCCGTGCAGCAAGGGGCGAAATCAGGGTGGCGCACTTGCTGGTCAAAAGTCCCGAAACAGACAACGACACCCTGCGGCAACAGGCCCACGCCAAAGTTGATACCTTGTACGCTCGCCTCCTGGCCGGTGAATCCTTCGATGAATTGGTCAAACAATTCAGCGAAGACCCGAGCACATCCGACAAAGGCGGGGTACTCCCCTTCTTCGGCACAGGACGCATGATCCCTGATTTTGAAGAGGCCGCCTTTGGCATCGCCCGCGATGGTGATCTGTCCAAACCCGTCCAAACACCGTACGGTTGGCATATTCTCAAGCGCATTGAATACCGAGCCGTACCCGACTTTGAACAATCCAAAGGCGACCTAGAGCTCAAAATTGCCCGCGATACCCGGGCCAACCAAAAGACGGCCAACCTCATTACCAAACTCAAAAGCGAATACGGCTACTCCGAAAACAGCGCTGCCATCGATGCCGTCTTTGCATCGGTCGTTGATAGCCTGTATCGAAAGCAAGAATGGAAAGCCCCTACCCATTGGCTGATGAAAGCCCAACCCGGTCGCTGGGATGCGCAGCGGATTTCAAATGAGAAAATAATGACAAGCCCACGCCGACCTGTCCTCAAAAAAAACATAGATTCCCCAACCGATACCTTCGTGCACCGTTACGCCGACCGCAACTTGCGTCAATCCGAACTGGCCCTCTGGTTGGAGCAAGAACAAAAAAATCTCAACGGCGCCGACCCTTCGATTTTCGTACGTCAGGTTTACAAAACCAAAACCGATCAGGCGCTGTTGGCCTACGAAGACAGCCGGTTGGAGGCCAAATACCCAGCATTCCGAGCCCTCATGAAAGAATACCGCGAAGGCATTTTGCTCTTTGACTTGATGGACCAGCGGGTTTGGTCCAAAGCCATGAACGACACAACCGGGCTCGAAGATTTCTTCAAGAGCAGATCCGAGCAATACCAATGGAAAGACCGGAGTGATGCCACCATTTATACCTGCCTGGACCAAGCAACGGCCAAAAGCGTTCGCAAAAAAGCCAAATCCGGAAAAATCAGCCCCGAAGAAATTGCGAAAAGCCTGAACAGCCAAAACCCGCTCAATGTGAAATTTGTTAGTGGAAAATTTGAAACAGGTAGCCAGGCTGTTTTGGATTCATTGCCTCGTAAAAAAGGTCTTCAAGGTCCCTTTGAACGCAACAAACAATGGATGGTGGTGCAGGTTCGTGAACTGCTTCCGGCCGGCCCCAAAAAACTCTCCGAAGCCCGCGGACCTCTAACCTCCGATTACCAAAACGAGTTGGAATCCCGCTGGCTGAACGAACTCCGTTCCACCTACACCGTCACCATTGACCGCAACATTTTTGAGACCCTTCTACCAGCCAAACCCTAAGGGCAACTTGCTCCGATTTTTTTGGGCCGGTTTGCTTTTGCTTACCAGCCAAACAGGCGATGCCTACCTGCACCCCATTCCTACGGGTTTGAATCGTTCAGGCTTCCCATCCAAGGGACTGATTAATAAGGACTTGTCGGATGTTTCCGATAGCCTTGAAACGGTGCCTACGGCTAGGTATTCCGAAGGCATTCTGGCCCAGGTTGGTGATAAAATCATTCTGCGTTCTGAACTTGAATCCGAAGTTCGTAACACGCTCAACCAGGAAAATGCGACCGAAGGGAACAACGAATCTCTTGTTCGCTGTATGGTTTTTGAACAAATGATTTTGGGCAAGATGCTGCAACTGCAGGCCGAGCTGGATTCCCTGGAAATTCCCAGCGAAGAAATTGAAAATCAATTGGATCGCAGGATCCGCTACTTTGCGGGTATGCTGGGCGGTCAAGAAAAAATTGAAGAGTTTTACGGCAAAACCATGCCCGAAATCCGCGAGGAATTCAAGCCCCAGATCAAAGACATGCTGCTCTCTCAGAAAATGAGAGACAAAATAACCTCCGACGAACAAATCACCCCGGCCGAGGTCAAAGCGTATTTTGAAAAAATCCCTACCGACAGCCTTCCCTTGGTGCCTGCCGAGGTGGAATTGGGTCAATTGGTCATCAAGCCCAAACCCGGACCCGAAAACAGATCCCTGGCCATCGAGAAAATCCAGGCATTGCGTGAACGCATCCTCAAGGGTGAGTCCTTTGCCACCCTGGCCATCCTCTATTCGCAGGATCCGGGCAGCGCAAGAGAAGGCGGCCAATTAGGATTTTTTGGTCGCGGCGATATGGTGCCTGAATTTGAAGCTGTGGCTTTCCGCCTCAAACCCGGTGAAATTTCACCGGTTGTCAAATCCTCTTTTGGTTACCACATCATTCAATTGATTGCCCGCCGCGGTGAACGCATCAATTGCCGCCACCTGCTTATCAAACCTTCGATTGGTAGCTTGGAGCAAACCCAAGCCCGTCAGCTCTTGGATTCCTTACGAACGCTCCTGGTCAATGGCCAAATCAATTTTACGGATGCGGTCCGTAAATATTCGGACGATCCGGAAACCAAGGCCTTTGGAGGAATGTTATCACCGCCTCAGGGATCCGGTATGCGTTGGCCCATAGATCAACTAACACCTGACTTGTACTTTGCCATCGAAAAGTTGGTCGAAGGGTCCTACTCTGAAGTTCAGCCTTACACTTCAGCAGGAGGCGAAACAGGCTATCGCTTGGTTCTCCTAAACAAAAGAACCTCGCCTCACCGCACGAGCCTCGAATCGGATTACGAAAAAATTCAAGAAACTGCTCTGCAAATCAAGCGTTTGGATCGTCTCAATCGTTGGATCCAACAAAAATCCCGTGAGATCTATGTGCGATTAACAGACATGGCCCCGGATTGTCCCACGGTCCAACGATGGAATTTCGGGACTGAATAACCGCTGCCAGGAATCCCCGCCGCCGCGCTTGTTCGGCGAAAACTCTTAGATTTCGAATTGAATACCCTGGGCCAGCGGTAAACGGTCGGTGTAGTTGATGGTGTTGGTTTGACGGCGCATGTACGCCTTCCAACTATCTGAACCGGATTCACGACCTCCGCCGGTTTCCTTTTCACCACCGAAGGCTCCACCAATCTCTGCGCCCGATGTGCCGATGTTGATGTTGGCTATTCCACAATCGGAACCTGCAGCGGAGAGGAATTGTTCTGCCTCTAACAAATTACGCGTAAACATCGCCGAGGATAAACCCTGGGGCACCGAGTTTTGGATTTGAATGGCTGTTTTGATATCGCTGTAGGAATGCACATAAAGAATGGGCGCAAAGGTTTCGTGCATAACAATCGGCGCATCGGCTGCTATTTCGATCACACAGGGCTTTACATAACAACCTGACTCAAAGCCAGTCCCACTAAAAACGCCTCCTTCAACCAACATACGACCCCCTTGCTCCATGGCTTTCTCAATGGCATGGTTGTAGGCCTGCACCGCCTGCAAATCAATCAATGGACCCACATGGTGGGCAGGATCCAAGGGATTCCCTATCCGCAATTGACCGTATGCGGCCACCAGGCTGCGGGTCATTTCGCTGTAAATGGAATCGTGCAATAGGAGGCGACGGGTTGTCGTGCAACGTTGCCCAGCAGTCCCTACTGCGCCAAAGACCGCACCAATGGTGGCCAATTTGAGGTCTGCATCCGCTGCTACAATGATGGCATTGTTACCACCCAATTCCAAAAGCGACCGACCCAGGCGTCCGGCAACCGCGGTAGCGACCGCTTTGCCCATACGGGTTGAACCGGTCGCTGATACCAACGGAACGCGGTTATCGTTGCTCAACCATTCCCCAACCCTGGCATCCCCTACCACCAATCCGCTGAGTCCTTCGGGGGCCCCGAAGGCTTCCATAACTCGGGCCGTAATTTTCTGACAAGCCAAGGCGGTTAGCGGTGTTTTTTCGGATGGCTTCCAAACACAAGCATTCCCGCAGACCCAAGCAAGCATGGTATTCCAGCTCCAGACGGCTACCGGAAAATTAAAGGCCGAAATAACCCCGACAACCCCCAAGGGGTGCCACTGTTCGTACATACGATGCCCGGGACGCTCGCTATGCATGGTGAGGCCATAAAGCTGGCGGGACAGGCCCACCGCAAAATCACAGATATCAATAATTTCTTGGACTTCGCCCAGGCCTTCCTGAAGGCTTTTGCCCATTTCGTAGGATACCAATTGCCCCAAAGGTTCTTTGAGTCGACGAAATTCCTCGCCCAACAAACGGACCAATTCACCGCGCCGAGGGGCAGGAACCGTCCTCCATTCCTCAAAAGCCGCAACAGCTGCGGCCATCACCTGCTCGTAATCGGCATGGGATGCTTGGGTTACCGAACCAATGAGGGCACCGTCCACCGGTGATCTGGATTCCAGCAAGGCGCCCCCTGCATTCAACCCTTGGCGGCCTGTGGAGGCTCCCGATTCCAAACCCTGCAGTTGCAAGGCGCTTAACATTTGATTCACAGAGTGGTTCATGATTTTTGTCTTTGGGTCCTTCGATTTTTGGGGTCCTTCAAAAAGGACAAGGCCTGCAAAAGTACAATAAACTCCTCCTGATTAAAAAATGAGGCGCTGTGGATCCAAGGCGCTGAGATCCAGGGTCCAACTCCAGCGGGCGTACCAAGGAACCTGAACGTTTGGTGAGCCACTCCCAAAATTCCGTTTCAAGTCCGGACTAAGGGCGGCCAGCCAATGAAACTGCATAAAGGGCAGAACCTTGAGGGTGATACCGGTTTCCCAACTGAGGGCCGGCAAAGGCGCCAGCCATGGATCGTCGTTTGGAATCAAATCAGCGAGGGTCTCCAACGGAGACATGGGACTACGGCCATTCCAATTGTTGCGCTGAACATTGGCGAAGAGGCTAAGAGGCAACTTCACAAGGGACCGAGGAAGTTCAAGTTCGAGGTTCGCCGCCAATTGATATTCCAAAGGCCTTGTCATGTGTTGCAACAAAAACTGACTGTAAGGTCCGGCCGGGGTCCTAAAACCTGCATCCCGGAGGAGTACCTGACGCCCACCCAATCCGCGCCATGCCGGATCGTTTCTCCATTGGTCGGCCTGTTCGGAGGTCGTTATCGACTCAAGCTTGACCATCTGGGGTCGGGCCCACATCAAATCTTGAGCAGACCATTCCTGAGCTCCGCCCAAACCAGCCGGACTGTAAAGACCGGGCCCGTTAAAAAGCCGACCACCCAAACCAAGGCGCTCATCCCTATAGGCCTCGGCAGCATAGGCATAGCCACCCCAAAGTCGGAAATTCGCTCTCCAGCGATGCCGACCTTCGCCCAAAAGTCGGCTCATGTTGGCATAAGATTCGATCCGTGCAGGATTCGCCGATCCCGGGCGCCAGCCATTGGCTCTTCCGGTTTGAATCAACCAACCCCATCCCCTGCTTTGCAACACATTTCCGTCGGTATAGGATCCTTTCAAGTAGGGCCAAATACCGGTCGGAACCACGGCTGAATCCCCAGCCCAGGCGGAGCGACCCCAATTGAACTTGTTGGATTCACCTTGAAGGTTTGTTGTGGGAAGGGGTCCGTAGGATTCGGCCGGACCACCGTTGTAACGCTGACGCCAACCCACCTCCAAACGATGCCTTCGCCCCGGATTGCGGAGGTCTTGAGGAGCCTGCCAACCCAAGAATCCATGCAAAGTCCCGCCGTTGAGGGGACCCAAACGCTCAAAGCGGCGCCAATTCAGGCTTGCACTCCACTGAGGGCCGTAGGACTGACGAGGAAACCAACGGTAATCCCCTTTCATGGCCCCGCTCAAGGCCCGACTTCGGGTACCGACCTGCAGCAAGCCTCGGTATTGCAAATTGGTTGGCAACAAAATCGGACTCATGACCAAGAGCCCTGGGGTCCAGCCCTCCGTTTCCAGGTAATTGATCCACGGAAGCCAGGACAAGCGCTGACCCTCGAAATCCAAGGGCAAGGAAGGCTTCCAAACCGAGCGACTTTCCGAATGATTCTGCGAACGCACATAAAGCGGCAAGGAACGGTCCGGATCCAGAACCAAATCTTTTGGAAGGACCGGTGAATTCCACCGCATGGTCCGCTTGCCTTCAAAACCCTCCACCCATTCTTGTCGGATGATACGACCCCCGGTATCGGTGATGGCCAACAGAAGAGGGGTGGCCGTCCCACGCCCTCGCAATACAGCTTCGAGTTCCCAACCACTTGATTTGGCACGAATACGCTGACGGATCAACCGGTAATCCAAGGGTTCTGCTTTGCGAAGTCTTTCCTCAAACCACCAATCGACCGATTGAGAGGAAACCGATGTTTGTTGTTGCAACATGATTTGTTCCTGGCTTTTCTGCTTCAAAATCAACTCCATGTCCTCCGGAGAAGGGTGTCTGAATTTCCAAGTCTGGTAATAGGCCTGCATGCGTCGATCCAATTCCTCTCGGCCCAGATAAGCTTCCAAATAGGTTAATTCCAAGGCGGTTTTTTTGTAGGCAAGGGTTCCGTAAGTTTCCCCGTCGTAATCCATGGTATGGGAATGCCACAAAGACCGGTCTTTGCCGCGACGCAACGAAAGCAACAAGGATAGGTTATCCAAGTCCGGCAAAGGTTCCAGGATGCGCTTCAACACCCCGGACATTTGGCCGAATTGGGCTTCTAGGGGGTTTTGGCCTGGATAGCGCGTTCGGAGATAGCGGGTCTCGTAAAAGGAATTGAAACCTTCGTCCATGAACGGGTGGTCTCTTTCGTTGGAAGCGAGAATCCCGTAGAACCAATTATGCCCCACTTCGTGGGCAATAATCAAGTCCAACATTAGGGGAGCGCCCCCGGCTGATATCACAGTGATGGTCGGGTATTCCATGCCACCACCGGCACGCAATGCCCCTTCAACCGCCGTACAGGTGTTATAGGGGTAAGGGCCCAACCATTTGGAATAATAATAGACCGAGGAATCCACGTAAAGCGTCGCATCTTTCCATGATTTGTTACGGCCGGTAAAAAAAGCGTAGGTCTTCACCTCTTGGCCATTGATTTCAATTTTGCTTTGACGGACATAATAATCCGGCGCACAAAACCAAGCAAAATCATGGGCTTGGTCCAAAACATAGCGCAGTGTTTTGGTAGTAGAAGGGAGAGGGTTCAAAGAATCACCCCGCGTCGAAAGGGGAGGAAAGGAATCCAGACCGGCGCCATGCTTCGCCAAGGAGTCCAACCACTGCAGCTCCGAAGGGGTCTGCAAATCCCCGGAAGAGGCCACTCGGTAATGGGCAGGGACCGTGATATCCACCTCAAAAGAACCAAATTCACTAAAAAACTCGCCTTGGTCCAAGTAAGGCAAGGGATGCCAACCTTTGGAATCGTAAACCGCTGGCTTGGGGTACCACTGGGTGATTTGGTATTGATTTCCAACATGCCCCATCCGCGAAAAATCCCCGGGGATACGGACCCTAAAGGGAGTTTCCAGGGTCAAGGTAGCGCCGGGCATCAAGGGTTGTTCCAAATAAACGGTGGCGATATCAGGGGTATCGGCATGCCAGAATTCCCAACGCAACTTTTGACCGTTGACCCTAAATTCCAACGAGTCCATTCCACCGTGAAGGCTGTCGGGAGCAAATCGAAAGCGAGTGCTTCCTCCGGCCAATTGTTGTTGGGCAAAAGCGGTACGCGTCGAAGAGTAGGCATTGGGATGCAGGTGCATGACCAAGCGATCAAGCGTTTGGGGAGATTGATTCGTGTAATCCATGCGAAGATTACCACGCAACACATGATGAACAGGGTCCAAACTCACCTGGATTTGGTAGCGTACCTTCTGCTGAAAATAATCAGGTGAGGCCGCCAACGTCCTTTGGGCTCCCCAGCCCATTAATCCAAGCATAAGAATAAAAAATCGATACGACATGATTCCAAAAAGGGTCGGTTGAAAAAGGATCGAAGGAACTTTTAACATGTTATTTTTTTCGAATGTTAAACAATGTTTTGTTGGCTTTTGAAAAATAAACAGACTTTGCCTAGGACTCTTTGTCAAATATTGCTAATTTGACCAAGCATCCGACTAGGAACCCATGCGAACCAGCCCGTTATAGGTCATGATGCAACGCTGCCCTGCTAATTCCCCAATCGGAAAATCGCCCACCACCGGTGTCTCTTCCAAATAAGGAGCCAATCGCTCGTCAAAACGGATGGATTGGCCCACCGGAATATAGAAGGTCCATTGAGCCTTTTGCATTCGAAAACCATCGCTTTTGGGAAAATAAATCCCTTCCGCCAAGGCAATGCGCCCCGTGCTATCGCAGGTATACGAAGTCCCTGCCGAGGCCGAACGAGTCTTGGCCTGGGCCTTGCTTCGACCCGCCGCGCGGACGTTGGACTTAAGCATGGCCCTTCCCTCGGTCGGTACCAAGCGAATACCCAGGTTGTTGACGTAAATCCTTGGACCAGCCATGCGCCAGCGGTTTGGCTCCGAATCCCATTCAACCTGATTCCAGGATTCGGAATCCTGGTTGGATTCAACCGGATCTGTCCAAAATTCATCCTCGATAACCCGAGCCTCTCCATCAAAATCAACCGGCCGGCCTTGTTCATCCAAAAAGGCGGGCATTAAGCCCAAGGACCAGGAATTCACCGTGCTATCCAGGGGAATCGTTTGGGTCGTAACGGCTTTGTGTTCTATGTCCTCGGCGTAATAAACCAAAGGCAGAAGGGTCAACACCGCCCCCAAAACAAAGGTCAGAAAAGAAAAAACCAGCAGGTGTCCAAAAAAACGAAAGGGAGCACCGCGCAACAAGCGGACCGCCAAGACCCCCATAAAAACCAAGGGCCCAACCAACAACAGGACCAAGGCCAACCAACCCACACCCCATGAAAGGGTTGAGGGCCAAAACAAAGACACCCATTCATGAAGGGAAACATCGCCC
>RFOZ01000004.1 GCA_009926405.1 Cytophagia bacterium
AGGGTCAAAACGTGGATTCCCGGGTCATCCGCATCAGCATTGATAGCTTGTCGGTTTATCATCTCGAACAAAAGCCTTTGTCAAAACTTGAATTGCAGGCCGAAATCCGAACCTTGGCCGCGACAGACACGGGTCAAACCCTCTTGTTGCAGGCTCATCAACGGGTGCCTGTCCAGGAAGTGGTGGATGTGATGCAATGGTCCCGGGAAGCCGGTCTCAAAATGGTGTTAGCAACCGACCCTCGATGAAGGCAACGATCGGACGTTCCGGTTCGGCTTGGCTGATTTCCCTGGTTCTTCATGGGTTCCTGCTGTTCTTGATGGCGTTGCTCCATCTTGGATTGCCTGTTGAACCACCCCGACCATCCCCCGGAGGGGGCTTGGCTTTGGCCTTGGGTGTCGAAGATGGGCAGGAGGAGGTCGCGCCTGCCTTGCCGCCAAGTGGTAGCGACAATACCGGGTCGGATCAGCCTGAGCCGGTTCCTAACACCCCCACCCTGAACCAAAGCATTACCCAGGACCAAGAAGAAGCCCCCGTGGTCACCCCCAATCCTGTAAACAAACCGATGGATCCCCGCCTTCAGAGGCTTTTACAACGCCAGGGTCAACCGAACCCCAACAGCGGAAAAACCGAGGCTTCCAAGGGCCAAAAAGACGGCACAGCGTCGTCCAACAACTCGGGGCAATCGGGCGGTGGAGGTTTTTCGGCCCATGGGGAAGGTTTGGAGAACCGTGGGTTTTCAAAAAGTCCTGACCCCGAGGATTTTCGAATCCTGGATGCCCGGGTTGTAATTCCCATCGAAGTGGACAGGGAGGGAAAGGTCCGAGTCACCGGTCCACCCCTCAGCACCAAGCCCCTTAATGCCCAACAAAAACGTGCTTTGGTAGAGGCCACCCAAAACGCTCGTTTTCGCCCCAACCCGGAATTGGCGTCCATGCAGCGTGGCAAATTGGTTTTTGAATTGCAAATCAAGAGCCGGTCTTGATGGAAAAATTCCAGTCTTACGAAGAAACCTACCGATGGTTGTTGGAGCATTTGCCCATGTATCAACGGATTGGTCCGCCGGCCTACAAGGAGGGCTTGGATCGTATTAAGGCTTTGTGCCAGTTTCTTGAACAGCCCCAAGACCGGATGGGTTTTGTCATCCATGTCGCAGGAACCAACGGCAAAGGCTCTGTTTGCCATGCCATAGCCTCGGTCTTGCAGGCCTGCGGTTACAAAACCGGACTCTTTACGTCCCCCCACCTCCGGGATTTTAGAGAACGCATTCGGATCAACGGCCAATGCATCGGGCCGACCGAGGTCATGGCCGGAGTTGATCGGATGCGCCAGGCGCCTGGTTCTTTGGAAGCTTCCTTTTTTGAGTTTACCACCGCCCTTGCCTTTGAGCATTTTGCATCCCATCGTGTTGATTTTGCGGTCATTGAAACAGGTTTGGGGGGTCGTTTGGATTCCACCAATGTGGTGAAACCGGGTTTGACAGCCATCACCCACATTGATTGGGACCATATGAATTTGTTGGGTAATGCTTTGCCGCTCATCGCTGCCGAAAAAGCGGGCATCATCAAGAAGGGGGTGCCTGTGGTCATCGGGCGAACCCAGGAAGAGGATGTCAACCGTGTTTTTGAGAACAAGGCCCATGAACTACGCTGCTTGTTAACCTACGCTGATCGGGTATATCGACTTGAATCCACGGGAGAGTCCCTGGCGATGGGGTTGGCAGAATGGAAGGTATTGCGCTTGGGACGGGCTCAAGAACAACCCCTGCAAACGGATCTGCTTGGACATACCCAAGGTGAAAACCTAGCCCAAGTTTTGACC
The DNA here is from genome assembly GCA_009926405.1 of Cytophagia bacterium. Lineage (GTDB taxonomy): Bacteria > Bacteroidota > Bacteroidia > UBA7662 > UBA7662 > SYHX01. Next base: position 1,822 of record RFOZ01000004.1, read on the forward strand.
ATGGTGGAAGTACTGCGTAATGCAGGCGTAGAGCTGGAAGAACCCAAAGTTCGAGAGGGTTTGTTATCGGTTGTTCGTAACACAGGAATGCAAGGGCGTTGGCAGGTATTGGGGCAAAACCCCTTGCGCATTGTTGACGTGGCTCACAACCCCGAAGGAATTCAACACGCCCTTGAACAAGCGGCCACCTACCGAAAACCAGAATCATGGTCGGTGGTCTTGGGTGTCTCGGCGGATAAAGACATCGATCCGATCCTTCACAGAATGCCCAGGTCGGCGCGGTATTATTTTGCAGCGCCCGATAACCCGCGGTCATTGCCGGCCGAAGTTTTGGCTCAAAAAGCCAACGCCGTCGGTTTGGAAGGGTTGGCCTACAAATCCGTTGAAGAGGCTTGGAATCAAGCGGTTAATGAATCAAATCCCCATGGTTTGGTGCTGGCCCTGGGGAGTTTTTTTGTGGTGGCCGAAATCCCCCTCGTAGACTCTACATCCCATGGCTAGCATCGACATTTATACCGATGGTTCTGCCCTTGGGAATCCGGGCCCGGGTGGTTATGCTGCCGTGCTTTTGAGTGGTGATCGGCGTCTTGAAATCAGCGGCGGGTTTGCATGCACCACCAACAACCGCATGGAACTTATGGCCGTGCTTGAGGCTCTCCAAGCATTGAAGGGAAACGACCACACCATTCGTTTGTACAGCGATTCCAAATACGTGGTGGATGCCTTTGTAAAGGAATGGATAAGGGGTTGGCAACGCAGGTCTTGGAAAAATGTCAAAAACGTCGATTTGTGGGAGAGGCTTTTGCCGCTGACCCAAAAGCACCGAATAACCTGGTGCTGGATTAAGGGCCATGCCGAAATTCCCGAAAACGAACGCTGCGATGTACTGGCCAAAGCCGCGGCTGGTTTACCGGGCCTCCAACCGGATACCGGCTACCTTGCTTCCATTCTTTGAAAAAGAGCGCGGAGGGCAAGGGCCCTGTGCGAATATTGATTTTTGATAGCGGGCTCCAACTGAGCTAAACTAAATCCTTGGAAATTATCAGGTTCGAAAATCGGATCGTAACCAAAACCGTTCTGACCAACTGCTTGCCGAAGGATACGACCATGCCATCGACCTTCGACCCAAAGAGGATCCCCTTGACCGTCCCACCAACACAAAACACAAACAAAATAAGCCTCTCTTTCTTCGAGGTCTTTCATATTGGCGAGCAAAAGCCGAAGGTTCTCGGAATCGGACGCGGTCGGTCCGGCATAACGGGCGCTGTGCAAGCCCGGTTCACCTCCGAGAGCCGGAACTATCAACCCTGAATCATCGGCCAAAGCCGGAAAACCACTGGCCCAATGAGCCGATTCGGCCTTTAAAAAAGCGTTCTGGGCAAAGGTTGTACCCGTTTCGGAAGGAACCTCGGTCAATCCGCAGTCGGCCAAGCTTAGGAGTTGAACCCTGTCCAGGGTCCATTGCGCCTTAAATTCTCTGGTTTTCCCTTGGTTATGGGTCGCAAGGACCCAAGTATCTTGCGTATTCACGTTTGCTTAGGCCGAAAAGTCTTTCCAGCTTTTGATTTGTTGCCAAAGTGTTTTTTTGGCATCGGGATCTTCGAGCATATGGCGCAAGGAAACGGAGCTCACCCATAAATCAGGTCGCTGGCCTCCCGAGCCAGTTACAGGTAGCTGAATTCCAAAAGCAATTAAACGATTTTTGATCCAGGGTTCCCACGAAATTACCGGTCCGGTATGCAAAAAAACTGCATCCATGGATAGGTTCAGGGCTCCCAGAATTTTGGACAAGAGTTCCGTTTCAAGGGAGTTCGGGGTTTGGTCAACAACCACAATCAACAAAGTTGCAGAAAAAGGGTCGTTGGGGCTCTTTGGGGAGGCAGGCTGGGTCAGATATACCAGGGTATCCCGTCCCAGGACCCATTCTTCCCACAGGGCATCCCCGACCTGCTGGTTCCAAAGCGGGGAACTTAGGGTGTTAGAGTCCATGTCTTACCGAGTTAAGTATGCAAATTACGCGGTATTTGACCTATTTTTGGACAAAAACCTGCCATGGACGCCATTCCAATTACCCGCCTTCCTGTTTCGCGTCTAACCTCTGTGGATTTTGAGGATTTACCTTTTGGAAAGGTCTTTGCCGATCACATGTTTGTGGCAGAATACGAAGGAGGACGTTGGCAAAACGCCCGCATTGTCCCCTACGGTGAAATCCCTACCAATCCAGCTATTTCAGCTCTGCATTACGGTCAGTCCATTTTTGAAGGCCTCAAAGCCTATCGCAATCAAAAGGATGAAGTTCAAATCTTTAGGCCTTACGATAACATGAGTCGTATGATTCGTTCAGCAGGACGACTCTGCATGCCGGCCGTTACCGAAGATATTTTTATAGGCGGCCTCAAGGCCTTGATTGAATTGGACCAAGAATGGGTACCCCGCCAACCAGGATACTCCCTTTATATCCGACCTTTTATGTATGCGATCGATGAGTATGTTGGTATTCGCCCCTCGGATTCGTATCGCTTTATTATTTTCAATTGCCCGGTCGGGAATTACTACACAGCCCCGTTGCATGTCAAGGTCTCTGATCGTTATGTGAGGGCCTTTCCAATGGGCACTGGGTTTGCCAAGGTTGCCGGCAATTATGCCGCCGGAATGCTACCCCTCAAACATGCCCGGGAAGCCGGGTACGATCAACTCGTTTGGTTGGATGGCAAGGAAATGAAATACATCGAAGAATCAGGGACCATGAATTTGTTCTTTCAGATTGGAAACACCCTGGTGACCCCCATTGCGGACGGAACCATTCTGGAGGGTATTACCCGTGATAGTATTCTAGGACTTGCCATCGAAGCCGGTTTGCCGGTCGAGGTCCGCAAAATCAGCATCGACGAAGTTGTCGCCGCCTACGATCGTGGTGAACTCAAGGATGCTTTTGGCACCGGAACAGCCGCCACGGTGGCGCCCATTTCCAGTATCACGGTTCAAGATCGACGCTTGGAACTTCCCGCGATGGAAAACCGTACCTATTCAACCCTCTTGGGTCGGATGCTGGATGATATCAAGACCGGCAAAACCCAAGACACCCGCGGTTGGATTATGAAAATCTAACCCGCCCAAGACTTCTCAATCCCTTTCTCTTTAACCCTATACCTTATGTCCATTCCTCCCTTGAAACGATTGTTAGGAACCGTATGCGCTGGCCTACTCCTCATGAACGCGTTGGTTACCCAATCAACGGCCCAAGTGATTTCTTTTGAACGATATTCCTTGCCCAACGGCCTCAAAGTGCTTCTACACCAGGACACCACCACCCCTATTGTGGCCGTTACGGTTTCCTACAAAGTGGGTAGCAAAAACGAAGATCCCCAACGCACCGGTTTTGCCCATTTCTTTGAGCATTTGCTCTTTGAAGGTAGTGAAAACATTGGTCGAGGGGAATACATGAAATTGGTTAAAACTAATGGCGGTGTCCTCAATGCAAACACCTTTTATGACCGAACTTTTTATTTTGAAATCCTTCCTTCCAATCAATTGGAACTGGGTCTCTGGATGGAAAGTGAGCGGATGCTTCATGCCAAAATCGAAGATCAGGGTATTGAAACCCAGCGCGAAGTAGTTAAAGAAGAAAGGCGTCAGCGCTATGATAACACCCCCTACGGTGGTCTGTTGGATCAGACCATGCGCCGAACCTTTTTGGCACACCCTTACGGTCGCTCGGTCATTGGTTCGATGGACCATCTAAATTCAGCCCGCAAAGAAGAATTCATGGACTTCTACCGCACCTTCTATGTCCCTGATAATGCGGTGTTATCGATTGCCGGCGATTTTAACAATGCCCAAGTCAAAGCATGGATTGATCGGTATTTTGGAAATATTCCTGCTTCGACCCGCCCCATTCCCCGCCCAAATCCCGAAGAGCCTATCCAAACCACCGAGCGCAGGGACACCGTTTACGATAACATCCAATTACCAGCGGTGGTGCATTCCTTCAAAATGCCGGCCCAAGGCACCCCTGATTTTTATCCGATGAGCATGCTGACCAGTCTTCTTTCCCAGGGAGCCTCTTCGCGCTTTCAAAAATCAATAGTTGACAAAGAACAAAAGGCCGTGGCTGTCGGAGCATTTCCTTTGGGTATGGTGGACCACAGCGTAGCAATTATGTATGGTATCGTGAATATGGGCGTTGGTCCGGATAGTTTGGATGCATCCATGCGTGCCCAGTACCAAAGGATTCGGGATGAATTGACGGACCCCAAGGAACTTGCCAAACTGGTGAACCAACTCGAAAACGATCGAATCGCTCAATTAGGCAGTGTTCAGGGCATCGCTGAACAATTGAGTGATTATGAATTGTTCTATGGAGATGCCAACTTGATTAACACTGAATTTGAGCGTTTTCGCCAAGTAACACCTCAGGATTTGCAACGAGTAGCGCGCCGGTATTTGGTTCCGGAGAACCAAGTCACTTTGTACTACCTAGCTCATCCCAAACCGTAGTTTCCCACCCCTTTACCCTCCTATTCCATGGCTTCTTCCTCCAACTCATTTCGCATGTTACGATTTTTGATTCTTTTGATTGGTCTTTTAGGGTCCGGACTTCATAACGACCCAATCTTGGCCCAAGGCACCAAATCATTGCCCAAGGCCAAATCCTCCAAAGTCCTTAAAACTCCACCGCCGACCCAAGCACCGGTTCCTTTGGACCGCAGCGTTCGACCTTCAGCGGGTCCTGCCCCGGAAATTCGTTGGTCCGAAGCCGAGCGTTGGGAATTGCCCAACGGGCTAAAAGTTTTTTTGGTTCGTAACACCAAATTACCCAGGGTCTCTGTTTCCCTCGTTTGGGACTACGATCCCGTGGCCGAAGGTTCCAAGGCAGGGGTCTCCGCTCTTACCGGCGAAATGATCCGCAGTGGAACCCGGGACAAAACCAAGGAGGCTTTGGATGAGGCCATCGACGGCTTAGGAGCGACCCTTACAACATCATCCAATGCGTTGTATGCTTCGTGTTTGAGTCGAAACACCGCACCTTTGATGGCTCTTATTGGTGAGATGCTGACCCAGCCTGCCTACAGAGCCCAGGAATTGGAGCGCTTGCGTAAGCAGTCTATTTCGGGCCTTGAAAGCGAGCAGACCAATGCTGAATCCATTGCGGGCCGCGTACTACCTCGCTTGCTTTACGGCTCAACGCATCCCTATGGAGAAATCCAAACCCAAAAAGGTCTTGAATCCATTACCCTGTCCGATTGTGAAAGCTTTAGGGATCGTTACCTCAGACCCAATGTGGCTTATTTGGCTTTGGTTGGCGATATTGACAGGGCTACCGCCGAATCCTTGACCCGCCAAACCTTGGGGAATTGGGCTGCCGCCGAAGTTCCAACCCAAAAATACCCGGTTCCGACCAATGCAAACGGTGTTAGGGTGGTGATTGTTGATCGTCCCCAAGCGGTTCAAACGGTTATTCGAATCGCCAACACCGTGCAACTGGTTCCAGGTTCTCCAGATTACATTCCGTCGATGGTTATGAATACCATTTTAGGGGCCAGCGATGCCCGCCTCTTTGATAACCTGCGAGAAACCCACGGGTATACGTACGGGGCCTATTCCTCGCTGACCCGGGATCCCTTGGTTGGGCAATTCAGGGCGTATGCCCAGGTGCGCAATGCCGTTACGGATAGTGCTATTCGTGAATTTTTTTATGAATTGAACCGTATCAGGGATTCCCTGGTTCCGGCCGATGAACTACAAGGTGTCCAGAATTATCTCAACGGTACCTTTTCAATCGCATTGCAGAATCCCCAAACTGTGGCAGGATTCTACATTGATCAGGAACGTTACCGCATGTCGCCCACCTATTTCCGCAACTATCTCCAAGATTTAGCCCAGGTAGATCGCGAAGCGGTGCAGACCATGGCGCGCAAAATGATACAGCCTGCGTCTTGTGTTGTGTTATGTGTGGGAAAAGGCAGTGAAATCGCCCCAAAGCTTCGTTCCATGGACAGCGACGGGGTGATTGAGTGGCTTGATTGGAATGGAGAATCGGCCCCGGATCCTACGGCCTTGAAACTACCAGAAGGTACCACCTTGACCTCTGTTCTTGACAAGTACATTGTCAACACGGGGGGTGCCAAAAACTGGTCCAAAGTAAAGGGTCTGCGCATGACCATGTCGGCTACCCTCCAAGGGATGAACCTTGAAATGATCCAAACCAAGCAAACCAAACCCGCTGCTTCGCTCACCAAAGTCCGCCTCAACAATTCCATGGAGCTTACGTCGGATTTGTACATCAAAGGCAAGATGACCCGCAAATCCATGCAGGGAACCAAAGAAGTTGAAGGGGAAGAACTGGCCCACGAAGCCATGGAAGCCACCCCGTTACCTGAAATGTTATGGATGAACGGGCAACACCCAAAACTTAGTTTGGCAGGTGCTGTGATGGTTGATGGTCAACTTTGTGCCAAATTGGATTGGAAATTCGAGAATGGGACCATCGAAAGCCATGTTTACAATCTACAAACCGGACTCAAAGTGCAATCCATGCGTGTTTCCAAAGGTCCTGACGGCAAAGACGCCTTGTCGACCACCGGATACGATGATTACCGCGATCTGGGCAAGGGCCTCAAAGTACCCCACAAAGTCAAAATAAGCATGGGCCCCGAATCCATTGAATTCAACCTTACCGAGGGCGTATTGAACCCACGCTTTAGCGAAGCTGACTTTAAACACTAAGCCTTTGAATCCGGGTCATTTTCCCCTGGATTGACCTCCTGAAAAATTGAACGAAGTTCATGGGCTTCGCTCGGCTTCATACGTCCCCCCAAGACCAATCGCAATTGGCGTCGCCTTAGAGCACCCTGGAATTGTTTGATTTCGTCCGGGGTTTCTGGTTGCAAATCAGGGACGGCGGTTGGTTGACCGGCATCGTCCACAGCCACAAACGTGAAGTAAGCTTGGTTGCAAAGGTGTCGAATCCCCTGGGGGATGTTTTCGCACCAAACTTCCAAACGTACCTCCATGGAGGTTTGGAAAGCGCGTGTAACGGTGGCGGTCATGTTCACAAGGTTGCCCAAGCGGATGGCTCGGTTAAAGCTCACATTATCGACGCTAGCCGTTACAACGATACGGTTGGCATGTTTTTGCGCAGCAATGGCGGCACAGATATCCATCCAATGCAAAAGCCTTCCCCCCATCAAGTTGTTTAGGGTATTGGTGTCGTTTGGCAAAACCAGTTCGTTCATAACGGTCTGGGAATGCGTTGGGGATTTGGTTGGGCGCATAGAATTAGGATACAATGATTTTGAAACAACGGACCTTGCCGTCCTGCGTTCGCACTTCAAGGAAGTACAGACCCGCCGAGGGAATCCCCGTGGGACGAAAGGCCCAAGCGCGGAGACCCTCCGAAGGTTCCTCCCAAGGATCAAGGGATTCTATCTGACCACCCATCCTTCGCCCGTTTAAGTCGTACAAACTCATCTGCTGAGGAGGAGATAAACCTTTGTAAATCAAAGGTTCCTGGTTTGGATTCCATGGATTGGGATAACAAATTTTTGAAAGCGGAGGTTCTGTTGATGCGATCGATGCAGGGTATCGAAATGGGCCTCCCAGAACCGGTCGTATCATCCATGAACCCGCGATTGAGGACTCTTCCCAGATGCCTTGGGTATTATACCAGCGGTTGTAACGGACAAGGGTATCGTTGCGGTCCAATCCGATGTTAAGAAGACCGGATGTTTCTTGTTGCCAACCTACATAAAACGAATCGGCAACCGGCAAGGGTGGATCAATTCCAAAAAACACAAAATGCCCCAGGCTATCGCCGTAAACCGGACGGTAAGGAATGCTTGAACGGTAGAGTTCCTGGGAACCACGCCCTCTTTCTTGGACTTGGGACCAGACTTTGAGAACAAAGAGTTCGTTGGCTGCGTTGGCAGCTGCTTGGGTGAAGTACATCCAAACCCCTCGAAGCGAATCGGGTTGGGCAAGCCAAAATTTATAGGCGACCGAACCCGCCACCACGTTGATACCGTACCCCGTTTCGGCTGTACCATCGTCGTAGGCCAGGTAATTCCAACAACGAATGGATTCGCGCATGGTATCGTTGGCTGGATTAACATCGCCTGGGGCCTGAGCCAAGTATTCCAAAACCAAATCCAAACTATCCCCCATCGCGTTGGGAACATCAAAACGGGGATAAACCATGCCGAAATTTTGGGCCGTTCCAAGGTTGGGTAGGTTGAGTACCGGACTGTTAAACCAAGGGGAACTCCGTCCGTTTTGCAAAACCTTGTATTGATGGGATACCGATGTCGCAACGCCGTTGTTGGTTAAATCGTAACCATGCAGAGGGTTTAGAAATCGCAGCGTATCCCCCATCAATTGGTTGAGCGGCATGCTACGGTACGGCCGGAGGTACAGGGCATTGGTATGCACGGGTGAGACATCATTGCGCAAAGAGTCCCCTGCATTCCGGCCGCTGCCAAAGCGCACATAGTCCATATGCCAAACATCCACCAAACCCGTCAAAGAACCGTGGGTGGACCACCGCATAACAAACCCATCGTAAAGAAAACCGGTATCCCTAACCGGGATCATGACCGTTTTAAAGGGCTGAATCGAACTTCCCAAGGCGTACCAAACCCTTTGCCAAACCCCGGTGCGCGTCCTGAATTCCAACAAAAACGAATCCACCGGTTCGGGGGCCTCACACCACCCCGCTGGTTGATACGAAAAACTGAGGTACAAGGAATCTTGGACCAGGTACGAACCCAATCGTAAGGGAAGGGATTGCAGACGATCGGCGCGGCCTACTGCCAACAAGGAGGAGCCATCGTAGGGGTAACCGGCCGAGTCCAACCCGTCAAAGGTCACAAAACCCTGCGATGGGGGTCGCACGGCCATATCGTTGTTGCGGTAAACGGATGAATATTGCCAAAGCGCCACCCTGGGTCTGGCCCCGGTGTAGGAGAAATCATCCTCAAATGGCAAATCAAGGGTGTCCTGGAGTCTAAAAGCTCCATAGTTTGGAGCCACCCAGGCCCTTGGGTTTCTCGTCGGCGGCATCGTGACCTCCTGACCCCTGGCACCCAGGAAACAAAACAGGCCGGCAATCCATACCGGTAGAAAAATTAGTCGGCTAGCCATAGGTCCACAAAATCCAACGCACGAACCTGCGATCCATTGCCTCCTGCCATCGGACGCTGGCGAACGATGAGGGCCTGACTACTATCCCCCACCGTTCCCAAGTAATGCACGGAACCCAGAGACAACGAGGATTCGGCCAGGAAAATCCTGGCTTCGTCCAAGGTTAACCCCGTCAAATTGGGGACCTCCACCAGCGAATCCGAATTGTTAAACCCAACCAACAAATCAATAACACTTCCTTTGGGCAGCATTTGGCCTGTGCGTACTTCCCTGCCTTTGTGTTGACCTCCAAGCACGACCTGGTGAGCCAGGTCAGGCTTCATAATTAACTGCCCAACCACAAAACCCTTGTTGGTCAAATCCATGGTGGCTTTGCGCAAGGACAAGTCGGTCAAGTCAGGTACGGGCATGGACGGTAAATCCGAGAGGTTCAAGGTCAAATAAACCGTGCGACCGCTCTTGACTTGGAAACCAGAGTCGGGGTCACTCAGGACCACCGCCGAAGGATCCAGGCCTTCGGCATAAACAGAATCCACAACCATGAACCGAAGACCCCGGTCTTCTAATTCCCTTTGGGCATCTTCGAGGGATAACCCGCGCAATGCCGGAACAGAAATCGCATCTCCATGCGATGTATACCAACCCAAGGTACCCCAAACAACCAGGGCCAAGAGGGCATTAAAGCCAAGGAAAATCACCAAAAACCGACGAAAAGGATGCTGAGTCATGGCTTGGTTCCGGAGTTAAAAAGGTTGGCTCTTTGAAGGCCCCTTTCAATGAGTTGAGCAATGAATTGGTGAGGTGTGTACTGAGCCAGGGCAGCTTGGTGATAAATACAAGTGGCAGGGGTCATCCCCGGCAACGAATTAATTTCTATGATGTGAACCACCGGCGGGCCCATCGCTGGAATGCTTACAAAGGCGTCAATGCGGCAATAACCCTCCACCCCTGTCCATTCTGCGGCATGACGGAGTTCTTCCTGAACCCGTTCCATGATTTCGGCTTGGCGTCCCGAATCGCTCGAAAAGCGTGCCGGGGTGATATTGGTTCCCTGTCCCGCCAAGAATTTTTCTTCAAGGCTCAAGATGCCCGATCCGGCTATGCTTTCGGAGGGCTCAAAAACCTCAAATTCACGTTGACCATTGGGCAAGGAGCGAATCATCATAGCCCCGGTGATTTCAAGGAAATGATCACCATCCCGTGCCTGTATAAATTGTTCCAACAAAAAACGATGGGCCACTCCGAACAGTTCAGGATCATGGATACCCAAGCGATCAGCCGATTCTTTGGGCCACGTTCCTTCTTCGCGAAAACAAAGCTGGGCATAGGCTTCCAAGTCAAGGATGTTCTCCAGACGACATACCCCGGTTGAACAACCATCATCCACCGGTTTTGCGACGAGGGGCCAAGAACCTAAGCCCTGAACCCACGGACTTTTGGCCTCCGAAAACCAAAACGCTTTGTCCACCAACCATTGCTCTGCGACCGACATTCCATGAGCGGATAATAACCGACCTGTGGCGTATTTGTCAATGGTCAAGGCACTGCTCGCCGGCCCGGAACCGTTGTAGGGTATCCCCAATTCCTCGAGACGCTTTTGGATCGTTCCATCTTCCCCGGGTCGTCCGTGCAACGCAATAAAAACAAAATCGACCAGCTGGGGTAACCTTTCCCACGATACCGCGACGGCTTTTTCCAAAGAATGAGGGGCATAAACAGAAAGCACCTCCTCAAAATCCTTGCGGATTCTGTGAAGGATGGGGGGTCTCTCCTTGCCTTCCAAACCACGCACAATGTCATCGGCATGGTCTTTGAGATGCAAGTGCATGGGCAATTGATGAAGATTCCACTGAGAATCCGAACCACTTAGAAACAAACTAACCGGTTCCATTCCTTCCATGGAACTTAGTTTTTCGAAGATGTTTCGGCCTGATTCCACGGAGATATGACGTTCAGAGGAATAGCCACCCATCAATACACCGACTCGTAGTCGCTTTTGGGAATTTTCACGACGGATCTTACCAAAATGATCCAACCTTTGGGCTAACAAACGAGCTGCCGATAAGCCCGGTTGGGCCTTTATCCGCGCATCCAACGAAATGCGAATCAGATAAGTCAAAAAGGCAGAAGGACTCAGACCCAATTCAGCGGCTTGTTGAAAGAAAAAAGAAGAGGGCATCATGCCCGATGTGGTGTTGGGATCGTTGAGGACGATTCGTCCGTTGTTGCAATAAAACCCGTCGATACGGGCATAGACCTCCAAATCAAAAGATACAAAGAGCCGAACGCATTCTTTGCGTAGTTCTTCAATGGCTTCCTCGGGCAAATCAATCGGTGTTTTTTTGCGGGCAAAACCCGGTAAATATTTCGACCGATAATCGTAGAATTTTGCTGTGGGGACAATTTCAGTGGGTGGCAAAGCGGCCGCCGAACCGTCTGGTTTTTGGAGTACAATGCACGAAAACTCCTTGCCGATCAAAATTTCTTCGATGAGCACTTCGGTTTCGGCATCTTGTGCTTCCAGATAACACAAGGTTCCCGAAGGCTGGGCTTGTAGCCAAGCCATCCACTCGTTGGGGCTTTCCCAAAAAAGTTGATGCTCCAAGTCCCTGGCTGGAAATCCGGGGCCGCTTCGAAAATCAGCCAAGGTTTCCAAGGCGGATGGTCCACGACGTAGCCAGGCATCCCGCTCCAACCGAACACAAAAAAAGGCGCGATCCAAGGCTTCTTCCAGGGAGTCTTTGTTAACTGTTTCCAGGACGGATAAACCAACACTGCTCCCTTGGTTGGCGGATTTGACAACGCATCCGGATGGAAAGTCCTTGGCAATCGTGGTCAACAATGCCTGACGATCTGTGGAATTGGCATAGACCCAAGCGCTCCGGTCCACTTTGGCAAAGCGAGGCACCTGCCAACCCGCGGCCTGCATTTGTTCCCGCTGCTTGACCTTGTTCATACCCCATGCGCCGGCAACGGGACCACAACCTGAATAGGGCAATCCCAAAAAATCCAGCATGGATTGCACGCGGCCATCTTCCCCGTTCCGACCATGCAGAGCCAGGAAAGCAAAATCGATGCGTTCAGGGAGTTTTTCCCATGCCAAGGGCTCTCCAATCGCTTTTAGCCAACCTTCGGCTTGGTCTGCGTTGTAAGGGATTTGTTCGGCGTAGGGCAACCAAACCAGTGAACCGGTGGGATTTTGTTGAGCTGGGTAAAAATCGCGCAGACTGCCTTTGTACAAATACGACCAATCCAGCAAAACCAATTTCCCAAAAGAATCCACCAAAAAGGGGGAAACCTCAAAAATGGATTTATCGAGAGTATCGTAGACCGTGCGCCCTCCGGCAAAAGAAACTTCGCGCTCGCGGGAATTACCACCGAGCAAGACGCCTATTCGAATTTTTGGATGGGTTGGCTTCAAGGTTGGGCCTGGTCGTGGAGGTATTGTTTGCGATTCAAGAGGGTTTCGGTTGATTCGCGGCGATCCGGGTCCGGTACACAGCAATCCACCGGACAGACCGCCGCGCATTGCGGCTCTTCGTGAAAGCCCTCGCATTCGGTGCACTTGTCCGGTACGATAAAATAAATATCGTCCGAGACCGGTGTTTGCTCATCGTTGGCATGGGTGGTGCTGCCGTCGGGTCGTAGGACCAATCCACGGAGGGCGGTCCCCTGAGCATAGTTCCAGGAAACACCGCCTTCGTAAATCGCATTGTTGGGGCATTCGGGTTCGCAGGCCCCGCAATTAATGCACTGGTCGGTGATGATAATGGCCATGGATTCCTATTTTCTTTGCAAATTTAAGCTTTATCATGCCCTCCCCCTCCTCATCTTTTGGCCAAGTTCGGGAACCTTTGTTAGCCTGGGCTGCCTGGCTAAGACAAAGCCCTCATCAATCGTCCTGGCAGGCTTTTACGGCCCAAACAGCGGCCCTTAACCCTTGGTTTGAGGAACCCATGGTCCGGCATGCGGTGGAGGCCTGGTCCGAGGCCCTGTCCCCAACCGACGTCGAGGCTTGGCTGACCAAGGCGGAAGACCAGGCTTGTGCATCCAGAACCTCTTTGGATATTGGCCTGGTCCTACCGGGAAACCTGCCCCTGGTAGGCTTGCACGATGTGTTATGCGTTCTTGTTGCCGGACACCGGGCCCAAGTCAAACTTTCGTCAGACGATGCCGGACTGACCCTTTGGGCCTTGGAGGGGTTGTTCAAGGCATGGCCCCCTTATAAATCCGCGGTTCGGGTGGTGGACAGGGTGGTTCGCCCGGATGCGGTGATTGCCACCGGTTCAGCATCCACCCTGCCTTATTTTGAACAATACTTTGGCCACCTCCCCCGCCTGCTTCGAGGGCATCGAAATTCAACGGCCATTGTTTGGGGGGACGAAGATGTTACAGACTGGCACGGGTTGGCTTCGGATGTATTCTTGTATTACGGGAAAGGATGCAGGAATGTAAGCCGCATCCTCCTTCCCGAAGGATACGATCCCATCCGCTTGTTGGATGGCTTGGGCCAATGGGAATGGCAAGGCCAAAACCATCGGTACCGCAACAACCTGGATTACCAAATGGCTTTGCAAATCATTGACAGACAGCCGTATTTGCAAAACGGATCCCTGGTCCTTCGCCAAAACCCGGACCCCCAGTCTCCTTTGGGTGTCCTGCATTGGGATGTCTTCAAAAATTCCTCCGAACTGATGTCGCTGATTCAGCCTTGGCTGCATCAGACCCAGTGTTTTGTTGGCAAGAACCTCCCCGAACGATTGGATCCTGACGGCGAAATTCAACGTTGGATGGGGCCTGAAAATTGGACGGTTTTTCGGAAGCAATGGACCGGGCTTGGTCAAACCCAAAAGCCAGGTCTGTTTGATTATGCGGATGGAATAGATACGATGGAATTCCTGCTAAAGCTACAAAATTCAGGTGTTTAGACCTGGGCCCAAAAATGGCCTAGGCTTCGTGCCAAATTTTGCGGAGGATTTCCACGACACGGTCCATCTCTTCGGCGGTGTTTCGTGAGCCAAGCGAAAATCGAACCGTCGTACGATCGGCGGGTACGCCCAATGCTTCCATTACATGGGAACGGGTTTGGGCACCGGAACTGCAAGCACTCCCACCGGATGCACAGACCCCTTCGATATCCAGGTTGAACAATAACATTTCGCCTTTGGGATGCGGTGGAAACGAAAGACTCAAAATATGGGGTAAACGCGGTCCCTTCCCATCACCATTGAATTCCAGTCCCGGAATAACCCCTTCAAGGCCTTGACGAAGGCGATCTCGTAGATTCGCCAATCGTTGACGCCGTTCATCCATGGTTTGGATCGCTTTTTCGAGAGCTCGGGCCATCCCGACAATGCCGGCCAAATTCTCGGTTCCACCTCGCATGTTGCGCTCTTGGGAACCCCCTTGAATCAAGGGACCCCAGGAATGACCCCCACGCAAATAAATGAACCCGACTCCTTTGGGTCCGTAGAATTTGTGGGCCGATCCACTTACAGAGTGAATTCCCAATTCCTGTAAATTCAAAGGCACGTGGCCCACGGTTTGAACCGTGTCCGAATGAAAAAAGGCCTGATACTTATTGCAGAGACCGGCTACCACTTCCAAATCCAGTAAATTGCCCAATTCATTGTTGGCATGCATCAAGGTGACCAAGGTCCGGTTGGACGTGCCAAGGTCCTGGGCCAAGAGCATTTCCAGGTTCTTCAAGTCCAAGACACCCTGTTCATTATGCTTTACCCAATCAACGCGGATACCCCTTAATTGGGCTAAATTTTCCAGGGTATGCGTGATGGCATGATGCTCCAATTTGGATGATATAATGCGTTGAACATCACCTTGTTCAACGAGATATCGGCAAATCATGTTATCCGATTCGGTCCCCCCGGAGGTAAAAAACAATTCCGATGGGGCACAACCCAAAAGGGCGGCCATGCTCTTGCGCGCTTTCTCAATTAGAATACGGGTTTCTCGACCCAAAAAATGAATAGAGGAAGGATTCCCGTAACATTGACGCATGGTCTCTGCCATCAGATCCACCACCTCCTCATCCATGGGCGTTGTGGCTGCGTTGTCGAGGTAAATACGCTGGGTACTCATAGGCTTAGGCTAGAAGAATTTGACGGGCCTTTTCGGCCAAGGCCTTGGCCTCTTCCTCACTTTTGGCTTCCGTATAAATTCGCAGGATGGGTTCAGTGTTCGACTTTCGAACATGCAGCCAGGCATGATCCAGGTCAATTTTGAGTCCATCTTCCCAATTTTGTTGACCCTCCGAAAAGGCTTCGGACAATCGCTGAAGCAGGGCTTCTGGTTTTTGGGTAGGATCAAAGGATACCTTTTCTTTGGCCATTTCGTAGGTAGGATAGGTATTTCGCAAGGTTTTGGCGGAACAAGCACGAAGGGCTAGATGGGAAAGGAACAAAGCAATGCCCACCAAGGCATCCCGACCATAATGCAGTTCAGGGACGATGACACCGCCGTTTCCCTCACCACCAATGACAGCTTTCACTCGTCGCATGGTCCGTACCACGTTAACCTCCCCTACCGCAGAGGCATGGTATTCTTGGCCATGTCGCTCGCATACATCCCTCAAAGCCCTGCTGGAACTGAGGTTGGAGACGGCAGGACCGGGATGAATGCCCAGGATATAATCCGCGATGGCCACCAGGGTGTATTCTTCACCAAAGAGAGATCCGTCTTCGCAGACAAAGGCCAGGCGGTCCACATCCGGGTCCACCACAATACCCAAATCAGCCGATTGATTCACAACGCCCGAACACAATTCTTCTAAATGTTCACGCAATGGTTCCGGATTGTGCGCGAAGCGACCGTTGGGTTCCGCGTTCAAAACATCGATTTTTTGGACTCCCAACCTGCGAAGCAAAGCGGGTACGGCCAAGGCACCGGTCGAATTGATTCCGTCCACCATGATTCGCCATCCCATGCGGGCAATAGCCTCGGCATGAACCGTGGGCAAGGCCATGATTTCATCCAGATGTTCTTCCAGGGCTCGTTCATCGGTATGGTACTGGCCCAGTTCTTCCACCGATGAATAAGCTGCCACCTCCCCAGCCTGTACCCTGTTTAACAAGGCGGCTCCCTCCTCCGATCCAAGGAAACAACCTTGATGATCCAATAATTTGAGAGCGTTCCATTCACCGGGGTTGTGAGAGGCGGTGAGTACGATGCCACCGGCCGCATGAATTCGTGGAACTTTGGTTTCGAGGGTTGGGGTGGTGGTTAAACCCAGGTCCAGGACATCCAAACCGCAGGCCATCAGGGTTCCTGTAACCAAACGACTAACCATTTCACCCGATACCCGGGCATCTCTGCCCACTACGATGCGTAATCCACGGTTATTACTCCGAATGTATTCGGCATACGCTGTGCAGAATTTGACTAAATCAACGGGGGTCAGGCCTTCTCCGGGTTGACCACCAATGGTCCCGCGGATGCCAGAAATGGATGCTATGAGTGTCATATTGTCAGACTGCTTTGGTTTCCACTGCCCAGGAATAGGAAGAGCGTGCAATGCCGGGCCAAAGGCCTTTGAAGGTGCCGTTGGCCGGTCCTGCGAGGTATAAATCTTCAAAAGTTGACCCGTTGTAGCGACCCCCGACCTTCATGAGGCCACCTCTAAACTGAACGAGAACTTCGAAATTCTCTTGAAGTTCGGCGTTGTCTTTTTGTTGCATATACAACAAAACACAGGCAACCGCACCGGTACCGCAACTGAGGGTTTCGTTTTCAACGCCTCGCTCGTAGGTGCGCACTCTTAAACGGTTGGTATCCAAAATTTCCATGAAATTGACATTCGTTCCACCCACCCCAAAGAGGGCATGCTCTCTTAGAACCTTGCCTTCCCGCAGGACCGGGTAGTTCACCAAATCCCTAACCTGTACCACTAAATGAGGAGAACCGGTATCGATAAAAACCCCTATTTCCAGGACATTCCAAGCACCGGGTTCGTGCATGCTTAGGCGATATTCTAAATCATCGGTCCGCCAAACATGGTGCGGGCCGTCGCTTGCCTCAAAGGTTCCGGATTTTTCATTCCCAAAATACCCTTTCGAAAATCCATAAGCCGCGGCACACCGGGCACCGTTCCCGCAAAGGGAGCCCTCGGCACCATCGGCATTGAGGTAATGGAGGTAAAAGGCTCCCGTTGCGGTTTTGGGTGGCAATAGAATCAAAACACCATCGGCACCGACCCCAAATCGCCGATCGCATACCAAAGACATCGCATCGTGGGCCTTCCAAAATCCGCTCTCCAAGCGCTCCAAAACGGTCGGTTGCTCCGAACGGGTCAAATCAACTAGCACAAAATCATTCCCGCAGGCCTGGTATTTATAAAATTCAAAAGTCACGGAGGCTTGTTAGGTTAAATTTCGTCTTTGCAAACATACGATTCGGGTAGGTGTTTCGTTAAGGCAAAGGTCCGAGGCCTTGCCATGTTTGGCACGGTTTTTGGTGGCTTCAAACTGTAATTCATACAAAAACGATCGATATGACCAAACTTCGTCAATGGGGTGGAACCCTGCTTGTTGCTTTCCTCGGAAGCCTCTTGGGGGCTTGGATTGTGTACGGATGGTCCGGACAGTCACCCTTCCCCTCAACGGGCTGGAACACACCGCCCGCTAGCCTTACCCATTTTCCTGAACACATTGTTGAACATCCCAACTTTGTGACGACAGCATCCGTGGTTACGCCCTGTGTTGTGCACATCAAAACCAAGGGTCAAAGCGCAGGTTCCCTTCAAGGCACCTTGCCACCGGGCATGGACATGTTCCGCGATTTCTTTAATGGACCGGACATGATGCCCAAGGGGCCTTCCATGGGATCCGGTTCAGGCGTTATTATGTCCGAAGACGGTTACATCATTACCAACAACCATGTCATCAAAGACGCCGACGAAATCGAGGTTATCCTCAACGACAAGCGGAGCTTCAACGGCAAGGTCGTTGGACAAGACCCTAGTTCGGATCTTGCGCTTCTCAAAATAGAAGCCACCCTTTTGCCTTATGTCAAAATGGGCAACAGCGATGCCTTGCAGGTCGGTGAGTGGGTCCTCGCTGTAGGCAATCCCTTTAATCTCAATTCAACCGTGACGGCGGGTATTGTCTCGGCCAAAGCACGCAACATTAATATTTTGGGCGGTGGCACCAGCTTGGAGGCTTTTATTCAAACCGACGCCGCGGTGAATCCCGGGAACAGTGGAGGGGCCTTGGTAAATGTTCAGGGCGAATTGGTCGGAATTAATACCGCCATCGCATCCAGCACCGGTGCCTACCAGGGTTATTCCTTCGCAATCCCCTCCAATTTGGTGGCCAAAGTCATGGACGATATCAAACAATACGGTACGGTTCAGCGTGGATTCCTTGGAATACAGATTCGTGATGTCGATGCAGCCCTGGTCGAAAGCGAAAACCTCAAAGTCAACAACGGAACCTATGTAGCTGATTTTATGCCCAATTCGGCCGCCGAAGAAGCCGGTATCCAAAAAGGAGATGTTATCACCAAAGTCCAAGGTCAGGATATCAAAACCACTCCTGAACTCATGGAAATTGTTGGACGCAGGCGTCCAGGCGAAAAAGTTCAGTTGGAAATCAACCGCAAAGGCAAAACCTTGGTCTTTGAGGTGAAGTTGCGAAATTCGGATGGGAAAGCAGAATTGGTCAAGGCAACCCCCAAAGAGGATGATACCGCTTGGTTGGGCGCTCAATTAGAAAAAGCCGGCCGAAAAGAGCTGGAAAGTCTTCGCCTGGAATTCGGAATCAAGGTCACCCAATTATCCAACGGCAAACTCAAAGAGAGCGGAATACGCGAAGGTTTCATCATTACCAAGGTGGATAAAGTCGAAGTCAATTCGCCCAAAGCCCTCAAAGAATTGATTCAAGGCAAAAAGGGAGGCTTGCTCATCGAAGGGGTTTACCCCAACGGAACCAAGGGTTTTTATGGGATTGAAATCCCTTAAGGCCCATTGGGCCTCTAAAGGGTTTGGAGGTAAGCCAAAACAGCCTCGACTTCCATCGAGTCACCTTGCCATCGACCGGCTTCTCCGGCCCCTTTTTGGTAGTGTTCTAACACATCTCGAAGTGTTGCAGCTTGTCCATCATGAAAATAGGGCGCTGTTTTCTGTAGATTTCGCAATACCGGGGTTCGAAGCCGTCCCCGGTCCTCTTCCTTCAAGGTCACAGCGGCCCGACCCAATTCATTCATTCGGTTTGGGAGGTTGAGGTTGTAGTACCCCCCATCGCTTTTGGCCTCTCCGTTATGGCAACGAATGCATGCGGCTTCTCCCTCAAAGAGCGATCGGCCCCTAGCAATCAGGGTAGGGTTGTTGGGGGGTGCGGTGTTCAAATCCTGGCGACCTTGTTCGCTCAGTTCCAATAGATAACGCTGCAAGGTCAACAAATAGGCCGAGGCTGGATCGGTGGATGGGTAGAGTCGCGTCAAAAGTTCATGATAGCCAGGATAAGCCTTTAACTTTTGATTTAAGGACCTCGGATCAAAAGCCATATCACCGTGCGCAGTGATGGCAGCCAAAACAGCCAAGCTTCCTATTTGGAGGGGTGGTACTCCCCCATCCGCCATGAGAGGCAGGTTAGTGGGTAGTCCCCATAAGGTCGGTGTATTCCTTCGCGTTTGGCGAGCAAAAGCTCCTACGGACAAAGGCAGTGTATCGGCAAAGGCATGCTCAGGACGATGACAAGAAGCACAGGAAACACGACCATCCGCCGAAAAGCGCTCATCCTCGAACAAAACGCTGCCCAAGGCGAGTTTTTCTGCATCCGGATTGGTGTGGGGTCGGCAAGCCGCAAAGCCCCCCAACAAGGCCAACAGAATTACGAACCTAAGGGGCGACAAAATGGGGATTCAAGGCCAAGGTTGTATCGGTCAGGGATTGCAAAAAGGCAACCAAATCTGCTTTGTCTTGGGGGCTTAAGCGCAGTCCCCCGTTTTGGACCCGGAGATTGGCGTTGAGTGTGGAACTGGATTGCACTCCGCTGTTGTAATGTTCCACAACTTCTTCGAGGGTCGCGAACCGACCATCGTGCATATAAGGCGCCGTTAATCCCACATTTCGCAAAGAGGGGGTCTTGAATTTGCCCCGGTCGGAGGCCAACCCGGTAACCACCTGAAATCCAGGTTTGAGAACCGAATCCAACCCGTTGTTTTCAAAAGAACGATTGGTAAAAAGGGCGGTTCCATGGCAATGAAAACAATCCGCCCCTACGGGTCTTCCGGAACCAGGTGCGGAATATTCCCGCATAAAAAGGTCAAAGCCACGCTGTTCGGAAGGTGTTAGGTTGGCGAGTCCCATACGGGATAAATCAAAGCGTGATCGGTACGAAGTAAGACTCAGAAGGTACTGCTCCAAAGCCCATTGAAGTCGCTGTATCGTGATACTTTCATCCCCAAAGGCCTTCCCAAACGCGACTCGATAGGCTTGGTCTCCGCTTAAACGCCCCAAAGCCTGCCCCAAGGACAAATGCATTTCCACCGGATCCTGAATCGGCTGCAAAACCTGATCCCTCAAGTTGGGCGAACGCCCATCCCAAAAAAATCGATTCGCCCATAACAAATTAAAAAGAGGCATCGCGTTAAATTTCCCCAAGGCCCCACCGATCCCCTTGCTATAAACCACGGTATCCGAAAAGGCCCGGTTGGGATGATGGCAGGAAGCGCAGGATACCGTGTAATCCAAGCTCAGTGTTTTGTCAAAAAATAAACGTTTTCCCAGCGCCACTCCTTCCACCGAGGGCGGATTGTCCTGAGGCCAAGGCAGGTTGGGAAATCCTAGACCGGGCGGGGGACTATCCGGAACAAAAGTCGTTGGTTTGGGATAGGAGGTCGGTTCATCGGGACCACATGATACCAGGAGTCCGCACAAGGCCCCAAGCCAAATTCCAAAAATTCTTGAGCGCAAGACCAACACGATTGGTACCTTAGGGTGTTACAAGGCCTTTCCAAACATAGGCCGATGCCAAATTGTAAGCGAGTTTGGAAGCCACCCGATCTCCCAGCGAAGAATGCGAAAAGGAGGAAGAATCGGTGATGGAATGGGTGTGGGTTCCATCAAAAAATCGACGCATTTGCAATTGGACTGAGAGATCAGCCGAGGGACCTTCCAAAGCCACGGATGAAAACGGCAAAATCACGGTCCGTAACATTTCATCACCCCCCAGATGATACGAAAATCCTCCGTTCACCGGCAGGTTAGGACGCTGATACTGCCCTTCCATTTTGAAGAAAATATAACCACTGTTCCAATTCCAATGCATATGTGCACTGTTCAGCAAGGAAAGAGGATGGCTGGGTGGCCAAGAAGCTGGATCGCTGTGATTTAGAAGGGAATCCAAACCAACACGAAACCTTAGGGCCGTGTAGGTCCCGGCAGGAACCAAGGGAGCCAAACGCCAACGGGATTGGGTTTGTCGCTCCAAATCTGCATAAAAAACGGCATCCGGGAATTCCAGCCAAGAGCTGTCGGTACGCTGCAAGGCAAAACCGCTGAGATAATATTGACAATGATTAATTTCAATTTGATTCATGAGAGTGGGTAACCACGCACGATTTAGTTCCAACGATGACGAATCGTAACGGTGGTCCAACCGCAAATACAAACCGGCTTCGTTAACAACCGGTGGATGCGGTGGGTGGGTATCGCACGATTGCATGGCAGCCGAGAGAAACAACCAAGCAAGTCCAAAAAATTTAGAGAACGTCTTCATCGTTGTTGGCTAAAGGGGTGCGGTAAAGATCTGGTTCATCCATCGACCAGAGGCATTGAAGTCCTTCACCATCAAAAAGCATCCAACGAACGGGGGCTGGAACCAAAACCAACTTGGCTTTGCGACTGCTTTGATTTTCAACGACCCAATCCACGATAACACCTTCGTCCATGGGGAGTTCATAGGCCCCTTCTTCCACCACCGAATCCCGGTAAACAGCTGCCATATAGGCTGTTGGCAGCAGGACTTCCTGACCTGGAAAATGAACCTCGTGTAATTTCTGCAAAATGCTCTCCAAAAAGGCACCGTGTTCGCGATTAAAGGCATCCTCCGCATCCAGCAATTGGTCTTCGGCCTCGTCGTATTCAGGGTCGGCGTAGCCCAATTCGGCTAAGCGGTTCCTCAGGGTTACCAATTGCAACAAATCTTCATCAATAGGGTTGATTTCCACGGCATTTTGATTGAATACCCAAAAATACAACGGCTTGGGCTGGCTGGGTCGGGTTTTATCTTTGGGTCATGACAATCAAATTTGGAACCGACGGTTGGCGAGCCATTATTGCCAAAGACTATACCATCGAAAACGTTGCCCGGGTTGCCCAGGGTACTGCAACATGGCTTTTGGAAATGGATCCCTCCCCTACCGTTGTTTTGGGTTCGGATTGCCGCTTTGGAGGGCGAATGTTTGCGGAAACCGTCGCGCTGGTCATGGCCCAAAACGGGGTTAAGGTCCTTTGGGATCAGAACGATTTTGTTTCAACCCCCATGGTTTCTTTGGGAACAGTTCAAAACAAAGCCCATGCCGGTGTTATCCTAACGGCCAGCCACAACCCCCCCTCTTACAACGGTTTCAAAATCAAAGCCTCGTACGGTGGGCCGGCCATTCCTTCGATGATTGCAGCAGTCGAAGCCATGATTCCCGATCAGCCCCCCCCTATTCAAAACACCATCGCCTATTGGAAAGAACGCGGAAGGATTGTTGATGTGGATTTATACACCGCTTATTTGGATGAAATCCGTCGAAATTTTGACCTGGAATCCATGCAGCCCTTATCAGCGCACCTGGCCTTTGATGCCATGTATGGGGCTGGCCAGAGGGTTATTCCGGATTTGTTTCCCAAGGCGTTGAACCTTCATGGCTCCTACAATCCCGGCTTTGCGGGACAGGCTCCCGAACCCATCGCTCGCAATTTGACCGAACTATCGCAGCTTCTGGCCAGCGACCCGTCCCTGGGGATGGGCTTGGCCGTTGATGGGGATGCGGATCGTATCGGGCTGCTGAATGCGTCGGGTGACTTTGTGGATTCGCATCATATTTTGATGCTCTTGGTGGCTTACCTAGCCGGGGTCCAGGGCAAAAAGGGGGATGTGGTCGTTTCTTTTTCGGTGAGTCCCCGTATGGAACGTTTATGCAGACATTTTGGGTTGAACCTGGTGGTGACGCCCATTGGTTTCAAATACATCTGTGAAATCATGACCCAAGGGGGTGTTTTGGTTGGAGGCGAAGAATCCGGAGGAATCGCCATTGACGGTTATATCCCCGAAAGAGATGGCCTATGGATCGGGCTTACCCTCATGGAATACATGGCCAAATCCGGTAAAACGCTCGAAAACCTCATTGAGGAAGTTTATGCCGTTTCCGGACCTTTTTATTACGATCGCTGGGATTTGCATATTGAAAACGACCACAAAGCCCGGGTTCTGGACGGCTTGGCCTCCGGGGCTTACGCTGCCTTTGGTCCGTACACGGTCCAGCGTACCGAAACCATCGACGGTTACAAATGCTGGTTAACCGATGACGAATGGGTCATGTTTCGCGCTTCGGGCACGGAGCCGGTCCTTAGGATTTACGCTGAATCCAATTCCCGTTCCGAAACCGAAGCGATTCTCAAAGCTGCCCAAACCACCCTCTACGGAGCGTAACTTTGGAGTGGTTGCGCGTTCCGCCGCTGGCACCTTGGTGCTAGAGGAAAGTCCGGACAACGCAGAGCGCCAGGCTTTGGAAACAAAGGCCGGGGGAACCCGGTAGAAAGTGCCACAGAAAAGAACCGGCCGTAAGGTCATGGGTGAAAACGTGAGGTAAAAGCTCACGCGCTCCGATGGTGACATCGGTTTGGGGTAAACCTCCTGGGTTGCAAGGCCGTGTATACCGGGGCAGCGTTGCTCGCGCGTTCCCGGGGGGTAGGCCGCTTAGATAAATGGTGGAAATGCCGCAAGGCATACAGAATCTGGCTTACAGCGCAACCTTTTTTTTGTACGGGATGATTCCATCATTCGGAATGTTCACAAAAGGTGCGGTTTGTTCACTAAATTAGACATTCCAATGCGCATACTGGTTGTTGATGACGAGGCCCCCATCCGGGATAGCCTACAAGAAATACTTGAAAGCGAAGGCTTTGAAGTTGGATTGGCCGGGGATGGTCTACAGGCCCTGCAAATCTTGACCGATTCTGAATTTGATTTGGTCCTCAGCGATATCAAAATGCCAAGGATGGACGGCATGGAGTTGTTGACCCATTTGGCCAAGAATTTCCCTCGATTGCCTGTGGTTATGATTTCGGCCCATGGCACGGTCCAAACCGCGGTTGAAGCAACCAAATTGGGAGCATTCGATTTTATTACCAAGCCCCTGGACCTGGACCGCTTGCTGATCACTTTGCGCAATGCCTTGCAGATAAGCACCCTCAAACAAGAGGCCCTTTCGTGGTCCAACGACGATACCGATCCGGTCGAATTGCAGGGTCGTTCCCCCGCTTTGATAAGCCTCAAGGAAACCCTCCAAAGGGTGGCCCCCACCGAAGTTCGAATACTCATTGCCGGACAGGCAGGAACCGGAAAAGAATGGATTGCCCGTTTTATTCATCGACTGAGTCCACGCAAAAACGGACCCTTTGTTTCGCTTAACTGCGCAACCATTCCAGCAGATCGATTGGAATACAGGCTTTTTGGGCGAAGCGAAGAACAGGGAACGGAGGGAATTCATCGTGGATCCTTCAACCAGGCCATCGGTGGAACCCTCTTTTTGGATGAAATTGCGGATTTACCCGGACCAGCTCAGTTAACCTTGGTACGGGTTTTGGAATCCATGGGAAATACAGGAGGAAATACCCGCAATGGGGTTCGCATCTTGGCCGGTAGCCAAAAGGACCTGATTCATCTCATTGATCAAGGTCTGTTTCGGTTGGACTTGTACCATTTGTTAAGTGTTATTCTAGTGCACCTTCCTGCTTTAAACCAAAGACGGGAAGACATCCCTATGCTAGCGGGAATTTACCTTAACCAAATCTGCCGTCAATACCAGCTTCCCCCCCGAACCTGGGATCCCGAGGCTTTGCGCGCTTTGCAGTCCATGCCATGGACGGGTAACTTACGAGAACTCAAGAACGCTGTTGAACGTTTGGCCTTGCTGGGCGGTTCTCCTATTACCACGTCCGACATCGACCTCTACCTGCGACCTTCGGGATCGGCAACGGAATCAATGGGTCCGGAAGGAACAAAAGTAGAAGGACAAACCTTGGAGAAATTATTGCAAGAGGGTAATTTTCAGCGCTTTAAGGAGCAGGCCGAAAAGCTCTTCGTTGAACGAAAATTAGAGGAGCATGGCTGGAATATCGCTAAAACGGCCGAAAGTATGGGAATCCAACGTTCGCACCTGTACAACAAACTCGAACGCTTTGGCCTGACCAAGCCAAAAAGCCGTTCCTAGCGAATCACTCGAATAGTGCCGGAATAGGACACGATGTTCTCGTCGTCCCGGACCTTGAGAAGATAATAATAATTACCGGCTTCTAGACCAGGGGCATCCCAATCGTTTTGATAATCATCCGAATGATAGACAGATTGACCCCATCGATTAAAAATGGTGAATGCTGAACCGGGATAGAGGTACAAAAATTTGATACGAACCTTGTCGTTGATATCGTCTCCGTTAGGTGTTATGACATTGGGCACTACAACCTCCTTGAAGGGTACCCCAAATTCCAATACATTGGAATACGAACGATAGACCGCATCGGGACGCTGGGTGTACAATCGTAGTTTATACGAACCTCTTTTGAGAGGCTTACGCAAATTCCAAACGGTATCGGCAATCATGGAATCCATCAAGACCCAACCAAATTGAGGCCGCTTAATATCCAAAACTTCCAGGTTATAACGTGCCGTGTCCCAGCCTACGTAGGTATTCCAACGGAGTTGCATGGTGGTATCGTCATCGGTCGTTGGAGGATCATTCACAAGCCGAATGGTGCTCACAGTCTTGGAGCGAAGGTTTTGAAATCCGTTAATGAGATTCAGGTTCAAATTGTAACTCAACGACTCATCACGGGGTAGTACCGGGGCATAAACATCCCGGTGGGTTAAGGTATCTACGTTGGGTTCGATCCAAAAACGATTCGAAAAACGAATCGGATTTTCACCGGGACGATATCTAAAAAGGTTGTACCCGTTGAACCAAGACCGCAGAAGGGTATCGTTGTCCGGGTCAATTTTCCAATTCAAGATAACCGCATTCTCGTTGAGGGTATCCAGGGTAACGTTTTCCAACAAAAGGGGAGCTCGATAATCAGGGCAACCACTCACCTTGATTTTGAGCGTATCAAATTCATTCATGTAGAGATCGCATCGGTTACCAAAAGTGTTGTTGTCGGTTCCTTTACGACTAACCAAGAAATAAGTGCCATTTTTTTCAAAGCCCTTGGTGAGTCGAAGCCATATATTCCGGGTTCTTCCATCACTAATACAGGTATCGGGCCGGGCACTTTGAATTTGGACCAAGTCACCATCCGGATCATAAAGCCTGAATTCTGATCCATCACGGGCAATGGAATTGCAAGCCACCAGTGAATTTAGTTCGACTTTGTAGGTGGTATCCGTCGTACATAACAAAGAATCCACAGCTTTTTTGAAAGCCGGTCGGATATTGTCACAATAACGCCCAATCCCAAGAATAACCTGTACATCCACTTTGACATAACCGATCAAGGTACCCTGCCTGAACTCACTGACCTGCAAAACGAAAATTGCCGTTTGTTGGACATTGGAAAGAAAGTTGAGATTACCGTTATTCGGGTTGATATTGATGGTATTGCCCACCACATTGGCCGGCACTTGGGCTGTTCGAGGTGCCAAATAATTGGCGTTGGTATTCCAACCAGTCCTTGCAGGAACCAACGAATACACCACGGAATCCCCTTGAGGTTCAGAAACATCAAAAACCACGGTCACAGGCTCTTGGATGCAATAGGCCGGCACCTGAAACGAATTGAAACGGGCCGAGGTATTACCTGCCGGTATATTGTTATTGAGGTAGGAATCAATAAAAAAGTTTTGCTGACCGGGTGCAGGTCCCAAGGTATTGTTGGTGTTACGACAACACCATCCTGTATTGACGTTGGTTCCCCAAACAAAGTACCATTCATTGCACGTAGGGGTCGTTGTGGAAAAAGGTAAGGTCACCGTTCCGGTCCATTTGTACTCCTGCAAGCCATAACGGGTTCCCCCATTGCAGGTGCTGGGATCAATCGTACAAGCCGTAACAACCTCAATGCCGGTACCTGGAACCCATGAAACAGGCAATGTATAGGTCTGACCACAACCGTTGCGGTAATACATGCTCATGTTCGGGGTGGTAAAGGGCCCCTGCATAATTGAGTTACAATCTCGGTATACCGTTAAGGTAATTTGATACTCGTTCGGATTGGCCAGTTTGGTGTAGGTAATATTTCCACCCGCAAGGTGAGTTGCTTGGGAAACCCCAGGGGCTAAACAAAACATAGCCAATACAAAACATCCAACGATAAATTTCGGAATTCGTGTCATTTTATTTGATTATTTGAAGGGGGCCAAACAGCGGTTCTTTGTCGATGACCCGAACAACATAGAAATAATTGCCGGCAGGGATATCGGTTGGTGACCAATCGTTTTGGTAATCATCGGAATTGTAAACTACCTGGTTCCAACGGTCGTAAATAGTGACCTTGGTTCCAGGGAAATAAATCAAATCCTTGATCGTAAAAAAGTCGTTGGTGCCGTCACCGTTCGGAGTAATCACGTTGTAAACAACCACCGGCCGGTCAAGGATATCGAAAGCAATCCAGTTGGAATGGGCTGTCAGGCTGCTGTCATCGTTGACGGCCTGAACCCAAGTCCGGTATCGACCCAATTTGGTGCTTTTTTGGATTTCATAAAGGGTATCCGTTGTTGAACCAACCCAAAAACCAACCGTATCGTTGACCAGGGTGGTGTAAATATTGTATCGCGGGTTCTCGAAGGCCTTGTAAGGGGTCCACCGGATACGACCCGGACCTCTGTTTCCATTGCGCAATGTGGTATCCGCTGGTTGGACAAAAATATTGTTGACGGAGTCGCCGTGATCGGTCAGGCCGTAATACTTCATCTCCAAGACTGCCAGGAAATCCCGGGGACCCTCCGTTGGGTCCTGAACCTTGGTCACCAAGGTTGTATCGCTTAGACGATTCACCGAAGCAAAACGAAACCATTGATCGGAATGCAGGCCATCGTTTTTGAACAAAACATAACGCTTGAAATAGGTGGTGTCAAAATCCACCGGGGTGGACCAGGTTAGTTTAACTTCTTGATTATCCGGTGAAACATCCACATTGAGCATGTTCACCGGTGTGTTGTATTCGTAACAATCGTCCAGGCGGACAACGATGGTATCAAATTCTTGGGCTCCTGAACCACAATCTCCGAGGAGGGTATTGTTATCAAGGCCACGACGCACCACCAGATAATGATCCCCGTTCACCAAAAAATCAATGGCTGATTCCACCGTTACCGAATCGGTGCGGTTGTTAACGCAGGTATAAGACACTTTCCGTATCTGCATTAATTGGCCGGCAGGATTGTACAGTCGAAAATCGGTCCCGTTGGTATCGATGCTGTTGCAGGTAAGGGCTCCCGCTTTGACTTTGAGCCCTATTTGACGGGTATAACAAGCGGGTTTCACCACCGGCCAATACGAAGTGGTGTCTATAGATTTGAAGCCGCCAAAGTAAACCCCCTGGCATTGCCCTACCGGGGAGAACAACCAACCTTCGCTCTGCGATGCGTTGGGATAGACCAGACCGGGGGTTGTTGGAGCAACGACCCATTGGGTCGAATTGCGGGACCAAACGGGGGGGGGCTGGCCAATAGAGGTGTTGTTCACAACGTATGCAACCGTTCCTGTTGCATTGTGAAGGCCCAAAACGGCGGTTCCGCCGGCCCAGGTAGTGCAATTGGGTTTGTTCTCAATAAATACCTCGATGGTGTTGTTGCACTCGTTCAAAACGATTTGGAAAGTCCCCAACAACGAGGTACACTGGTACATGGGTAATTGGAAGAAGGAAACCACCATTTTGCGGTTGGGATAGGTTCCAACCTGTTGGTACGAAATGTTGCCGTTCCCATTCAAGTTGGACCACCAGTCCTGCCAGGGCCCCATAACGCAATTGCGGGGAACCGACACATTGGTGCTGGGAATGGGCGCTGAGGTGTACGTGCTGGGTTGCCCCGGAGAAAAGCTCACCCAGCCATTGGTGCCGACCCAAAACTGGGTATAGGTGTTTCCAAAATAACAAAAACTAAAGCCCAGGGGAAAAGGACCGGCGATGCCGTCGTCTGCCGAGGAGAACTGGCCGGTTAAGGACGAGCCTCCGTAGGGAGCCGGGGCAAAGGGAATCGGCGCTATGGTGTAGGTCTGGGCCCAGCCACGAAGGGCTGACCATCCCAAAAGAATGGTAAGTACCAGAAAACGTAGAAAGGTTGCTTGGGTCATGAATGGGCGCTGGTCCGTTGGATGTTGGAATTAGTCAGGACGAAAAATACCGCTGATTTGCCCAAAAACCTTGACCAAGACCGCAATTTTCAAGGTTTAATCCGCTTTTAAAGGTCCCAATACGGGGTCCAATTGGCTTACTTTTGCGTACCCATGAAACATATCCGGAATTTCTGCATCATCGCCCACATTGATCACGGTAAAAGCACCCTGGCGGATCGGCTCCTGCAGATTACCAGGACAGTGGATGACCGGGATTTGCAGGCCCAGACCCTGGATGATATGGATTTGGAACGGGAAAGAGGCATCACCATCAAGAGCCATGCCATACAAATGAATTATCGTCTTGATAACCAAGACTATATACTCAACCTTATCGATACCCCGGGCCATGTGGACTTTTCGTACGAAGTGTCCAGGGCTATTGCATCCTGCGAGGGGGCTTTATTGATCGTTGATGCCTCTCAAGGCATTGAAGCTCAAACGATTTCGAATCTGTACCTGGCCCTGGAACATAATTTGGAAATCATTCCCATTCTTAATAAAATGGACCTTCCTTCGGCATCCCCCGAAGAAGTTAAGGACCAGATCGTTGAATTAATCGGCTGCAAACGGGAGGATATTCTGCCCGCCAGTGGCAAAACCGGCCAGGGTGTTGACAAGGTGCTGGAGGCGATTGTTCATCGAATCCCTGCACCCCAGGGCGATCCCGAGGCCCCATTGCAGGCCTTGATTTTTGACTCGATGTACAACAATTACCGAGGCGTTGTGGCCTATTTCCGGGTTTTTAACGGAAGGATTCGTACCGGGGAAAAGGTCAAATTTGTCAATTCCGGCAAGGAATACCTGGCCGATGAAATCGGTATCCTCAAGCTCAAGCCCCAACCCAGGGAAACCGTTGAAACCGGGGATGTAGGGTATATCATTTCCGGCATCAAACAGGCCCGTGAAGTCCAGGTCGGCGATACCATCACCAGCATGGAGCGACCCTGTGCGGAAGGCATCAAGGGTTTTGAAGAGGTTAAGCCCATGGTTTTTGCAGGGATTTATCCTGTGGATACCGAAGATTACGAGGAACTTAGGGATTCCATGGAAAAGCTTCAGTTGAACGATGCGTCCTTGGTTTTTGAACCGGAATCCTCGGCAGCATTGGGATTTGGATTTCGTTGCGGTTTTCTGGGAATGTTGCACATGGAAATCATTCAGGAGCGCCTCGAAAGAGAATTCAACATGACGGTCATCACCACGGTTCCCAACGTTTCGTATTTCTGCCAAACCACCAAAGGCGAAATGCTAACCGTGAACAACCCTTCCGATCTCCCGGATCCCAGCCATATTGATTTTATCGAAGAGCCCTTTATCCACGCCCAGGTTATTACCAAGGCGGATTTTATCGGGCCCGTCATCGAATTGTGCATGAACAAGCGGGGCGTCATTACCAACCAAACCTACCTGAGCTCCAACCGGGTCGAGATTACCTTCGATATGCCTTTGGGGGAAATCGTTTTTGACTTCTACGACAAACTCAAAACCATTTCCAGAGGGTACGCATCTTTTGACTACCACCTGATTGGTTACCGTCAATCACGTTTGGTCCGCATGGATATTCGGCTTAACAGCGAACCGGTGGATGCCCTTTCGGCCCTAATCCATGCCGACAAGGCCTACGATTTGGGCAAAAAAATGTGTGAAAAGCTTCGAGAATTGTTGACCCGTCAACAATTTGAAGTCGCAATCCAGGCCTCCATCGGGGCCAAAATCATTGCACGCGAGACCCTCAAAGCCCTGCGCAAGGACGTTACAGCTAAATGTTACGGTGGGGACATCTCCCGTAAACGCAAATTGCTCGAAAAACAGAAAAAAGGCAAAAAGCGAATGCGCCAGGTGGGCAATGTAGAGATTCCACAAAGCGCCTTTTTGGCGGTTCTCAAACTGGACTAATGCCTTTAGGTCACGGCGCACCTCTCATCCTGGACGGCCAGGCTACCGCTGAACAAATCCGCGAGGAATTGCGGGAACTGAACCGCGGGCGGTTGTTATCAGGACTCCGTCCCCCCCACCTTACCGCGGTTTTGGTTGGCAACGATGGCGGAAGCGAAACCTACGTGGCCCACAAAATCAAAGCCTGTGCTTCGGTCGGCTTTGGTTCCGAGATTATTCGACTCGAGGCCACTATAACACAACATGAACTGATGGCTGTGGTCCATCGCCTCAACCAAGACAGCGGCGTTGACGGATACATCGTGCAATTGCCTTTGCCCTCCCATTTGGATGCTACGGAAGTAAACCTAGCTATGGCCCCCACCAAGGATGTGGATGGTTTTCATCCGGTGAACCTGGGACGCCTGGCTTTGGGTTTGCCTTGTTATAAACCGGCAACCCCATCGGGGATCCTGGAATTGATTCATCGCAACCACATCGATATCAGCGGAATGCACGCCGTGGTCTTGGGAAGGAGTTCCATTGTGGGTTCCCCCCTGGCCCAAATGCTCTCCCGGAATTCCAACCCCGGGAATTGTACGGTCACCCTTTGCCATTCCAGAACGGTTGACTTGAAGGAACATTGCCGCCGAGCGGATCTTTTGGTCGCCGCTTTGGGACAACCAGGCTTTGTGACAGCGGACATGGTTCGTCCCGGCGCTGTGGTCATTGATGTTGGAACAACGCGGGTGGTGGACTCCACCAAGCGCAGCGGCTATGCATTGCGTGGAGATGTATGCTTTGACGAAGTCGCCCCACTCTGCAGGGCCATCACACCGGTCCCCGGTGGTGTGGGACCTATGACCATCGCCTCCCTCTTGCAGAATACCTGGTTGGCCGCCAACCGAACCTAAGCCATGGACAAGCTTCCGGTCATGGAGCAGTTCCTGAGCCTGCAAGGCGAAGGATACCACAGCGGCCGCCCGGCCTATTTTATTCGTTTGGGCGGATGCACCGTGGGCTGTGTTTGGTGCGATGTCAAAGACTCATGGGATGCCCAAGAACATCCTTCCCAATCCGTCGAAGAATTGGCCGAAGCCGCTGGCTCCTCCGGTGCCCGGTCGGTGGTCATCACCGGTGGAGAACCCTGCACCTATGATTTAGGAGCGCTCTGCACGGCCTTAAAAAATCGGGGATTGGAAATTTGGCTCGAAACGTCCGGGGTCTATCTGCTTCGAGGCGAATTTGATTGGGTGTGCTTGTCACCCAAAAAATTCCGTGAACCCTTGACTGAATCGCTCGGCCAAGCCAACGAATTCAAAGTCGTTGTATTTCATCCCTCGGATTTGGATTGGATGCAAGAATTTGTTGGGAAGTTGCGATCCGACTGTCGACTTTTTGTTCAACCGGAATGGAGCAAAAGAGAAAGCATCGCCCCTCTCCTGGTTCGTTTTGTGCAGGAAAATCCAAGATGGACCTTGTCCCTTCAAACCCACAAATACCTTGAGATTCCATAAAATTCTTGGACTGTTAGGGGTCTTGGTTTTCGGGTGGGCC
>RFOZ01000031.1 GCA_009926405.1 Cytophagia bacterium
ACGACCTCGTTTCCCATGCTCGCCAAGGAACTCCGAATTTGTAATTCCCAGGAATCCACCAAGGTGAGAACGGTGATAACCGTGAAGATTCCGATTGAAATCCCCAACAAGGACAGAAAGGTCCTCAAGCGATTGGACCAAAGCGAAAAAAAGGCCATCCTTGCCCCTTCTCGTAAAGGAAACCATCCCATGCCTGTTTTTGAAACGATACCCTGCAAAACGATTCGAATTAACGCCTCAAGTTTACATTATCTTTGGGCTTTCTTCCCAAAAAACACCCCTGCCCTTGAAATTATCCGAATTTAAATTCGAGCTCCCCTCCAGCCTGATCGCCGCCCAACCGCTTGCAAACCGGGATGATTCTCGGATGATGGTGATCAACCGCAAGACCCAAACCATCGAACACCGGCAATTCAGGGATATCCTGGAACTGTTCGGCGAAGGCGATAGCCTGGTTTTGAACAATTCCAAGGTCTTTAGGGCCCGTATGTACGGAAACAAGGAGAAGACCGGCGCCATGATTGAGGTCTTTTTGTTGAGGGAATTGAATCCTGCGATGAGAATGTGGGATGCCTTGGTCGACCCGGCGCGCAAAATTCGGGTGGGTAATAAACTCTATTTTGGAGAGAACGACGAATTAATCGCCGAGGTTGTGGACAATACCACCTCCCGTGGCAGAACCATTCGATTCATTTTCGATGGCGATGACGAAGGCTACCGCAAAGCCCTCACCACCTTTGGAGAAACCCCTCTACCCAAAGAAATGGGAAGAGATGTGCAGCCCGAGGACGAGGAACGCTACCAGACCATTTTTGCTAAACGAGTGGGCGCTGTTGCGGCTCCAACAGCCGGCATGCATTTCAGCAGGGCTGTCCTCAAGCGTATGGAGTTGAAAGGCATTGAAACCCCCGAAATCACCTTGCATGTCGGCCTAGGAGTCTTTAAACCGGTCGAGGTGGAAGATCTTACCAAACACAAACCTGAATCGGAGTTTTTTGAGGTGGATGAAACCGCAGCCCAGGTTATCAATCGCAGTCTCCTAAACAACCACCGGGTCTGCGCCGTGGGAACCACCACCCTCCGGGCCTTGGAAGCCTCCATGTCGGCGGGTCGTAAAGTCAAACCCACGACCGGCTGGACCGACAAATTCATGTTTCCTCCCCATCATTTCCAATTGGCCGACTCCCTCTTGACCAATTTTCAATTGCCTGAGTCAACGTCCCTCATGATCGCATCATCCTTTGCCGGTCAGGAGTTTTTGAGAGAAGTGTATCGTGTTGCAATCAGTGAAAAATATCGCTTTTTCGCTTACGGGGACGCGCTTCTGATTCTTTAGTTTTTTTAATTTTTCTAAATATTCCTTATGGAATGGTTGGTCTCTTTGTTGACGTTGACAGTCCTTGAAATTGTACTGGGCATTGATAACATTATATTCATTTCCATCCTTACCGACAAACTCCCGGCTGTGGAGCGTCGCAAAATTCAGCGTCTGGGCTTGCTCTTGGCCCTTGGATTTCGGATTATTTTGTTGTTGAGCATTAGCTGGTTGTTAGGACTGACCGAAGCCCTGTTCACCCTGGGCCCTTGGACTCCCAGCACCAAAGACCTGGTCTTGTTGGGCGGTGGACTCTTCCTTTTGGCGAAAACAACCTCGGAATTGCATACCAAGGTCAACCACCTGGAACATCGCGGGGACCCTGCCGAAAATGATTCCTCCAAAAAGAAGGCAGCCAAAGCCGGCACCTGGCTCATTGCCCAAATCGTGTTGATTGATATAGTTTTTTCCTTTGACTCTATCTTGACGGCCATCGGCCTCAGTGATCAGATCCAGGTGATGATTGCCGCGATTGTTATTTCGATGGGCGTCATGTTGGCTTTGGCAGATCAAATAGGGCAATTCATCCAAAAGCAGCCATCACTCCAAATTTTGGCGCTCTCCTTCCTGATGTTAATCGGATTTATGCTCTTGGTGGAAGGCTTCCACTTTGAGGTGCCCAAAGGATATTTGTATTTCGCCCTGGCTTTTTCGACCACGGTGGAACTCCTGCGTCAGCGCTTTGAGCGCAAGCAACCAGGAGCTTAGTACTCGTCTTCGTTAAAAAAGAAATCGTCCTTGGTCGGATAATCCGGCCAGATTTCTTCAATGGTTTCGTAGGGCTCCCCGTCGTCTTCGAGTTCTTGTAGGTTTTCGATTACCTCCATGGGGGCCCCTGACCGAATCGCGTAATCGATCAATTCCTCCTTGGTGGCGGGCCAAGGGGCGTCTTCGAGGTGCGAAGCCAATTCGAGCGTCCAATACATAGGTGATTTTGAATTGTAGGCAAAGATAGACGATTCGGGCAACGAGTCAAGTCCCCCGCGCAGGGTTCCACAAAGTGGCTTCGCAACCCCTGGCACGGAGTATTTCCCTAGCCAAGACAAAGAGATAATCCGACAATCGATTCAAGGTGATGATTGCTGGAGCCAGCCTATCCCCCTCTTCGGGAAGGGCTTCGGTCAAGGCTACGGCTTGTCGCTCAGCACGGCGACAAACGGTGCGAACCACCTGACACATGGCTGAAACCGGATGGCCCCCGGATAGGATAAAATTTCGGAGGGGTGGCAAACCCGCATCCAGGCGGTCCATTTCCAGTTCCAAGGCAGGAACCAAATCAGCCGGTAGGGCCGGCAGTTTCCAGGCCAACACCTGGTCCGCGTTCTCGGCAGCCAAATGCGAGCCCAGGGTGAACAAAGCTTCTTGGATACGGGTCAAGAGGTCCCGGTAGGCATCCATCCCCTCCTGCTCCTTGAGAAGGCCCATCCAGGCATTCAGTTCATCAAGGGTGCCGTAGGCTTCAAGCCGGGGGTCCGATTTGGAAACCCGTTGGCCTCCCAACAAGGAACTTTGACCAGCATCCCCGGTTTTGGTATAAATTTTCATGCGGGGTTGTTCGTAGGTGATTGTGAAAAGGAAACAACACGCATGGGCTCTTGGTTCTGATCGGATTCGACCACCCCGTCTTTGAGGCGGACCATTCGATGGGCATGCCGTGCGATGTCTTCTTCGTGGGTGACCAAAACGATGGTATTCCCCAAGCCATGAATCTTGGCAAAAAGCTCCATGATTTCAACGGAGGTTTTGGAATCAAGGTTACCGGTTGGCTCATCCGCCAAAATCAAGGAGGGTCGATTGACCAAAGCACGGGCCACCGCAACACGTTGCCTCTGACCCCCGGATAGTTCGTTGGGTTTATGTGAAACCCGATCGCCTAGACCCACTTGATTCAAAACCTCGAGGGCCCTTTCTCGGCGCTTGGCTACCGGAATTCCAGCATAAATCAATGGCAAAGCCACGTTATCCAAAGCAGAAAGGCGGGGCAACAAATTGAAAGTCTGAAAGACAAACCCAATTTCTTTGTTACGAATCTGCGCCAATTGACGATCGTTCAAACCGGCAACGTCCTGGCCGTTAAGCCAATAGGAACCAGCACTGGGGGAATCAAGGCAACCGATGAGGTTCATCAAGGTGGATTTCCCAGAACCTGAAGGCCCCATTAAAGCCACGTATTCATTGAGTTCTATGCTCAAATCCACTCCTCGAAGGGCGTAGATGGTTTCATCGCCCATTCGGTACAATCGTTGGATTCCCCGGAGGGCAATGACCGTTTTATCCTGGATCATCCTCCTGATTTCTTAAGGACTTTTGGAACGCGGAAATAATCGGAGTCCTTGGCGGGCGCATTCATGAGGGCTTCATCGTGGGTGGTTTCCGCAATCACCCGATCTTCACGGGGTGGTAAACCATCAACATTCATATAAACCAAGGGCTCAACCCCTTCGGTTGGGGCTTGGTCCAAGACCCTGGCGTATTCCAGGAAACGATTCATGTCTTGGAGCATGGCTTCGGCCCGGTCCGGATCCCATTCCAAACGGGCCAGGTGGGTGATGCGTTCAAGGGTTTCTAGGTTGACCTTCATGGGCTCAAATGGGGGTGTTTGTATGAATCGGGGCGGTCCGGGACAAATCTTCGGCGATGACCTCGAAGCAACGATTGCGCAGGCTCCTTTCGTCCGTATTTAACTCGGTGACCTCCAATGGTTCCAGCAACCTTACCCGACACAATCCGGGTCGCAAAAAATGGAAGGAGCATTCGGGAAGGATTTTCCAAGTATCCGGCAAAGATACGGGCAAGATCGTGGCCCCTTGTTGAAGCGCCATCGCAAAGGGTGATACCCGGAAAGGGGACATGTGGGGTGCCTGCCCCAAAATTCCACCTTCAGGAAAGACCACCACCGCCGAACCTTGGGTCCAAAAGGCCTCCGCCCGCTGGTAGGCCTTCACCGATCCATGAGCCGAACCGCGGGGAATCCCGATGTCCATGGTTCGAAAAAAATGTCGAAAAAACGGAATGCGTAGAAGTTCAGACTTCGCCACAAAATGCAAATCCAGCGGAAGCGCAGCGGCCAAAACCGGGATATCCAGGTATGAAAAATGATTGGCCACAATCAAGAGCCTGGGCCTATCCAAAGGTAGCTGGCCCTCCAAACGAATACGAATTCCGAACAAAAAAGCAATGCTTCGACCCCAAACCCTTCGCCAACGCAAAGCCAGTTTGTAGCGTCCTGGATCAGCCATACACCATCGAAAAAATGGATACGATAACCCAAAAAAGACACCGAAGTAAAGCAGACAGAGGTAAGCCCTGAACCGGTAATACCCAAAACGCAACGGGTGTTGGCGTATGCTCTGGTATAGTTCATCGGCGCTTTGGGGAGCGGGGCCTGAAAGGGGCATAACGGGTCAAGATAAGGCGCCCACCCCGTATTTTGCACCATGGAGAATAAGATCAAAGTCGTATCGGGCATACGTTCAACGGGCCGCCTTCATTTGGGCAATTACCTGGGGGCCCTTCGTCAGTTTGTGGACATGCAAGCCCGTCACGATTGTTATTTTTTTATTGCCGACTACCACGCCCTGACCACCCACCCGGAACCCAGCTTGGCCGGACAACGGGTCCGCACCGTTTTGGCTGAATACCTGGCCGCAGGATTGGACCCGGAGCAATGCACGCTGTATGTCCAAAGCGATTTGCCTGAAACAGCCGAATTATACCTCCTCCTGAACATGCACGCCTATGTTGGGGAATTGGAGCGCTGCACCTCCTTCAAGGACAAGGTCCGCTCCCAGCCCAACAACGTCAATGCCGGCCTGTTGACCTACCCCGTGCTCATGGCAGCGGATATTTTGATTCATCGGGGCCAACAAGTTCCGGTCGGCAAAGACCAAGAACAAAACCTGGAAATGGCCCGCAATTTTGCTCAACGATTCAACCACTTTTACAAGGTGGATTGGTTCCCGGAGCCTCAGCCGTATCGGGCCTCCCAGAGTAGCGAACTCATCAAGGTTCCAGGCTTGGACGGTAGCGGCAAAATGGGGAAATCCGAAGGCGAAGGCAATGCCATCTTTTTGGCGGAGGATCCCGCCTCCATTCGCAAGAAAATCATGCGCGCCGTCACCGATACCGGCCCCACCCAACCCAACACTGCACCGGAAGGTGCCGTCGCCAATCTTTTCCAACTCATGGACTTGGTCTCTTCACCCGAAACAAGGGCTGAATTCAAAGACGCCTATGCCAAGTGCACGATTCGTTACGGCGATCTAAAAAAACAATTGGCCGAGGACATGGTCACCTTCCTCGCACCCTTGAGGGAACGCATCCTGGAATTGGAATCCCAGCACAAAAAGATTGAAGAGATTCGACAATACGGCGCCGAAAAAGCCAGGCGCTCGGCCGTTGAAACCCTCCACAAGGTGAGGGAAATCATGGGGTTTTAGGGTATATTCGTCGTCCATGAGCAAGCACATCGCCGTTGCCGGGAATATCGGATCCGGAAAGACCACCCTCACCGAAATGCTTGCCCGTCATTATGGCTGGGAACCACATTTTGAGGAAGTTGACCACAACCCCTACCTCAACGATTTCTATGAGGACATGCAGCGTTGGTCCTTCAACTTGCAGATCTATTTTTTGAATTCCCGTTACCGCCAGAACCAAGAAATGTCGGCCAAGGACCATCCCACGGTTCAAGACCGGACCATTTACGAAGACGCTCATATTTTTGCACCCAATCTTCATGCCATGGGACTGATGAGCACCCGGGATTTTGACAATTACGGTCGGCTTTTTGAGGCCATGAGCGCTCATCTTAAGGCCCCCGATCTCCTCATTTATTTACGAGCCTCGGTACCGACTTTGGTACGTCAAATCCAAAAGAGGGGGCGCGATTTTGAAGACAATATTCGATTGGATTACCTCAAGAGGCTCAACGAACGCTACGAGGCTTGGATTGAAAATTACCAGCAAGGCAAACTTTTGATTATCCCGGTGGATCAAATCAATTTTGCCGAAAAGCCCGAAGATTTTGGCGAGATCATCCACAAAGTCGAAACCGAATTAGGCGGCCTTTTTTAGGCAACCCTTCAAGAGAAGGCCCTGCAAGGATTTGGGGCCAAAAAAAAACGGGTCCTGCCTTTGGGGCAAGACCCGTCTGTAACAACGAATAAAAATTCTGCGCCCTTAAGGAGCAACCGGTGCAGGCTGCTCAGCAGCAGGAGCTTGCTCGGCAGGAACCTCCGTGGACTGTACTGTTTCGATTACGGGAGCAACCGGAGCAACCGCTGTCTTGATCTTGTCTTTGTCCACCAAGGCGGGTGCCATAACGAGAGCAACCACGGAAATGAGTTTTAACAAAATATTGAGCGAAGGGCCTGAAGTGTCTTTGAAGGGATCACCCACCGTATCACCCACCACAGCTGCTTTGTGTGGATCTGATTTCTTGTAGTATGTTTTACCGTTGATTTCAACGCCTTCTTCGAACATTTTCTTGGCGTTGTCCCAAGCGCCACCGGCGTTGGATTGGAAGATGGCCATCAAAACACCTGAAACGGTCACACCGGCCAGCATACCCCCCAAAGGCTCGGCTCCGAAGATGAAGCCAACAACGACCGGCACCGCCACCGCCAAGAGACCGGGCAGAACCATTTCGCGAATCGCTGCTTTGGTGGAGATCTCAACGCATTTACCGTATTCAGCGACGCCGTCGGCTTGGTGAAAAATCGCCTGATCTTCGGAAGACCAATCTTTGACCTCTTTGTCACCGTTACGACGCATGGCCTCCAAAGCAGCCTTGAGGGCAGGGATGGAATTGAACTGGCGTCGAACTTCTTCAATCATGGACATAGCGGCGCGCCCAACGGCACCCATAGCCATGGCTGAGAAAACAAAGGGCAACATAGCTCCGATGAACAAACAAGCCATCACATTGGCTTTGGAGATATCAATGCTAGCGATACCGGCCGAAGACATGTAAGCGCCAAACAAAGCCAAGGCCGTTAAGGCAGCGGATGCGATGGCAAAGCCTTTGCCGATAGCGGCTGTGGTGTTACCTACAGCATCCAATTTATCGGTGCGTTGACGAACTTCTTTGGGCAATTCGCTCATTTCAGCAATACCACCGGCGTTATCCGAAATGGGTCCGTAGGCATCCACGGCCAATTGAATCCCGGTATTGGCCAACATGCCAACCGCCGCGATGGCGATTCCGTACAAACCACCAAAATGAAAGGCGCCGATGATGCTGGCTGCAATCAAAAGAATCGGGATGGCGGTGGACATCATGCCCACGCCCAAACCAGCGATAATGTTGGTGGCAGCACCGGTCGACGATTGACGAACAATCGAAAGCACCGGCTTTTTACCGGTACCGGTATAATATTCGGTAACCAAACCTACCAAAACCCCGGCGACCAAACCGATGATGGTTGCATAAAATATGCCCATTGCGGTGTAGTGGTTTCCACGCTCTGGATCTTCCCAAGCGTAAAGCGGATCCTTGAACCACCATTCGGCTGGCAACATCCAGGTGATAATGAAATAGGATGCAACGATCATAAGAGCTGACGAGAGAAACTCGCCCATGTTCAAGGCTTTCTGGGGATCGCCTCCTTCACGGGTTCGGACAAAGAAGGTTCCCAAAATGGACATCAAAATACCGGTACCAGCCAAGACCAGGGGAAGAATAACACCGGATAATCCTTCAAAATTATCAGCGAATCCACCGACCATAAAAGCGGCACCCAAAACCATGGTTCCGACAATAGAACCCACGTAGGATTCAAAAAGGTCCGCACCCATTCCAGCGACATCGCCCACGTTATCGCCCACATTGTCCGCAATTGTTGCAGGGTTCAGGGGGTGATCTTCGGGGATACCCGCTTCGACTTTACCGACCAAGTCGGCGCCAACATCAGCGGCTTTGGTATAGATACCACCCCCAACCCGGGCAAAAAGTGCAATGGAGGAGGCACCGAAAGAGAAGCCGGTAATCACGGTGATGACCTTGTTAACCGAGGCTGCATCACCGGTTCCAAATTGATTTGAAAAGAGAATAAAAAGAGAGCCCAGACCCAAAACGCCCAAGCCAACTACCCCCATACCCATGACCGAACCTCCGGCGAAAGCGATTTCAAGGGCCTTGGACAACCCGGTGCGGGCAGCCTGAGCGGTACGCACATTGGCCTTGGTGGCCACCTGCATACCAATGAAACCGGCCAAACCGGAACAAAGGGCACCCACGACAAAGGCAACCCCTACCATAGGGGAAGAGGTCTCCGTAGGACTGGTCACCGCCAATAAAACAGCAACACAAGCAACAAAAACAGCCAGAATCTTGTACTCAGCCTTGAGAAAGGCCATCGCACCTTCGGCGATATGGCCGGCAATTTTGCGCATTTTGGCATCGCCCGGGTCCTGAGCGGCGACCCACGATGATTTCCAGAAGGTAAAAAGCAATCCAGCGACCCCGCAAAGAGGGACCAAATAAAGAAGGGTTTGTGTACTCATATGGATTTTTTAGAAAAGCAGGCGCAAAGATAGGCCCGCAGACTAGGAATCAGGCCTCCCATATCTTGCCGGGATTAAGGAGACCTTGGGGGTCAAAAACAGCCTTGATTCCTCGCATTAGCTGAATTTGTACGGGATCCACCGCCACTTCCAGGTATTTCTTTTGGGACCAACCGATCCCGTGTTCGCCGGAGAGGGTACCTCCCAAGGTGCGGACATACCCAAAAAGCTCCCGTATGGCGATAGGAATACGCTCCTTCCAAACTTCTTCCGGTATTTGTTCTTTGAGGATATTAATATGAAGATTACCATCCCCGGCATGGCCGTAACAAACCGAACGAAACCCGTAGGCCTCCCCCAAGGCTTTGACTTTGCGTACCAAGGCCGGTAAGGCCGACATGGGAACCACGGTATCTTCTTCTTTGTACACCGAATAGGCCCGGACCGCATGCCCAATCTGTCGTCTCAACATCCAGAGGGCATCTTTGCGGTCAGCCTGATCCGCCAAGCGAATTTCCCCGGCCCCATGGGCTTCCAAAATTGGACAGAGTTGTTCAGCCTGCTCCATCAGCAGCTCCATGCTGTCCCCGTCCAGCTCCAATAAAAGTTCGGCTTGTACGTCCGAAGAATAAGGAAGGTCCATCCCCAAATAGCGGGCCGATAATTCCAGGGCTTCGCGTTCCATAAATTCCACCGCCGATGGACGAATACCGCTGGCCGGGATGGCAGCGACAGCCCTGCAAGCGCTTTCCAGGTCCAAAAAAGGGACTGAAAGCAGGACATTCACTTTGGGGGCAGGGATGAGCCGAAAAACGGCTTTGGTGATCACGCCCAGTGTTCCCTCGCTGCCCACCATCAACTGGGTGAGATGATAGCCCGTTGCGTATTTGGAAACCGAAGCCCCCGTCCAAAACAGGGAACCGTCCATGAGAGCGACTTCCAGATTAAGAACGTAATCTTTGGTGGTCCCGTACTTGAACGCATGAGGTCCACCAGCCGACTCGGCCAAATTTCCCCCGATGGTGCAGGTACCTCTGGACGATGGGTCCGGGGGATAATAAAGGCCATAGGCTTGAACGGCCTCCTGCATGACCTGGGTTATCACCCCGGGTTCCACGGTTACTTGAAGGTTTTCGGCATCGATGGATAGGATGCGGTTCAAGCGAGCGGTACTGAGGACCAAGCCCCCTTGAACCGGTAAAGCGCCTCCGCTTAGCCCCGTTCCTCCTCCCCTGCAGGTCACCGGAACGCTGTGCTTTTGACAACAAGCCAAAACGGCCGCAACTTCCGATGCTTGGTCCGGAAAGACCACGATATCGGGTACAAACAGCCAATCTTCGGTCTCATCACGACCGTAGGCCTCGGTTGCCGAGGTCAAAACCTGCTCTTCGGGAAGCAATGCGAGGATTTCCTCCAAAAAAGCGCTTGTCAATGCCATGCGCCAAAAATATTGAATTAATTTTGCGGTTCTTCCAGCCAATTGGAAACTTACCTGGAACACTGAAAACCTACCATACACCATGGCCGAAATTATACGCATGCCCAAAATGAGCGACACCATGACCGAAGGGGTCGTTGTCGCCTGGAACAAGAAAGTTGGTGATACGGTCAAGGTCGGAGATATCCTGGCCGAAGTCGAAACCGACAAGGCCACCATGGAATTGGAGAACTATGTGAAAGGAACGCTCTTACACATTGGGGTTGAGCAAGGCCAAGCGGTGCCCGTTGACGCCTTGATAGCCATTGTTGGTAAAGAGGGTGAAGACATTGCCTCTATCCTGAGCGGGAGCGAGTCCGCACCAGCCGACGTCAAAAACCAGAACGCGTCGGCGAGCGAAGCCTCGGTGACCGCGCCTGCTGGTTCCGTTGGAAGCGCCTCTGCAACCGTTTTGCCCGATGCCCCCCCCTCTTCAGACCATCATCGAATCAAGGCCAGTCCGTTGGCCCGCAAATTAGCTGCTGAACAAGGCCTGGACCTGCGACGAATTCAAGGCAGTGGCGACCATGGGCGCATTATCCGTCGCGATCTCCAAGGTGCCCCATTGGCATCGGCCCCTGTAGATGCCCCATCAGCCCCTGACCTGAGTGCATGGCTCAACCGACCAGCAGGTCAAGGTGAATCGTTCACCGACCAGCCGCTCAGTCAAATGCGCAAAACCATTGCTCGACGGCTCACCGAATCCAAAAACGCCGCGCCTCATTTCTACCTCACGATGGAAATTGACATGGACCAAGCGGTCGAGGCCCGCCAACGGCTTAACCAAAATGCTCCTGTC
Organism: Cytophagia bacterium; assembly: GCA_009926405.1. Lineage (GTDB taxonomy): Bacteria > Bacteroidota > Bacteroidia > UBA7662 > UBA7662 > SYHX01. The sequence continues at coordinate 11,158 of RFOZ01000031.1, forward strand.
AAAATCTCGGTGAACGATTTGGTGATCAAAGCGGCTGCCATGGCGCTTCGTCAACATCCTGCCGTCAATTCTTCTTGGCTGGGGGATCGCATACGCCAAAACAACCATATCCATATCGGGGTTGCGATGGCCTTGCCCGATGGATTAGTCGTTCCCGTTTTGCGTTTTGCAGACCAGAAGAATTTGGTTCAAATTGCTACCCAAACCAAAGAATACGCAGGCAAAGCCAAAGAAAAGAAGCTACAACCCCAAGACTGGGAAGGTAACACTTTTACGATCAGCAATTTAGGGATGTTTGGTATCGAGGCCTTTACCGCCATTATCAACCCCCCCGATGCCTGCATTTTGGCCGTCGGAGCTGTTCGAGAATGCCCTGTTGTTCGGGATGGGCAATTGGGCATCGGGCAACGCATGACCGTAACCCTCAGCTGTGATCACCGGGTGGTGGATGGAGCTACCGGGGCCGCCTTCCTGCAGAGTTTGTCTCTGATGTTACGGGATCCGGTTTCCATGCTTTTGTAACAAAACCCTCATGAATCAAGCAGGGAAACGGCTTGATGGTAGGGTTTAGAATGCCATGAAGGATTAGCGGGATTTTTTGGGTTTGTTGACCTTCTTTCCAGCAAGAATTTGTAAAATATCGCTGTAAGCGGGTTGGTCGTAAATCGTTTCGAGGTATTGTCCTCGGTGATCAAAGACATAAACCGAGGGCACATGCATATCCCCAAAGGCCCTGTAAAAGGCCCCTTCCCGGTCGGCAGCTAACCAAACATCCTTGCGGTTGTCCAAACCAAATTCACGAATGAACTCCCAGGCTGAGTCCTCATCAAACCGAGTCACCCACAGCCACGCAACTTTTGAAGGTTTGCCGCCAACCTTGTAAACGAGGCGATCTGAACGCTTTCCAACCCCATCCGCAAGGGAACGACAATGCGAACAATCCGGATTAAAATAGGATACCACAAGGGCCTTTCCTCGAAATTGATGCCGTGTCACCACCCCGCTTTGACCAATCAGAGGGAATTCAAAGACAGGCACCTTGGATGGTAAATCCGGGCTATCCGAGGACTGATCGAAGCAAAGCCACCAGCCCAGCATCATTGCCAAAACGAAGGATGCACTCAGCAGAAGCCATCGAACCGCTCGGTTTATTTCCATCTTGTGTTATAAGGGTAAGGACTTGGGTAGGAACCCCAAATTTACAGCCCAAGGACCTATCTTTGGAAGCTTTATGCCCAATCACCTGCCCCGACGAACCTTTGCGATCGTATCGCATCCCGATGCCGGTAAAACGACCCTGACCGAAAAATTTCTACTTTTTGGTGGGGCCATTCAAACGGCTGGAGCCGTCAAATCCAACAAGATTCGGAAGACGGCCACCTCTGATTTTATGGAAATCGAGAAACAACGCGGTATTTCGGTTTCAACCTCGGTGATGGGTTTCGAATACGGGGGTTGCCGGGTCAATATTTTGGATACCCCTGGGCACAAAGATTTTGCCGAAGACACCTACCGAACCCTGACCGCCGTGGATTCGGTCATTCTCGTAGTAGATGCAGCCAAAGGGGTCGAAGAACAAACCGAAAACCTCATGCGGGTTTGCCGTATGCGGGCCACCCCCGTTCTGGTTCTCATCAACAAAATGGACCGAGAAGGTCAGGATCCATGGGATCTTCTCGATGAACTGGAAGCTAAACTAGGCCTGCATCCCTGCCCCTTAAGTTGGCCTATCGGCCAGGGCGATCGTTTCAAGGGGGTTTACAACCGGGACAAGGGGGATCTGGATTTGTTTTCGGCCTCCAAAACCACCATCGCTTCCGATATTCGGCATTTTGATGGAACCGACGACCCTGAATTGGATAAAGTCCTGGGGGCCTTGGCTCCCAAACTGCGGGAAGATCTGGAATTACTGGATGTATATGGCTCCTTTGATCGGAAAGCCTACCTGGCCGCTGAGCAGGCTCCGGTGTTTTTTGGTAGCGCCTTGAACAATTTTGGCATCAAAGAATTGTTGGATACGTTTGTAAAAATTGCCCCGGAACCGGGTCCCCGTTTGACCCAGGCAGGCCTCATTACAACCGAACACCCCAAGCTAACGGGTTTTGTTTTCAAAATTCACGCCAACCTGGACCCTAACCACCGGGACCGAATTGCCTTTATGCGGATCTGTTCCGGTAAGTTTGAGCGTAACAAATTTTATCACCATGTACGTTTGTCCAAAAAACTTCGCTTTGCTGCGCCCCTTTTGTTTCAGGCCAGTGATCGTAACACGGTGGATGAAGCCTGGCCCGGCGATGTGGTGGGCCTGTACGATACCGGAAATTTCAAAATCGGCGACAGCCTGACGGAGGGCGAGAAATTATATTTCAAAGGCATCCCCGCCTTTTCGCCGGAATTGTTCCGCAGAGTCGAAAACTTGGATCCCTTCAAAGCCAAACAATTTGACAAAGGCCTACGCCAATTAACCGACGAAGGTGTAGCGCAACTCTTTGTCCAGCAACCTGGTAACCGAAAAATAATCGGTACCGTCGGGGAATTGCAATTTGATGTTATCCAATTTCGTATGCTTCACGAATACGGAGCCAAGGTTCGGTACCAAGCGCTGCCCTACCTCAAGGCCTGTTGGATTCACGCTTCTGATTCGGAGCAAATCGACTCGTTTTTTCAGTACCGACGGGAACACCATGCCTACGACAAAGATGGGAACTCCGTGTACCTGGCCGATTCCGAATGGATGTTGCAACGCCTCCAATCCGAAAACCCGGGATTGGAATTCAGGTTTTCGGCCGAAATCATGGTACAGGTCGGCGAAGACCATAACAGCGGAGACGAAGGCTAAACCCAGGCCATAGAACCCTTAATCAACGCCTAGGAAAACTCGAAGGCGGCTGGTTTGAGGCATACCGCGAAGTCGGCGCAGGGCTCTTTCACGTATTTGACGAATTCGTTCACCGGATAATTGAAAACGGTTGGATAACTCGTCTGTTTCCAGTAAGTTCCGACCTCCAATACCAAAGGAGCAACGTAGAATTTCAGCTTCGCGAGCCGAAAGCCCCCCCAAAACCAATTCCAAATCCTGAGCCAACGATTCCTTTTCCAAATGCCAACCGGGTTGATTTTGCAGGTTTGTATCCTCCAGACGTTCGGACCAGGGTGCCTCGTCCTCCCCGTTACCGGAAGACCCATCGCGGGCGTTTGAGCGCATCGCCCATGCCATATGTTCCTCCACCTCTTCGTGCCGCAGTCCCAATTGCTCGGCCAGTTCCACCGAATGAACCTCTCGTCCCCATTCCTGTTCTAACCGACTCGCCAACCGTTTGACCTGCACTATACGATTTAAACGACTGGTAGGCAATCGAACCGTGCGGCCTTGGTCGGACAATGTTTGAAGAATGGCTTGGCGAATCCACCAAACGGCGTACGAAATAAACTTGAAACCCTTGGTTTCGTCGTAGCGGTGAACCGCCTTGAGCAAGCCCAAATTGCCCTCGTTAATCAAGTCGTTTAAACTAAGTCCGTGGTTTTGGTATTGTTTGGCGACCGATACAACAAAACGAAGGTTGGCACTCACCAATTGCTCCACAGCTTGCTTATCGCCACTGCGGGCACGCAGAGCCAAAACAGCCTCTTCCTGTGGATTGAGTTGGGGTATACGACCAATCTCAAGAAGGTAACGTTCCAGCGATCGTTGATCCCTGGCGGTAATCTGTCGTATGATTTTGAGCTGGCGCACCATCGGCAAATTGATGCCGAGGAGCCAAATTCCCCAAAACGGGGAAAATTTAAAGGGATAACAAAAAACCGGGGGCAGACGACCTAGGCCCCGGACTCATCTTGCTCCGAACGAGGCTCACCCCCTTCAGGACGGGGTCCACGCTCGGGGCGCGGTCCACGGTCTGGGCGTGGTCCACGGTCTGGGCGCGGTCCACGTTCTGGCATGCCTTCCGGACGGGGCAACAAGGCCTTGGCCGACAAACGGAATTTTCCGGTCTTGGGATCGACCTCCACCAACTTGACTTGGAGTTCTTGTCCTTCGGTAAAGACGCCATCCATGGTTTCGATGCGCTCCCAACGAATTTCAGAAATATGCAGGAGGCCATCCTTACCAGGCATGAATTCTACAAAAGCCCCAAAGGGCATAATGGACTTGACTTTACCGGTGTAAACGGCCCCCATTTCCGGTTTGGCTGCGATACCGCGAATACGGGCCACCGCTTTGTCCATCCCGTTTTTGTCCGCTGTATAAATCTGTACGATTCCTTGCTCGCCCTTTTCTTCGATGCTAATGGTTGAACCTGTTTCGCGTTGAATTTCTTGAATGATTTTGCCACCGGGCCCAATGACCGCCCCAATAAATTCACGATCAATAACGAGCTGGGTAATCCTTGGAACATGGGGACGATAATCTTCGCGGGGTTGCGCCAGGGCCTTGTTCATTTCACCCAAAATGTGGGCGCGGCCAGCCGATGCTTGGGCCAAGGCTTGCAAAAGAACTTCGTAGGGCAAACCGTCTATCTTGATATCCATCTGGCAAGCGGTGATGCCTTTGGCGGTGCCGGTCAACTTAAAATCCATATCACCCAAATGATCTTCATCGCCCAGGATATCGGACAAAACTTTGAAACGATCCCCGTCGGTAATCAAACCCATGGCGATTCCGGAAACAGGGCCCTTGATTTTGATACCGGCATCCATCAAGGCCAAGGTCCCTGCGCATACGGTTGCCATGGAAGAAGACCCGTTGGATTCCAAAATATCAGAGACAATTCGGATCGTGTAAGGGCATTCCTCCTGAGGAGGCAAAACCTGCTTGAGGGCCCTCATGGCCAAGTTTCCGTGACCCACTTCACGGCGCCCTGGACCCCGGTTGGGGCGGGTTTCACCAGTTGAAAAGGAAGGAAAATTGTAATGCAGGAGGAAATTGTTATAGCCCGCAATAACGGCTCCATCAATCATTTGCTCATCCTCTTTGGAACCCAAGGTAACCGATGTAAGGGACTGAGTTTCGCCTCGGGTAAAGAGGGCCGAACCGTGGGTCGCTGGAAGAAAACCTGCTTCGCACCAAATCGGACGAACCTCGTCCAGGCGACGACCGTCCAATCGACGTTCCTCATCCAGGATCATATTGCGCATGGCTTTGTACTCCACCTCGTGGAAGTATTTTTTGACCAAAAACTTATCGACCTCGGCTCCCTCTCCGAGGGAGGCGATGAAATCTTCAAGAACCTGGCGGAAACCTGCTGAGCGCTCGTGTTTGGGTGCGCCTGATTGGGCCACATTGTAAACCTTGTCATAACAAAAGGCTTCAACAGCGTGGCGCAGATTGTCATCCGAGCGCTCGTGCAAATAAGTCCGGGGCTTGGCACCTACAGCCGCACGTAACTCGAGCTGGGCCCTGCATTGGTCTTTGATGGCGTTATGCGCCACCAAAATGGCTTGAGCCAGCTCTTGTTCGGAACATTCTTTGGCTTCACCCTCGACCATCATCACGTTGTCCATGGTGGCCGCAACAATCAAATCCATATCGGCACCAGCCAGAGCGCTGGTCGCCGGGTTGATCACAAATTCTCCGTCAATCCGGGCAACCCGTACCTCGGAAATCGGCCCGTTGAAGGGCACATTCGAAACCGCAAGGGCCGCGGAGGCGGCCAGACCGGCCAATGCATCCGGAAGGATTTCG